>JBFJVZ010000145.1:0-15896 GCA_041623895.1 Pirellulaceae bacterium | reverse complement strand
GCCGCTTGCATAGCCGCCATCCGTGACTGCAAGACATACAGTGGTGTTTGCTCGTCCGGCTGAAGCATGGCCCGCGTTGTGAAGCCCAAAAGTGAGCGACTCTGCTCAGTTCGGCAATTCATCTCGGCCAATCTGGCCCGCAAATTCGGTAAGTCGCGAAGTTTGCTGCCGTCGCGCGAAAAACCTTCGCCCGATAGATGCGTTTGGGTAGCCTTGATGGCTGCCAGACACAGGCCGTGAGCCATCGCCGACGTGCCAACGGAAAACCAGGGCAACACGACTTGAAGCATCGACGCTGCACCTTCGCCTTGTGGCGTCAACAGGTCGGCTTCCGGCACAACCAGGTCGTTGATTTCTACGGCGGCGGAATCGTTGCCTCGCAATCCCAGTCCATCAAATCCTCCAGCAACCTTCATTCCAGGAGCGCCGCGACGAGCCAAATAGAGCGTTGATTCCAGAGGCGAAGCGGCACCCGGCTTTTGCACACTGGCGACATACGAATGAGCGTGATTGGCTGACGTCACCCATGACTTTGTCGCGTTTGTCACGTAGCCCTGGCTGCCATTGTCACTGAGCTGTGAAACGGGTGCCCAAAACTGGGATCGCGAACCGCGTTCCGAGAAAGCCAACGTGGTCAGATGTTTGCCGGCGGCAACATCGCCCAGCAATGTTTCGCGATCTGCGACGGTGCGTGATGCGGCGATCATTTGAGCGCCGGCAACGTGCATCACAAAGATCATCGCTGTCGACGGGCAAGCCTGCGCCAGCTGTTCGACAACGCCGGCACACACATTGGGCGGCTGCCCGCTGCCTCCGTCATCGCGGGGAATGCAAAGGCCAAAGAATCCTTGATCGGCAAGTTTCGCAACCGCCTCTTTCGGAAACCGGGCCTCGCGGTCCACTTCGCCGGCAAGCTCTTGAATCTCGTCGGCAATCTCCCTTGCCTTTGCTACAAACACCAATCCTTCGGCATCAATTCCGTAAATGTCTGTCATGTCAGAAATGCCAGTTAATGACCCACTCTATGCCGTTGAATAAATATCCGTTTCGCCCCGGAAGCGAAGCATTATCGACGCGCTGATGCACCCATTCGACGTACAGGTCGACATGCTTAGTTAACGTGACCGTGGCTCCCGTCAGAACCATGTTTTGAACCGCGTAAGGATTCTCGTAAATCGAATTCGAATAAGAGCAATGATAGGTGACGGGACCTCGAGTGTATTGAACGCCACTCAGCACGTTGGTCAGCTCGTCGCTCGGTCCACCGGAAATGTAGCTAACTGGGTTACGCAAGCCGAAAGTCTGTGAGCCTTCCAAATAGGCTTTCCAGGGTCCGATGGTGTAAGTTCCGTCAACGCCGTATGCCCACACCGTCTCGTCCGGCAACGCGATTTTGCTGTCGATGCTGCCAACCATTCCCGACATGCCCAGCGCAAATTGCGATCCATCGGCAAACGTCCACGTTGGTACCAGTCGAGCGAAGCCGGTGTTTTCCTCACTGTAACCGACAACACTTTCGGCATCGGCCCCACCAAAAGATCCGTTGCTCTGATCTTCGTGAAAGAAGAATTGCAAGTAGCTTTCGACACTTAGACAGTCATTGACTGCCGTCGATTTTTCCCAGGAGACACCATAGTCGGCGTCCAGCTTGAGCCCGTCAAAGTAGGCCGCGTTACCGAAGAAGACTCCATTCCAGAACAAGCCGAAACGCGTGAACAGTTGCCCGGCTTTCAGCGTGCCAAAGTCGTCGTTGTGAATGTAGCCGTACAGTTCCCAAGGCCAAACTTGATCGTCGACGAAAGTGCGAAACGTGCCGGTCTCGCGTAAGCGAAGCTCCAGATGGCCGCCCACTTTGTTACCGCCCGCCGTGGTGTATTCCGGATCGGCGTACAAGTACCAGAAGTACGTGCCACGCAGGCCAGGAATGCCGTAACCGCCCTGGCGTCCAATCAAACTTTGATGGAACCAGTGGTAAGCGCCGCCGGTCACGGGCATCTTAAAATTGCCGCCGTTGTCGATCGATGCACCCAAATCGGTCAGGCAATCCAGAAGCGCACAGCTGCACGCCGGTTGTCGCGAGACGACCCAGGGATGCGGGCAACGTTCGCAGCTGTCACAGCCGGCGGACAAATCGCAGCCGCTGATTTCCTCGCTACGCAAGGTCAGGCTTGTAACCGTTACGACCAGCAAAGTCAGGCCGATAGTTAACCTCATCGTTGACTGACTCCATCCAATCGAAACGTATTTGCGAGCGTCGCAGGTGACTCCATTTCTATTTCTCGTTCGGAGTCCAAACCGACTCGATGATCTTCAGGCTGTATTGACCCCGACTCGAGCAAATCGCGGATGGCTTTATCGACCCCAGGGGTTAGGCAAAGTCCCCGGTTGTCGCCCGGGACCGACCGCTTGGACCCTTCAGGAATCTCAGGCTGTACCAGCGCGAGACTCTGGGAATTATCCATTACCGATCACCTTGAACGAACTGAGACACAAAACGAAACGTCGGGGGGGAAAAGCCCCATTCTTAACCCTGACAAAGCGCTAGCCTAAGCAGACACCGAACGAATCGGCACTGTCACTTAGGCCGCCAACTGCGGCCAACAAGAATGCCGTCAGAACATCGCGCCAAAACGACCTGCAGAGCGAATGCACCCCAGGTGCGCGCAAGACCGCCCAACTTTGGAGAACTTCGAATCGAGAGTGTTTTCGTTTTTCATAGAGAGGATCGAGGCCAGGACCTGTCCGGGCGATCTTGGACAGGTCCTACGACAACCACGACAACGTGTGCATCGCCGCAAAGGAAACAGCAGACGATTCTGACAACCGTGCCTGACAAAGTCAACGATCGAGATTTCCCCCTTCCGACCGCCGACAACCAGCGGTCGCGGCGGCTGAGCGGTCACCAGGCTACTTCGTCTCGATTTCCGAGAAATCAGTAACCGCATTCCAACTAACAAATCCAAGGTGCGTGACCGACTCGAGACGGCGTTTGAAGCTGGCCGTCAAGGTCTGGTTGGCGGATTTCATGGTCACTTGCTGCTTTTCAAGATCGATTGAAACATCGAGATCGAAAACTCGGCCCATGTTGCCCTTCAGTTCTGCGCGCTGACCCTTTTGTTCTGACGTCGGCCCCTGAGTGATCGCGGCGATACCACGCACGAATTGGATCCCGCACTTGATCAATTGCTGGTCTTTCGATCCGTCGCCAAAAGCAAGGAATCCATTCTGATAATACGGCGGATTGGGGTAGCCGTCGGCGGCTTGCATGCGGAATGTCCAGCGCGCCTTTGTGGTAATCGGCTCCTCAAGTTTGTGAATCGCTAACGCTACTTGATTCTCGCCCGCGCCGAACCGATAGCCGAGTTGTGAGGCGACGACTTTTCCGCCAACCACAGAGTCGAACCTGGACTCAAGGTTCTTGCCCTGCAATGGTTTCCGCTTTCCGCCGGAATTGGCCGCAGCCGGTGGTCCGATGACTTGCTGAACTTTGCGGCGATATTCTTCATCGTCTGGCATCAGATCTTCGGGCAGTTTCTCGATCTTGTCCGACAACGCAGCTGGCAGCGCCGTCCCATCGGGGCCAAAGCACCGCACCGAACCATCCTTCATTGCCAAGAACAGTTGGCCTCCAGCTGCGGCGAGTGAATCGAAGACCGGCATCGCGTCGATTTCATAGTTGGCGATTAATTGACCGTCATCAGCCGAGACCGCGGCCAGGCGAACACCACGTTTCCCGGTGAACGAATCCATCGATCGCACCGCGTCCCCATACGGGCCGGCAACAAACAGCGTGCGGTCGGCCAGCAACATGGCTCGTGCATGCAGCGGTAACTCATCCGACCATTTGATTGGCGTCGTACGGAATTGCGTCCAATCAATATGCATGTCCTCGCCTCGCCGTCGCGCCTGGAGTGCTTCCGAATAATCCGGGTCGGGCCCCGATTTCTTTTCGGCACTGTACAGCATGTAAGTTTCGCCGCGTCCAAACTGCGCGGCATTCATGCCGGCATAGAACGAGCGGCCGAATGCATAAACCGAGTCGTCATCGTGAACCAGCAAACGGCCGGCTGGCAATTTGTTCCCGGCTTGCCACCAACCACCATAGCCGCCTTTGGTATCGTCGCCAAAAACCCAATAGGTTCGATGCCACCAGTTGTCGTCCAGATAACCCGTCGGCGAAAAAGCATGCGGTGCTGGTTCGCGCGGAGAAACCGTATTGCGATCGAAAGACAGGTGCCGCATGAAAACGCGCTGGCCGTCGCCAGAAAGAATATCGGGCAGCGCGCCCGCCATGTCGAAAGAACCCTCCAGTGGTGGTTGCTTTCCTTCGGTGTCCAGATCATAGGCGGTGTAACTGGTCAGAACCCGACCGGATTCGGCATCCAGCTTGGCAACATTGATGCCGCCATCCAGAAACGACGACCTTCCCGCCGCGCAATACACAGCGCCGTCCTGCACGAGCACACTTCCGTGAATTGGCCAGGCCGATTCCACGCGACCGTAGGCCACAACACGACGTTCTGCCGGAGCGACGCGAGTCCGCCAGAGGAGCGCGCCGTCGGAGGCTCTTAAACAATACACGCTGCCATCGGCGGATCCAAAGTAGACGCGTCCGCGGTCGATCGTCGGCGGCGAATCCACGGTCCCGCCCGCGGTGAACTGCCAGATTCTTTCGCCATTCGTCGTGCGGATGGCGTGAACGGTATTGCGATCTCGTTGGGCCACAAACACCAATCCAGCGGCAACCGTCAGGCTGCTTAAATCACCTCCAATGGATGTCTTCCACGTCTGCTTCAATTCGCTGGTGACCGGATACGGGGAACGGCCGCTGCGGCGAAAATCGTGCCGGTAAGTTGGCCAATCGTCGTCGCGCTGATTCGCGTTGATCGGCTGACCGAAAGCGATTCCCTTTTCGATCACAGCTTGACTGATGTCTGACGGCAGCGCCGGGCCGGTTTCGCCGGGTGTCATCGCGCAAAAGCCGTTCAATTTTCCTTTGATGTAGCAAGCGCAAGCGTGAGGCGTGGAGTACAGCATGCCATTAGCCGGCAAGATGCCGTACAAACAGGCACCACGAATCCAGTGATTCTCTTCGTATGTTTGCGTCGCCGGATTGACGTACTCGACGCCCGACCGCGACAGCAGCACAAAGTCGCCGCTCGCTTTCGCTTTGTAACAGCGGTGGTGGCCGATGCCCTGGAAGGGTGGCAGGTCAAACTGTTTTTTGACTTCGCCGGTCAATGGATCTCGCCCCACAAACGTGCCCGGGGCGCGAGCCGATGTGATATTCATCGACCACGCTAGATCGTTCATCAACATCATCGTGGCGGGGCTACGGTAATCGCCCTGCGTCCAATCCGATTTCCACAATGTCGTGCCGTCTTTCATCGAAAGTGCCGTCATCTTGCGGTTGGACACGAACAAGACAGCGTGGTCGTGCAAGACCAGAGTCGGCGCATCTTCAGAGTGCATCGCCAGTCGCTGCTCAAGCTTTTCCGATTTCCACTTTTCGTCGCCTGTCTTTAGATTCAGGCAAACGACGTTTTGGCCGTCGTGATAGACGACGTTGCCGCCAAGTGACGACAGGGTCAGCGGCAATACGCGGGGGCCGATTCGCGTCCACAATTGCTTGCCGGATTCAGCCCGGATGGCAACGATGCGTTTTGCTTTGTCGTGATCAATCACGACGCGGTTACGGTTGTCGTAGTTGAAATGACGGCGCATTTGACGCTCTCGCTCCAACTCCGCCATGTCGCTGGGATCAGGATCGACTTGGACCAACAGGATTCCGTCGGTATAGATAACTTCTTCCGCCGCTGAGGTACCTTCGTAGGTCTGCAGTTGTTTGCCGCTTGCAGCGTCCAACTGCACAAGCGGACCGTTGATATCCAGCGGTAGATAAACCCGATCACCGATGGCAATCAGCTTGCGCGGCATTTGCGCCGGACCGCTTTTCCAAGGCCAGTATCGAGTCAGCCATTGCTGCAGCGGCTGTTTCCACAGCACGATTCCGTTGTGTGCGTCGCGGGCAACCAGCTGCCAATCCGCGGGCAGTTGAATCGACGCCCGCGGGCCTTCGTCAATGATGTAAAACAAACGACCCTGGGCCGAGACCATCGCATTCAGGCTGGCCATGCTTTCGTGGGCCGCGGACCATAGCGGTTTGCCAGACCACTGGAAATGCCTGGGCAAGCCAACCCCCGAATCGGCGCCAACAGGGTTGTTGGCGGCGGTGTACTGATAGTGAGTCCAATCACCGGCGGCGGACGCCGGCGGTTTGATTTGTTGCTCCCAGCCGCCATCACGTTTTCGGTAAAACACGCCGCCGGGTGAAAGCACTCGCATCGCTTCTTTTGTCGATAACCATTCTGCATCTTCGGCAATCAACAAATTCACCAGGTTGTTGGCATAGGGCAGATCGTGGCGCGTCCAAAGTTCCGCAGAGATTCGTTCGGCCGATGGCAATGTCTGAAAGTGCTCGCGTGCCTGCTTAATGTTCGCTGGACTTGCATCGAGTCCATGGACCACGACCGACGGATTTGCATCGGCGAAAGCCCCCGTCAACTGACCGCTGCCACAGTTGACGTGCACAACCAATCCACCGGTCGTTTCACTTTCCTCGAGCAACCGACTCGCTTCGTCCGTCTGACCCAAGGCAACCGAGGCGATCAGGACACCAGCAAGACTAATGCAGTACTTCATCATTCAATCCTTAGTTGCGATTCTTTTTCCAGCGATCGATTCAGGTGGCACGTTTGCTGTGAGTCTCCAGCCGGCGACGATCTTGGACCAATCGCGCAAGCAAAGACCGCCCTGTGTGCAGTAACGGCTGCTGCCAGCGGCTGCTACATTTCTAATCCCGTCAGCGTTCCCGTGCTACTGGCGAAGATGTCGGTTTCGAGACCCAATCGCTGCAACATGCTGACGTATAAATTGCACAGCGGCGTGTTTCTGTCGCGATCGAATGCCAGATGTTGACCGTGCTTGAAGCCTCCGCCGGCGAGCAGAATTGGCAGATTGGTGTTGTTGTGTACGTTGGCGTCTCCCATATTGCTGCCGTACAGCACCATCGTGTGATCAAGCAATCGTGCGTCGCCATCCGGCTTGTCCGCAAGATTTTCGATCAGCCGTCGTAGCACTTGCATCTGACGATGATCGACTCGCTCCAACTGCGCTATCTTATCTTTCGCTTGCCCGTGATGACTGAGGTTGTGATAGCCATTGAGCGACTTTTCCTGCTCGCTAATTTCAAATACGGGCGTGGCAAAACCATCGACCATCAAAGTAATGATCCGAGTCGAATCACTTTCCAAGGCAAGCTGGGCCATCGAAAGCATCAATTCGAACTTGGGAAAGAACTTTGATTTATCAAGAATGTCCGCTGGCGGTTTATGCTCCGTGGTCGGTTTTGGTTTCTGTTCCCATTGGCCGGCGATGTGCAGCCGCAGTTCAAGTTGTCGTACTGAGCTTACGTATTGTTCCAGTCGCTGACGATCTTCGCCGCCCAGTTTGTTTTGCATGCTTCGCATGTCATTGCGGACCGCATCCAGAATACTGCCGCGATTTTTTAATTCATACAACCGCCGCCGCACCTCCGCGTTGCTGCCTTGCACAAACATGCGACGAAACAGCGCTGAGGGCCGATCCTCCGCTGGAAGCAGCGCACCATCGCGCGTCCAGGAAAGACTACGGTTGGACTTGTCGATATTGACACCCAGATTCAGCGTTGGGAAACGCGTTTGTTGACCAAGATGCTGAACGGCGAACTGATCGAGCGAAATTGTGTTCCGAAAGCCGCTGCCGGTGGGATCCTTGGCGGCCGTCAGAAAACAGTTTTCGGTGGAGTGCCCACCGGAGACAGCCGGATGTGATAAGCCGCTGAACACCGTAAAGTCGTCACGGAAATCCCGTAACTCTTCCAGGTACGGCGACAGCCTGAAGTCTTGGCCTGATTCCTGCGGAAAGAACGGGTCCGGCAGCACGCCAAGATTGTTCGAGATCAGCAGCATTCGCCGCGGATAGATCTGATTCTGTTCTGCGCCGACTGCCGGCCGCATGCAATTCAGTATCGGCAAGGCAAGACTGACGCCAAGTCCGCGAAGAAAACGGCGGCGTTCGCAGCAATAGGTGTGTGTGGACATGCTGATGATTATAAGCCGAACAGAGTGAGCGTTGGCATTTTATTATCGTCACTGCGCCACCGACGAATCGCATACCATACAATGCAGGCTTCCTTACTGTGAGAAGATTGCCCGCAAGCAACGTGACGACGTGTGACAATCTTCCAGAAAAATGGATCAACATTGCCTGTTCAAATTCAATGCACCGCCATCGTCATTCGGAATGATGCACTTGATCGCTGTTTGGATGGTGGAGCAGCGAACTTTGAATCGATTGCACCCAACGCAATGAGCTATTCCGACGACCGCTTGTCGCAGGCAAGCTTCATGTCGCCGATCGATGCTGAGGAGTTCGCCAAGGGACTCGAATTGCGCGGGCTCAACCGCGACACCACCGACCCGGATTTTGTTGTCGTACAGTGCCACGACAAATCGGTTCATCCGACGTGCGATTGGCTGATCCTCTTTGAATACGAGAGCCGACTGATTGCTACCATCGTTGGCTCTGATTCGCGAACCGTAATTGCCCCAGCGAGCGACAAGCCAACGGCGGTCCAGCATTACAGCGCCGAGGAGATTGAAGCCAATTTCGAGTTTGTGCGACGGGAGGATTCCATTGACGTGTACCGTGAAAAGGCGACCGGAAAGCTGGTCTACCACGCAAGGCGAACGGAAACGAGCAAAGAAGTGTTTCGGCAGGCGTTCGACACGATTTGGAAGCACCGACGCGAACCCGGCATGCCGCCGCTCCAAGATGATGATCGAGCGGTCATCACGCGTGAAATCGAGAAACTGCAAGCATTGTCAGCGAAGCATCCGGACTCCGCCAACGTGGCTTTGGGGTTGGGGATGGCGTGGTTCGCAGTCGGGAAGAACAAGCGGGCAGCCACCTCGCTTCGTCGAGCTTTCGAACTGGATCCGACCAACACTGTCATCTTGAAAGAATGGGCCGGCGTGTGCCTGGTTGATGAAGACTTTGCGACAGCCCTGGAACTTGCCACGAAGGCTGTCGCCCTTGAGCCGGACGATATTCAACTTCTCGGCAATCTTGCTGTCATCCAACTGCTGAGCGATCAAGTCTCCAACGCGTTACAGACCATCGAGCGGGCGTTGCAGTTAGACGCCAGCGACAAGGTGAATCAAAACGTGCGGACGATCATCAACAACGTAACCAGTGGACGGAGAGAACGCCCCAAATCGCTTAACGAGATGATGACGCCGGCCAAGCCAAAGTCGTGGTTGGCTAAATTGCTTGGCTCTCGTCGAATGCTCACATAACAAACCGTACCCGGTTGACAAACGAGTAGGCCGGACCGAGGAGCGAAGCGACGATGTTGCGGCACGTGCATCTCAGGGAAAACTGAGATAGCCGGAGCAGCACTTCGCTTGATCCGGCCTGCACAATTGGCTTTTCAAAAGGCTGCTAAGGCCCCGCAAACACGTCACTTGTTACGAATTCACGTAGCAAATCCCGTATTTGGTATCCGTCCGCCTCGCATCGATCCAGAATCGCTTCAATCTCTTGGCGATCGGAAAACCTGACGGGCGTTCCGGTGGCGTACAGCGTGAACTGGTGCAACAGATTCTTGGCCAGTCGCCGTGGCTGGGCTGCCAGCAGTATTTTCAATTCTTGAATGTTGCGGAAAGTGCGTCCGTCGCGAAGTTGACCCGCGGAATCAACCGGCGGTCCCACAAAGTAAATAAACGGGTGGCCGGCTGGATCGATACCCGTGACTTTGTCGCCCTGTTCCAGGCCGCGGTAACGATCGCGCCAGGCACCCATCACGTCGAAATTCTCCAACGCAAAACCAACCGGGTCGAACCGCGCGTGGCAAGCGGCACACGATTCCGACTCGGTGTGCTTGGCAAGCAGATCGCGAATCGTCGACGCACCGCGAATATCGGGCTCGATGGTGGGCACGTTCTTAGGCGGTGGAGGTGGCGGGTCACCCAAGATTTTCCTCATCACCCACACACCGCGGAGCACCGGCGAAGTGGTTGTCCCATTCGCTGTCAGTTTCAAGATCGATGCTTGAGTTAGCAGTCCGCCGTATGGACTCGACTTCGGTAGCTCGATTCGCCTCATGGCGGAGCCAGCAGTGCGTGGCAAATCATAGTGTCGCGCGAGTCGATCATTCACAAAGGTAAAGTCCGCGTGCACGAGCGTCGTCGCCGGCAGGTTCTCGCGAATAACCTCGCTGAAGAAAGCCTGTGTCTCCCTCTCCATCGAATCGACCAGATAGTCATCCTTACGGTATTCCGGGTACAAGCGATTGTCGGGGATATCGCGACGCAACTGACTCAGGTCGAGCCATTGGTTGGTGAAGTCGGCGACAAAACGTTGGAAGCGTTCGTCTTCGATCATCCGATCGGCTTGATCCCGAAGCACCGCGGGAAGTCGCAGCCTTCCAGCCTCCGCAAGCTGCTGCAGGGGCAAGTCGGGGCCGGTATTCCAAATAAAATGCGACAGCCGCGACGCCAACGCGAATTGATCGCAGCCGCCTACTGCATCGCTGACCGGTTCTTTCAAATACAGCACGTGGCCGCTACATAGGAACGCCTGATAGCCTTGAATCATCGCTTCGGCGAACGGCGCGTTGTCGTCCAGCTTGGACTCAATCAGCGCAAGGTAAGTCGCAATCGCCTCTTCCGGGACCGGTCTACCGGCAGCGCGACGGGCAAAGCGACGAAACAACCGCTCTGCGTCGGCTTGCGGCTGCTCGGTAACAACCTTAATCGCGTACCGTTGATTCTCAGCCCCGGGCTCGCTTACCGACCGAATCGGCAAGTTTCCGAATAGCACACGATGCGATTCCGGCGGCCACTGCGCCGGTTGCATCGGGCCATCGACTTCCAGCCACCCGAACGCCGCGCCGCGATGACCCTCCGCAGGCATCGGCGGATAGTCGTAAAAGAAGCCACCGTCGGTGCGAATGAATGGTACCGGTAATCCCAGCAAGCTGTACTCAAAAGTCTCGCCCTGCTTCAGCAGGATTGTGGTTTCGAATACTTGGGGCTCAGCCGCCAAGTCGATCCATCCACCAGTTTCGCGGACATCACCGGAGACATCTGCACCGGACGGTTGACGCGCACGGAAGCTCATCGGCAACGGCTCGTGCGCTGGCACAATGCGAAAATCGCGAACTTGACGGACCGCTCGTGCAGAAAAACGAACACGATATGACCCGGCGTGTTCGGCGCGAAAACCACGCGGGTAGCCATAATAAGGCCACGTCGCCGAACGGAAGAGTGCAAGTTCAAGTGTTGGGTCGCGTCTCTGTTGGGGCGACATCTTTGCGAACTCGGCACCGGTAATCGGCACCATCTTTCCATCGCGAGCAAAGAACATTGCTTCCCGCTCGCCAAACGTACTCAACTCGGGAAATAGATCCGTCCCCGTGAACCGAAAATGCCTCGACTCGACCGGCTTCGTTCCACTGGCGATCGCCCTCGATAGCGCAGCTTCGGCAGCATCCAGGTAGCCCTCAAGCTGCACGCGCGATATGTCAAGCAGCTCGGAAACCTTCGTATATCCATGCCATTGACGATCTTCCGGCAGCTTGTCCCGCACATCCAGGAGCGACAACTTCAACAAGTCTCGCAGCTTGTTTTCGTATTCCACACGCGTCAACCGCCTCAGCGGACCGCGACCGAACTGTGCGACCTCGGCTGCATCTGCATCGTGTAACGCGTCTCCAAGACTGTTGGTCATGTTCGTCCGCTGCTGATGGCTAAGGTCCTCGCGCTGCGGCGGCATTTCACCCTGCTGGACGCGATCGTGAATCAGAATCCAACGCTGGCGAACGGCTGGGTCCGTCAGCTGGAAAGAGAGCGACGTAAGATCGAGTCCAGCCTCCGCATTGTCCTGCCCGTGGCAATCGGAACAGGTCTGTTCGATGATGTTGCTGACGACAGCCGGAATATTCTGCTCATCAGCAGTCGCAGGGTGAGAAACGGCCAGCAGCATTATCAACATCACGTTGCCGTTGCTGAACAGCTGGAAGCTAAGCCCTCTGCCGGTCACGCCAAAATCTCCCTGACCACATTGCCGTGAACATCAGTCAGGCGAAAGTCGCGTCCGGCATAGCGATACGTCAAACGGCGATGGTCAAAGCCGAGCAGGTGCAACATGGTCGCATGCAGGTCATGAACGGAGACCCGATTCTCGACCGCCCGAAAACCGAATTCATCCGTTGCCCCAAAGATCGTTCCTCCCTTGATGCCGCCGCCGGCCAGCCACAATGAAAAACCCCAGTGATTATGATCGCGTCCGGCAGAAGCCCCGGAACCGTTTTGTCCCATTTCGACCGCAGGAGTTCTACCAAACTCGCCCGTGCACAAGATCAGCGTCTTATCCAGCAAGCCACGTTGCTTCAAGTCGATGATCAGCGCGGCCAGCCCTTGATCGCATTCATTTGCTACCTTGCGGTGCGAGTTCTTGATGTTGGAATGACTGTCCCAAGGCTGGCCGCCACCGTGCCAGGTCTGAACAAAGCGGACACCACGTTCCACCAGTCGTCTGGCCATCAGTAACTGGCGGTTCTGCGGACTATCCCCGTACAGTCTGAGAATGTATTCGGATTCTTGCTGGATATCGAATGCGTCCGTCGCTTCGATCTGCATGCGGTAGGCTAATTCAAACGAACGGATGCGTGCTTCGATGCTGGCTTCGCCCGGTCGATCGGCCAGGTGGCGGGCGTTCATTGTTTGCAGCAGTTCAAACTGTGACTGTTGTTGACGCGAGGTTAAGCGATCGTTTCGGATGTGTTCGATTAACTTCGCTGGATCTGTTTTCGATGTGTCGACGTGGGTCCCCTGATAAACTCCCGGCAAAAATGCTGAACGCCAATTTCCCGCACCGCCGACGGGCATTCCTCCGGGGCACAAAGCAATGAAACCGGGCAAATTTTCGTTCTCGCTACCCATCCCCCATGTTAACCAGGAACCAAAACTGGGACGGACGAGTCGTTGATCGCCGCTATTCATCAGCATCAGCGACATCTCGTGGTTCGGCAGTTCTGCATACATCGAACGGACAACCGCCAACTCATCGGCGCACTGCGACAGATGCGGAAATAGATCGCTCACTTCGATTCCGCTCTCGCCATGCTGTTGAAACTTAAATGGCGACGGCAAGGCGACACCTGTTCGGCGTTCCGTCTGTAGATTCGCAAACGGCAACATCTGTCCGCCGCGACGGCTGAGCTCCGGCTTGGGATCAAACGTATCGACCTGAGACATCCCGCCATTGAGAAACACGTGAATCACATGCTTGGCTTTGCCGGGAAAATGTGTTCCGCCGTCGGATGCTGAACCAGACTTACAAAGCAGGTCCGCCAGCGCGAGTGTTCCGACACCCATGCCACATCGTTTCAAAAAGTCGCGTCGAAGGTTTTGGTCGGGACCGTTCATTTCAGTTGCTACATCGTAGGCGGTATAAGCCTCTGTCAGCGCTCATTCCAGGAGCGGTACGCGTCTAACGCTAGCGAAAACGATTGGGCAGGCTGCGGGTCGCTAATAAAAGTAGTTTAGCTTCGTTAACTACTATAATGTCCCATGCCTGCCCCCTCCTGTAGGCCATAACCAACCCGCGTCGTTGTATCGATCGATCAAACACCGCACCTTGATTTTTGCGAGTGATCCACGAGCAGCCGGATAGAGAATCTCCCATGAAATCCGCACTTTTCTTGCTTGCGCTGATTGCAACCTCATCTTGTACTTCGGCAACGGTCCGCGCGGAGGAAAAGCAGGATTCCAGCGGCAAAATCCCATTGCCGGGGCTTGCCATTTCCCTCGGAATGTCGGTGGACGAAGTCGCAATTCAGCTTCAACAAATCAAGTTCCGGCACATTCCCGAAAAGCGGTGGCAGAAGAACGGAAACGCGTTTGTCCAGCGCGAACAAATCATCTGCTCGGCTGTCTCACTGGATTCTCTGAACGAGCAGCTTGAAGAAGCACGCTTCGTTTTCGAGGAACACATTCTGGTTGAGGTTGAGTTAACGATTCTTAGACTCCATAAAGCCCTCGATCCGCTGATCGAAAAGCTGAAACTGGTGGAAGCCAAACCCGAAGTCTACGTTGGCCTGGATGGGAAAATCGTGATGCGTGGCGGACGTTCAAATGCAGAGAAGACGACTTGGGTCATCGGCCGGCCTGAGTAACCAATCAGCCCTAATTTGACAGTGTGAATTCATCAGCCGCAGTGCCTGAGAGAGCGTCCCCCGTTAGCTACAATTACATTGGGAAGTTCCGCGAATCCTTTTGCTGCAGAGATGAACATGAGACTCTCGACGATCCTGTTTCTATTCAGTGCCTGTCTGCTCTGCGCAACACCGGCTACAAGTCAGCCTCCCAAAACGGTTCTCGTGCCGCCAACGCTGACGGCGCGTATGGAGGCGGACGAACATGAGCATAGCTTTACCGTTCGCTTCTTGCTGAGAAACAACACCGATCGTGACGTAGAAGTCGAATACGGAAGAGGAAGAAGCGGTCTGGAGGTCGTCCCTAGATTTCACCTGATGGATCGCTCCTACAGAGTCATCAATCCTCCAACTTATCTTGGACCAGCGAGACGTTCGATGAGACCAGACTTGTTGCGGATTCCAGCGAGAAAAGAGGTCCTGTACGGAACCTTCACGATGGGATACCCGCGACTCAGGCAGGGGCAAGAAGCGGAAGTTGAGTTCGAGGGCGTGATCCGCTTTCGGGAACTTGAGTTGACGCTGCGGACAGAGCCGCTGCGATTGAAGATTCCGGGGCCGATGGATCCGGGCAAGCCGATCATCAGCGGCCGTGACCAGCAGCAAGCCGGCGGTTCCCCAGGCCAGTGGGTGCAGTCCGAAAACGACGACTTGGCAATTCGGCTAAGTGTCAAAACTCCACGAATCGCAGCCACCGACAACATTTCCCTGATCGCCCAGATTCGCAACAACACGGCGGGTCCCCTGACGATCTTGCGTCCCTTTGGTGACCCGTATGATGCCGCATCTGTCTTCATCAAAATTTGGGGCAAGGATGGACGGATCGCATACGTAGGCCCGGAGTTCGATTACGTTTTGGATGGCACTTCGTTTGTCACGATTGGTCCCGGGGAAATCGTCACGGATACGCTGGAACTGTCAAACGACCACTTTGCGGGGATAGACCAGGCGGGAACCTACACGTTGCGATACGACTATCGGTACGATGGTGTTTGGGACGAGACGGTGGCAAAAGAAGGAGTCAAGAATATTTGGCGCGGATCGATTTGCAGTCGCGAGGTTAAGATTCGGAAAGAATAGATCATAGCGGCAGGTTCGCACTCGTTTTTACACCACGGCTTCCGTGATCCGAAAACGGGCAACGCCGAAAGCGACTGACGTGCAGTATTCATATCGTGTTGACGGCCAGCAATTCAGCGGGGACCGAATTAGCCTCGGTGATTTGCCGATGGACAAATCGACTGCGGAAGCCACCGCCGGGCGATTTCGTGCCGGCAGTACGCATCCGGTTTTTACCTTGGCAGCGATGCCAACGCGGCCTGATAACGCACGAATCGAATGCGACACTGTGGTCTTGGATCTTGAACTCGACAACCGTCTTCCGTCCGGCAAACGGAAACGTGTTTCCGATGCTGTCTCTCAGTTTTCCAAGATCGTTGCCCGCAAGATTCTGTTTTTCTTTCTACTCGCCATTTCACCGGCGGGCTGCGGTCGGCCCAACGCGCACTCGGACAGAAGCTTCTCCAGCAACGTGACCGCGGTTGGTGATGTGGTCGACGTGGCTGAAAACGCTTTC
>JBFJVZ010000144.1:0-16010 GCA_041623895.1 Pirellulaceae bacterium | reverse complement strand
GTGGCGGCGGCGGCGGCGGTTACCGCGGTGGCGGTGGCGGAGGACGAGATCGCTAAACAGCCAGCGCGGCACGCCGTAGCCAAATTTGCGGCACGCAGTAGCCAGATTTGATCGTCAGTAAGGGCAAGCCGGTTGGCTTGTCCTTTTTTCATGCCCCAACCATCACCGTCGTGATTGCCAATGACTGGGGGAGAAACACATGACTGACTCGACACCCAACACAACATCAACGCCGATTGCCACACTCGTGCTGTTGCTGCTCTGGGCTTGGGTGGTGATGACTATCTCTCACGAACTTGGCCACGTGGTTGGCGGCACGATCTCCGGCGCGACACTGAGCGCTTTTGAAATCCGTCCCTGGCACTTGCCCTACAGTTTGTTCTCGCCCGATCCAAATCCGCTGGTCACCGTTTGGGCTGGACCGATGATCGGTTGTGCGTTGCCGTTGTTGATAGCCACCTGTTTCAGGACCCCGACCATTTGGTTGATCGCCTGGTTTTGTGTGCTTGCCAACGCCAGCTATCTGCTGCTCGGTTTTTTTAGCGGCGACGGCCAACTTGACAGCACCAAGATTCTCAAGGCCGGGACTCCGCCAATCGTGCTGCTGTTGTTTATCGCCATGATCGGGCCGGTTAGCTACGTTGCGTTTCGCGGGCAATGCATCGGCTTGATGTCCGATCCGCAACGGTCGCTGTCGAAACGCTGCTGGAAAATCTCCGCACTCAGCCTCGGAGTGTTGCTCGTCTTGCAAGCCGCCGTTGGTACGATCATTTCCTTCTAGCAACCCTCGACTTTCGTGCAATTACTTTCCATCGCCGTCTTCTACCTGCTGATTTTTGCGATCGGTGTGTACGCGGGCCGTCGCCGAGATGGCGATCAGTCGTCGCTGAACCTGCTGCTGGCCGGCCGTGGGATGCCGATGCTGATCGGTGTCTTTACGATGACCGCTACCTGGGTCGGAGGCGGTTACATCAACGGCACTGCCGAAGCAGTTTATGATCCCAAACTGGGAATCGTCTGGACTCAGGCGCCCTGGGGATATGCGCTGAGCATGGTTCTGGGCGGGCTATTTTTTGCCCGGCAGATGCGGCGCCAGAAGTTCACGACGCTGCTGGATCCATTCCAACAGCGATATGGAAAAGACGCGGCCGGCTGGTTGTTTCTGCCGGCACTGGTGGGGGAAATCTTCTGGAGTGCCGCGATCCTGGTCGCCTTGGGAACGACGTTCGCAACGGTGTTGGAATTCGATGTGCGAACTTCGATCATTCTGTCCGCCGCGGTTGCCATCGGCTACACCGTTGTGGGCGGACTGTGGTCGGTTGCTTACACCGATGTCGCGCAATTGGCCTGCATGATTCTGGGGCTTTGCGTGGCCATCCCGTTCGCTGTTTCCCGTGTTGGCGGGGCGGAAATTGTCTACGAAGCCGCGGTTGCCCAGATGCCGAAGTTCCCCAGCGGCGGAGAAATCTGGTTATGGCTGGACATGGCTTTGCTGCTGTGTCTGGGAGGAATTCCCTGGCAGGTTTACTTTCAACGGGTATTGGCCGCCCGCGACGAACAGACGGCCGCAAGATTGTCTTATGTCGCGGCACTGGGCTGCATCTTGATGGCGATTCCCGCCGTGCTGATCGGCTGCGTCGGGATTGCGGCAGACTGGTCGACGACGTCGGCAGGGACCGCGCCGCAGTCGGCGCTGGTATTACCGTACGTGTTGAAATATCTGACGCCCAGCGTGGTCGCCACGATTGGCTTGGCCGCCGTTGCAGCTGCAGTCATGTCCTCGGTCGACTCATCGATCTTGTCGGCGTCTTCGATGTTTGTTTGGAATGTCTATCGCCCACAGTTGCGCCCTAATGCGAGCGATCGCGAGATGCGAATCGTCTTGCGCAGCTCGGTCATCGCTGTCGGGGTCGCGGCCACGACTCTGGCGCTTTCGGTGCAAAGCGTTTATGCCCTGTGGTATCTGTGCGCCGATTTGGTTTACGTGATTCTATTTCCACAATTGGTAATGGTTTTGTACTGCAAACGTGCGAACCGGATCGGCGCGCTCTGCGGTGCGATGGTGGGTCTGATCTTGCGGCTCGGCGGTGGTGAGCCACTTTTGGGGATCCCCGTCTGGATGCCGTATCCGTTGACATCGCCGGCTGGCGAGAGCACTTATTTTCCCTTCCGGACGGTAGCAATGCTATCCGGGCTGGCGTCCATTTGGATTGTGTCTTGGGCTACCACGGGCCTGGATTGGGCGACGCCGCCGCAGACGGAAACGACCGGCGATCCTCACCAAGATTGATGGCGTGTTTTAAGAGCCCGTCCGTAGCGTCAGGTACAGGCTCATGCACACGTAATACGCCACGTACAACTGCGAAACCCAAACAAGTACGATGTTGGGCGTCGGCAACTGCCACAACATCACGATTGCCATCACGGCCCAGATCAGCGTCAGCGGCCAAGTGATCATTTGATAGGGCTTTGTTCTGGTGACGTAAATGTACTTAATCGGTACGAACACCAGCAGCACCAGGGCGATGATGATGGCAAGGTTCAACGGCCGGCTCAGGCCCATCGACAACAGGTACAGCGCCGCAATATTCCAGTAGGATGGGAAGCCCGTGAAATAATGATCCGGAGTCTTGGCATCGTGCTGGCAGAATTGGTAGGCCGAGGCCAGGCAAATCATGCAGGCCACCCACAACGAGACACTGGCGGGTAGCAACTGGGCGCGATGAATGATCAATGCGGGCACAATCACGTAATTGGTAAAGTCAATCAGATTATCCAGCAGCGTCCCATCAAAATCTGGTAACACCGCTTTGACTTTGACCTTGCGTGCCAGCGTACCGTCAACCGCGTCGATCAGCACAGCCACGACCAACCAACCAAAGGCCGCCCGCCACTGGGCTGCATAAGTCGCCTCCAGAGCCAGCAAGCAACAGACCACGCCACTGGCGGTGAAGACGTGCACGCTCCAAGCGAGCGCCCGGCGCAACTTGCCGACTTCGAGCGAGTCAATTTGGGAGTCGTCGCTTGATTCCGCCATCCGGTTTCACCCGTCGCACTGCGGTCGATTGTTTGTTGTTGGCGGAATTCTGTGTTCGATCAGATGGCCAAAGTACGAAGCTCCCGCGCGAGCCACCAGAGGCGTGAAATCGATCCAGCAGGGACCCGCCCCACGGATTTCAACGCGAATCCTGCCGCCACGTCAGATCCTAACACGCCCGACCGTTCTGTGCGGGGCCGCTAGTGCGAGGCGCTGCGGGCGGCCCCCGAACCTGGATTTCTCTGATCCTGGCGAGCACGCTGCACTCAATCATTCATTTGGGCATGCCGATTGCGTCGACGCGTTTGCGGGCAAAGTCGTGCGTGGTTTCGAGGAAGATGATATTCGCGGTCTGGGCAATCGAGGTCAACGGAACCGCCAACATCTACGTTGCCAGCCAATGGGCGTGATCACCCATGGCCGGTTTCAGTCCTCCAGCGAATAGCTGACCGGAGTAACAGGCGATTGCTTCGTTTGCTCGGCGACCTTATTCAATTGTTCCAGTGCTTTGGATGAATTGGCCTTGGATGGGTCGATATCGAGCACCTTTTGATAGGTGGCTCGCGCCTTGTTCAAGTCGTTACGCATGGCTTGCGCGAAGGCCAGATTCGATCTCGCATCCGCCTCACTGCAGCCGGCATCCTGAAACAACGTGAGCGCCTCTTGCTCCCGCCCGGTGGCGGCTAACACCAGACCCAGGTTGTTGTGAGCCCTGGCGTCGCCGGATTCCATCCGAATGGCGGTCCGCAGCGCCTGCTCCGCTGCGGCGAAGCGATCTTGAAGATACAGGTGGTAGCCATAGTCGGTATAGAGTGCAGCATTCGACTGATTCAGTTCAATTGCCTTTTCAAACGCGCCGTTGGCCTCTTCCATTTGCTGCAAATTGGCGAAGGCAATTGCCTGCCGCCAGTGGGCATCCGCGTTCGTCGGATTCAGCGCGATCGCCTCGCTGTACAACTTCATTGCGCGAGCCGCGTCTCCGTTCTCCTCGGCCAGTCGCCCGGTTGCGACCGCGATATCGGCCTTGCCCATCGAGTCAGCGGAGGGATCCGCGGCTTCAGACTTGTGTGTCAACCGATTCGCCAAAATGCTTGACGTGTCCGTCAGAGCACAACCGCCAGCCAGTGGCGAGCAAAGCAACAACAGGCGAACCAGCAGGATTTTGCAGCGTGACATCGAGAAACCTTTCATGATCGAAGCGGTACTTCACAACGCTGTGTCAGCGTGACGATCCTGTGCCCGTCGAAGAAGAAGAACCAGATCCGGGGGTAAACGAGCCGAAATTGAAGTCCCGCACTCCGTACTGCCGTACGTGCTCCAAGTGATTCTGGCGAATGATTGGTGCTTCCTCTCCTCGCAAGCCGGCAGCGATCGGCGTGGCAACCACGATCTGATCGGGATGCAGTCCCAGCGTCTCCGAGGACATGTTTTGAATCGTAAGCAGTCGCTGTGTATCCAACTCCGAACCCACGGGCTGAATCTTGATTGTGCCGCCAAACCGCTGTGCCAGTTCGGCCAATTCCCTCAGTCGCGTACGTCCGCGACGATTCAACGACGGGGTTCCGCTAACGAAGTCGTAATCGTAAAGCGTCAAACGGGCTTGTTCGCCGCGCGATACTTGCGCCCGCAGGATTCCATAAGAGACGGCCCCCAGCGGTAGTTCCTGAAACTCTTCAGGGAATCCCCACCACTTGTGTTGCTGTTTGCATTTACAGCGATCCATCAGCGAACTGCCTTCATTCCGGCAAGCGTAGCCATCGCAACCAGCGTCGCAACCATCACAGCCGACGTTTGGACAATCATCACACATGACTGGTAGTCCCAAACCTTGGGGAGCAGTCGTCTCCAACACCGGTAAGGCGGAAGAATAACCGATGGGCGGATGCTGGGCATTGGCCGTTACAGCGGCCATCGTCGCCGCCAATATCACAAGGAGCAGGATCGCTTTATGCATGCCTTTGTCTCGATTGGGTGTTACTGAACAGGTATTGCGTCATTCCGAATAGCCGCAAGGTCCACACATGTATCGCTGATGAAGTTTCAACTTTCGGGTCAGACCTAACGGATCGTCCCATTTCGTGGTGGACCGGAAGTCTTTACCGGTACGGCCCTCAATCCGGCCCAACAGGTAAAACTCCAGATCATTGGGTTCGTTGACCTCCTGGCCGGGCAGACACGAAGCTTCTGCGGCGTCGGTCGGTTCGACCAGAAAGGGCGAAACCATTACGATCAGTTCCTTCTCGGTACGCTCGCCCGTGTTGTTGCTGAAAAAAGGTCCCAAGACCGGCAAATCGCCAATGCCGGGAATGCGGTTGGTTTGGTTTTCCAGGGTCACCTGCAAGAGTCCGGCGAGGGCAAGCGTTTGACCGCTGCGCATTTCGACGGTGGTATTGGATCTTCGTGTGCTCAAACCGGGAACAGCAAATTCAATTTCCCCTGCCTGAACGATGGCGGTGACTGAACGATCAAGGGCACTGACTTCGGGACTGACCGTCAGTCGGATGCGATCGTCTTCCATGATGGTGGGCAGGAATCCGAGACGAACACCGAATTCTTTGAATTCAATGGTGATTGCGTTGCCGCCGGCTCCGGGCTGAGGAACGGGCACAGGGAACTCGCCGCCGGCAAGAAAGGTGGCTTCATGGCCGTTGTAAGCCACCAACGTCGGTTCGGCCAGGATCTTTAAGATCGAGTTCCGCCGTAACGCGTCGATGAAGTAATTCACCGAACCTCCACCATCGGAGATCACACCAGCAAGTGTCGTCGTTGGATTGGTGTCGCCCGCCAGAAACTCAACAAGACTCGATTCACCCGTCGGCCGCGTCGCCGTAAAACTGGTACCGTCTGTGTGCAGGAAATTGGCACCCATCCGGCGAAGCCCCGTGCGGTTGAGTTCCGCAATCTGTACTTTCAGCATCACCTGTTGTGATCCCGGCACGGTCATCAAGTTGATGATCTCTGACTGCGGGACCGTACCGCTGATTTGCAGATCCGGTTCCACAGGAGTCAGAGAATCCTCGTCTTCATTCGCCGTCGCTTGCGAGCCCGCTGCCGAATCCCTGGGATCTGTTTGTCGTCCCGTCACGCGCCGCGTTTGACTTGCTTGCAGCGATGTCAGCCAAGCCTGAACGGTTTGCAAGATCTGCTCGATTTGAGCTGTGCTACGCGCCTGGCCTTCGATAACGATGTGGTCTGCTACCTGCGTGACTTGGACCGACGAGTCGGGAAAGAATGCTCGCAGTTTGGCGTGCAACGTACGCATGTCGGCGACCACGCGGACCTCGAACGCATAATTCTGGTCGTCAGCGGTGGTCACGCTCAGGTCGGTTGTTCCAATTCGCTGACCGATCAAGCGGATCTGTTTCAAACCGATCACTTCAAAGTCCAGCACCGTTGGGTCACCCACCGCGATCACAGCGCCGCCCTCTTCTTCGGTGGCCAGTTTCTGGCGTAGTGTCAGCAGTTTTCCCTGACCCACCGTCACTTCCAGCGCGGCATCGTTACCCTTGACGGATTCAACAAACGCCTGAACGCTTGCCCGCGGCTGTTCGGATGGCTGCAACCTTGCACTCGGAATCGACAGACGCGAATTCTGAGCGACGACGGTGCTTGCCATCAGGGCCACACAAACCAGTCCGTAAAGTCCGCTGGCAATTGGTATTTTCGGGAGGCTATTCATTAGGGCGCGTCATCAAGCGGAATAAATCATCTAGATTCACTGCTTTGTTTGATCGGCACGACCGTCATCGTTCTTTTGGCATTCCCGAATGAATCTCCAAGAATCGCTAAGCATCCAGTTCCTCAGGTGTCATCAAACTGATTGGTAAACGGGGACACCAAGTTTCACGGCGCCGTTTGATCCATCTTCCGCCAGCGCGGCGCGACCGGCGGCAGCCGTATCGGTGCAGCTATTAACGGCGGGGCGTTGATCACCCATCGGGGCGGTGTGCAAAAAAGCGAAGATAAGAACCGCTGGCTATAAGAGAGCGCATTCATTGCGTGACCAATTGCCGAAATAGCCACGCCAGGCCAAATCAAGGTTTTCCCTGGTCAATTCGACCGGCTTATTCGCATACAGGCAGATGTCTTGGACGCGTTCAATCAAGTCGCGTGGGTGGCAACAGCGAAGTTCGCGACCTTCGTCACGAAATCGTTCGCTCAAACGTTCCAGCACATCGTCGCGAACTGCAAGTCCCTTATTCTGTGCGTAGGCCAGAAAAATCTGCTCGAATCGCTCCCAAGAAGGCGAACTCAGTCTCAGTCGATAGCCCATCCGTCGCAGGAACGCCGGATCGACGATCGAGTCCGGTTCCAGATTGGTTGCCACAATCAGCATCATGCCAAACGGGATACTGATCTTCTGGCCGTTCTTGAGTTCGAGATAATCGATGCCCTCTTCCAGTGGAACGATCCAGCGGTTGAGTAGTTTGGTTGGTTCTGCGTGGTTGCGACCGAAATCATCAACCAGAAACGTCCCGCCGTTGGCCTTGATGTGCAGTGGTGCTTCGTAGTACCGCAGCTTTGCGTTGTAGGCCAGCTCGACGCTGTCCATCGTCATTTCCCCGCCGCCCACAATCAACGGCCGCTTGATCCGTAACCACCTGCGGTCGGTTCCCGAAACATCGGACTTTGCAGAATGATGCCATTTCGCATCGAACAACTGAATGATGTTGTTGAACGCTGAGATGCAAAAGGGAATCCAAATGTTATCTTTCAGTGCCGAGTGTAATCGCTTGGCCAAACTGGTCTTTCCGTTGCCTGCCGGGCCAAACATAAACAAACTGCGGCCTGAGGAGACCGCCATCCCGGCAATCTTGGCGGCTTCATCTTCCAATATCAGGTCACTGATCGCGGATCGCACTTCATCGACCGTGATTTGCTGCCGGGCGCCACCCTGTTTTTCGATCATGGCGATGTAGTCTTCCAGCGGAACGGGAGCTGGACCGATGTAACCGCACAACTCCATCAGATCGGCGGCTCGTTCCCGCCCCGCCCGGGTGCTGCAATATCGGTAATTCATGAAACCGCTGGCGCCGAGCGTTTCGATCATGCCATCTCTGGTCAGTCCTTCCAGCAAATCATTGACGATGGGAATGGTTAGTTTCAATCGTTCGGCCATCCATGACGTGGTGAATTGACCCACGGTATGGGCCAGCTTGACCGTCAGATCCAACAGCAGTTCACGATCTAGCCCACTGGCTGTGACGGAGACTGGTGCGGCAGGAACCGAGTGCTTTCCGTCCATCGATTGCGCGTCGGCGGCGGCGACGTGAAAATGAGATTTACTGGCCCCGGCGTCAGCAACCGTCGCATCAGCAACCGTCGCATCCTTGTGATTAGTTTCTCGAGCGGTGGCTGATAGTTGTTGATCTTGTTGAATGTCACGTTGAATATCCGACATGGGGAGTTCCTTTCATTGCAATCCTAAGTGCTGGTTCCGAAATAGCCAAACCAGGCGAGTCCCAGTAGCTCATCGTTCAATTCAAATGGCTGATTTCGTAAACAACAAATGTCACACACGCGCGAGATCAAATCCCGCGGCTCGCAGGCGGCGAGTTCGCGTTTTTCCTGACGATAACGTTCGAGCAGTCGATCAAGTAATCCGTCCGGCACGGCAAGGTGATTCTTGGCCGCCACCGCCGCAAAGATTTCCCGGTACCGTTCTTCGGTAGGCCGCGTGATTTGAATTCGATATCCCAGTCGCCGTAGAAAAGCCGGGTCCATAACTTTATTGGGATCAATATTGGTGGCGATGATCAGCATCAATTCAAAAGGCACGCTGATTTTGCGTCCGCTACGCAACATCAGATAATCGAACGAGTGCTCCATCGGCACAATCCACCTGTTCAGCAGGTCCCAAGGGTCAACGCGCTGGCGTCCAAAATCGTCGATCACGAACATGCCGTGATTCGCCTTGGCATGCAGTGGTGCTTCGTAAAATCCACCATCCGAATTGAATGACAGTTCCAGTGTGTCCAGCGTCATCTCGCCACCGACCACGATCAACGGCCGCTGTACACGAACCCATCGCCGGTCGATTGCCCAGGGTCGGGAGAACTGGTGATTCGACTCCCGGTGAACGTGCGGGTCAAAAAGTTGAATGATGTCGTGGCCAACACCGATCGCATGCGGGATCCAGAATTCGCCGGCGACCGCTTCGTGCAGCGCCCGGGCAACACTCGTCTTGCCATTACCAGCCGGCCCCCAAAGGAACAAACTGCGTTCGGCAATCAAAGCTGTCGCCGCAATCAGGACATCGCCATCCGGCAACACCAGGTTGGACAGCACCTCCTGCACTTGTTGAAAAGATGGTTGTGTGAACCAACTTTTCTGCACATGAATCATCGACGTGTATTGCTCCAGCGACACCGGTGCAGGCCCCAGGTAGCGTGACGCACGCAGAATCCCCAGCGCACGTTCATGTCCACGCTGCGTCACCGCGTAGCGATGATTGGACGGAGACTCCATCCCCAGAACTTCCAACAGGTGATCGTGCGCCAGTTCCATCAACAATTCTTCGACCAACTGCAGCGGCAAGCAGACCTGGTCGGATACCCAGCGTGCGGAACAACGCGGTACCGTGTGTGCGAACTTGAGACAAAGATCAGCAAACACGTCCCGCGCCAGCCCGGTGTGACTGAGCTCGATAGGAGCACTGGGAACCGTCAGCCCATCCTGCTCCTGCAGATGCGGATACTCGGTGTCGATCTGGTCAGCACGGTCAAGAATCTGGGATGTCACAGAACTTTCCTTCCTATTCCACCAACCGGACCGGTTCAATCAACGGGTCCAGTGGGATGCCAACAGGGACGTTCACAATCGCTCTGCCGTTGACACTCATGCTGCCAACGACAATGGCGAAGTTGTAGGTACCCTGGCCACTGAGCTGCAGATTCGCCCACTTGGCGTAGAAGCGACCTTCGATTCCACCGTCCTGACCATTGGTGATGTTGATCGGAGTTTGATTGAAGCGACGCTGATAAATGACCATGTCATTGAACACGTCGATGTCTTCGTCGATTGGCTCACCGTGCTCGTTGAAATAGGCATAAAGGTTCGTATCAATGCCCGTCAGGTGGACGTGTTCCCCGTGGATATCGATGCCACCAAACTGGGTGCTTTGCACATTAAACGGTTCCGTTTCACTGGTGGTGTCTTCAGCCAAGTCGTCGCGTTGATCGTCGCCGCCGGTAACGGGATCCCAACTGCTTGCGGTGTTATAGAACATCACGCCTAAGCCGGTAACTGTCCCGCCGGTGATCGACAAGATATTTCCGCCCCCACTGATGTTCTGCAACACGTAGATGCCGGGCTTGAATTCAACCTCGCCTCCGGAGATCCTGATTTGGTTGTAGATCCCGGGATGTAGCGTGGTTACGCCGGTTTCCTTGTTGTATGTGTTGATGCTGTCGGGGTTCTCGGGGTAGATTCCCGTCTGGTTGTTGTTAGTAATGGAAACAGAACCGAGGTCGCGGTTGATCACTCCATTCCCCTCGATTGGAATCGGCAAGCGCATCGGCCTGTCGTGAAAGGGATCGTCGACGCGATCCTCGGTACCGGCGTGAAGAACATCCACAGCCGGTGCAACATAGTTCTCCCAACGGTCGACGCCGCCGGACACAATCAACTCGGTGGCTTCCATTGTGGCACCCGCACCGCCCATGGTGACCGAGGGCTGTCCGGCAGCAAACTCACCAACGGTTGCGCCGAACTCGTTTTCTCCTACGCGTCGGGTAAAGACGAGAATTGCCGAATTGACTTGCAGCTTGGCATTGGTTCCTTGGACTGACAGCCCAGGGTTACCGCGAGGATCCAAAATCACCACTCCGGCACTCTTCGGAAACGTGCGAAATCCCGCCACTGCCCTTGCGGACACACGTTGATGCGTTGCCACACCCAGCACCTGAATGAAGTTGGTATCCATGGGGTGCGTGATGATGACTTCGACGTAGTCGTTGATGCCAGCAAAGGCGCCGCTTTGCGGTGGATGGTTGACGATCACCTGCTGAGCGGGGGTCATCTCGGGATCATCCGGCAAGTGGTTATACGTGAAAGCAAACCGTTCGCCGTTTTTCTGCGGCGAGAGCTCCTCATCCCCATTGTGCAGCGCGATGGCCACGCTACGTGCAGTCGAGTCGGCAATGTTTTGGGCGCGCTCGTGACTTGCCAGCATCAAGCCGCCATCGACGACCAAGCCGATCATGCCGATTAGCAGCGCGAGCATGATGGCAAACAGGACCAGAATGACACCCGGACGTTTGTTGTTTGCGATGCGCTGTTTTCTGTTGCGCCTCGTGCATCTTGCTTTGTTCATGTCGGCACCTTCCTCGCTACATCAATTCGAGATAATCATGCTGGACTCGCTGGCGACCGTGATTGGATCGAAGGCCGGAAACGGGACAACGTGTTCGTAGTCGACCGAGACCCGTACGACGACCGTACTGCCCGGCGAATTGTGGTCGGCGTTTGGGTCATTTTTTTGGTAGGTGACGCTAACATCGAAATCAGCCGGAGCGATTCCGGAGGCGGCCATCAGTGGCTCCAGTCGGGCGCGGACACCGGCGACTGCAGAATCGGCAGTCCAGGGCCCGAGTTGTACGGCGTCTGACCCATGGACGATGGCCTGCCGCGCTCCCATACGGGCTGCTTCGGCTACCAGGTTACGACGTTGGACCGCGATCCCCAGATCCATCATTCCCAAGACCAGGAACAAGAATACCGGCAAGGTGATCGCTGCTTCCACCAGAACGGCGCCCCTTGGTTGGTGTTGTCGACTATGTGTCCGATTTCGCTGCATTGTCCTAACTTGGATGCTTAAGGGGTCTGATTAAGGATGACTCTACGGCTCATCGGCAACTGTGAAGGAAGCCACGGCCATGACACAACGGTTTGAAATGTGTAGTCCACACTCACACTGACCAATCCCTGGCCCAGCACGCTGGTGTCCACCGTAACGTCCGATGCCTGAATCGGCGGATCGAGCGAGGGAGCTTCGTCAATTGCTCTTTGCCGCACCGCCGCGATCCACGGCTCCATCCCTCCAAACTCGCCGATTCCGTGCAAGCTGGCGAAAGCGGCCGCTTCGTTAGTGGCGCTGGAGATGCTGATATAGCTGTAGGCAAATCGTCCGACATCGACACAACCAAACACGATCGTGATCAGTAGCGTCATCGAAATCGCGAGCTCCACCGCCGCAGCCCCGCTTCGGCGGTTTGCCACAATGATGTCTCGATTGTTCATGACATTCCTAACACGGTTCAATAAGTCCTCGGTGCTCGAAACACGAACCAGGCCGTCGCTGCAGTGGACAATGCAAGCACGATGCCGATCAACCAACTTCGGGCATGATTCCGGTTACGTTCTAAAGCATCCAACCAGTCTGCCACCATGGCGCCGGATCCGTCAAAGAATCTGTCATACAGGCCAGACCAAACGTCAATTCCCAGTACGAGCACGAACGCTGCCAGGAACACGCCAAGCAGAATCGCCAGAGAGACTCCTGAGGACAACATCGCCGGACTTTTCTTTGACAGTTGCTGATTCAAGCTATCGCAACGCTCGGCCAGATCCTTCAACAGGCGAGCGTCGGCCTCCTGCAGTGCTGCGACATTGACCCACGGTTCGGCAAGTTCCTTCATCGCCAGATGCAACTGATGTTGATCGGAACCGGACTCCGTGGCATCCAGAATTGACTGGATCAATCCGGCATGAACCTGTTCGTAGTCCTCTTGTCGTATCTCGCTGCGCTGATTTCGTTTTTCAGCGAACAAGCGAATCGTCTCTGAAAACTGCTGCCAGTAGCGAAGCAGTTCGCGATTACTCGATTTGGTTCCGGAATTCATGGCTTCTCCACTCATTGCTGGCCGACGACTTCATTCAGCAGTTCCATGATGTGGATCACCGAAGGTGCTAAAACAACAAGAAAAATCACGGGGAAGATGAATAGCAGGGTGGGGAACAACATTTTGACGCTGGCCTTTCTGGCAGCCTCTTCGGCTCTTTGCAGGCGTTGAGTGCGCAATGTTTCCGCATGCACCTGCAGCGACTTGACCACACTGGTTCCAAAATTCTCTGCCTCCCGGACGATGGTGGCCAAATAGCGCAGTTCCTCCAGGTCAAACCGTCCTGCCAATTGGCTGAGTGCTTCCGGCATGCCCATCCCCATTTCCGTGGTGCGATTGACGATGCGAAGTTCAGTAGCCAGCAATTGATGGGCCAGACGCAGTTCGCTGCCGACACGTTGGATGGCGGCATCCAGACTTAGTCCCGCTTGTGCGCAGACAACGATCATGTCGATGGCGTCCGGCAGCGCGGTGCGGACGGCTTGCTGACGCGTCTGTTTTCTGTGCAGTAACCACCAGCTTGGCAACAGAAAACCGACGATGCCTCCCATGGCGCCGCCGAGCACGCCATTAAAGAGCGGAACCAAACCGGAAAACCCTGCTGCAATTCCAGCAATGAGTGGCAAGAAAATGAACGCCATTTTCATGCCCAGAAAAATCGGAATCGCTTGCTCGCCGTAGTAGCCGGCCTGGATCAAGCGAACTCGCAGTCGCCCCTGTTCTTCCTGGTCCTGCGGAACCAGGGGAATGGCGATGCGCGGAATCACCTTCGTGGTCAGCCGCGCCATCATGTCATCCGGGATCGGCTCGCCCCCGACAGGCACGGAGAGCCCCTGCAGGCGTTCCGCGACGCGACCATGATGCCCGCTCATCAACAGGGCAATCAGCATGACCAAACTGCTGGCCATGACAAACGCAGCCACCATCAGTGTCGGATCCATTATTTCGTTCCCCCATTAACAGCCAACGTTTCCATTAACAATGTCACGATGTTGGAAAGCGTTCGCATCGGTCACTCTCGAAGTTAGTATTCAAAGTTGATGATCTTTCTAATCCAAACAGCACCAAATAATTCTGAGACAAACGCCGCAGCAATCAGCCAGGGATAGTTAAACAGAACCCTCATGTAATCGGGCCTGATCACATACATCATGGCAAACAGCAACAGCGGCAACACCAGCAGCACCGCCGCCTGGAATCTGCCCTCGGCCGTGAGCGTTCGGATCTCACCGCGGACCCGGAACCGGGCTCGAATCACGCTGGCAAGATTGTCCAGCAACTCGGCCAGGCTGCCGCCCGCTTCGCGATGCACCATGGCAGCCACAACGAACATCTTGATTTCCAGAATTCCAGTCCGCCTGGCGAGCTCTCGTAATGCGATATCCGGCGGCAGACCAAGATCCTGCTGCTCATTGCAGAAAGCGAACTCGCCAGCAATTGGATCGCTGAACTCTTGCGAGACCAGGTGCATTGCTTGCGTGGAAGTCTGTCCGGCTCGCATTACGCGGCTCATCATGGCGTAGGCATCAGCCAGTTGCGTTCTGAGTTTTTCCAACCGCTGGTTCCGCTTGAAGGTCACATAGGCGGCGGGTGCAAAAAAACCGATTGCTGCCAGCACCAGCGACAACCCGATGCTGCGGGTCAGCAGGAATGCGATCGCAGCCAGCGTTAGACCCACGCCCAGTCCGCGTAAAATCACCGTTTCGGCAGTTACGGAGAGACCGGATTGTTCGACCATCATCCGAAACGATTTCCACCAGTCATTGGCTTGCTGTTCTTCGTGGAACGGATCGGGCGCAGCTTCGCTTAAATTCTGAAACAAACGAACGGCATCAGGGCTGTGGCCAAATTCTTCTTCGATCCGCTTCTTTACTCGCCTGGAATCGCTTTGCGTCACATCGCGGACGAGTGAATAGATGGTAAAACCAGCCAGCACCACGGCCACAAAGACAAGCACGGTGATGGTGGTCGGCGACATTGCGCTCACGAGGTTTGAATGGAGTGTCACTGTTTATCTCCTGCGCTAGGTTGTGCCTCAGGTTGTGCCTCAGGTTGTGCCTCAGGTTGTGCCTCAGGTTGTGCGTCGGGTTGCGTCGCAGTCAGCATCCGCGCCTCAAACATTTCGGGCGGGATGTGACTTCCGCGGATCTCCAGCTGAGACAGGCACCGCGGTCGAATGCCGGTCGCACAGAAGTATCCTTGCGCCCGTCGGTTCGCATCGACGCCTGTCTGCCGGAATTGGAACAAGTCGTGCATGGCCAGCACGTCGCCCTCCAGCCCCGTAATTTCTGAAACGGCAACGATCTTCCGCGCGCCGCCCGAAAGCCTGGCCAGTTGGATGACCAAGTGAATCGCGGACGCGATCTGTCGCCGAACCACCCAGATGGGCATATCAAATCCGGCCATCCCGACCATCACTTCCAGCCGGCTGGTGGCATCGCGAGGGCTGTTGGCATGAATCGTTGTCAAACTGCCTTCGTGCCCGGTGTTCATCGCCTGCAACATGTCCAGCGCTTCGGGGCCGCGACATTCGCCGACAATGATGCGGTCGGGCCGCATCCGCAGGGCGTTGCGAACAAGATCTCGCTGTGTCACCTGGCCACGACCTTCGATGTTGGCCGGACGAGTCTCCATCCGCACCACGTGCGATTGTTGAAGTTGCAATTCGGCGGAATCTTCAATCGTGGCGATTCTTTCGTCGTGCGGTACGGCGCTGGAGAGGACGTTCAAAAACGTGGTCTTGCCGGAACCGGTTCCGCCGGAAATCAGAATGCTGACGAAGCCCAAGATCGAAAAAAAGTTGTACTTCTTGCGCGTGATGAAGTCGTAGACGCCGTACGTGACCGGAAAGGCCAGTGCGACGACCAACAGCCAAGCAGGTTCCAGGCCAAGCCAGTCCTTGCCCTTCGTCATCAGCACGGATGGGATGAGGACGTTGAGACCGATGTTGAGCCAAATGTTTTCGGGCTGTGGAGCAGGTTTTGCGGGTTCAGTCATGCCGGTAGCGTGGAGGAAGTGTCTTAGCAGAGACGTAAGGGAATTCTTATGACCTAGTTATCGGGAATTGCCGGCGGGACCGGCAACTGAAACCGCACGGGAATACCGCACGGGAATACCGCGTGTGCCTTCCC
>JBFJVZ010000143.1:0-16034 GCA_041623895.1 Pirellulaceae bacterium | reverse complement strand
CTGCCAGGCCAAATGATTGCAGCCCTCTGCAGGCCGAGCCAACAGCTGCGAATCGTCCAGGTCGTTCAAGTAGCCTTTGAAGACCATCGAACTAAGATCCATCGTGGCGCGAATTGCATCTTTGGTTTGCATCGTTTGATTCCTGAATAAAAATGTAACCGAGAATTTGTCCCGGCGCGTGCAGGTTCCAGGATTGGTCCTGACCGACGAAGACAGTTTGAACCACTGTTCTACAATCATCTGCTACGCGGTCAACCAGCGAACCTGAAACGGCCGCATCGGGATTGCCACTCCGGATGAAATTGTTTCCTGAGCCAGAATGTCGTTTCGCAGATCCGCTTCCAGATCGGAGCAATCGATCACGCATGGCTCGTCACCTAAATTCGCTAGCACGGCCAACCGCTGTCCGCTGGAACTTTCGCGAACAAAACCCAACACGCCGTTACCGGGCAAATCAAGCACTCGCTGAGCGGCATCGGGATGAAACGCCGGCTGTGACTTCCGTACCAACAATAGTTTTCGATAACCATCGAAGATGCGGCGTTGCAATGAATCGGGTGATGACAAAACCGCCTTAAGTTCCGTGCTCCGGTACTTGTGGCGATTAATACGGCGATTTTGACCGGACGCGGCGACGCCGTCCAAATCGTTCGGAGAACCGACCAGCGAGTGAAAGTAAACCGCCGGCATGCCTTGCATGGAAAGCATGATTGCTTGCGTCGCCAAAAACCGGCGTGAATGCTCGGCCGCAGACACTTTTGTTCGGTCAGCAACGGCATCCACGTAAGTGATATTCAATTCATAAGGACTATCGCTGCCATCGGCGTTGCGGCGTGTGTTCACCAGTCCACCATGGCCGCGAGCGATCTGTGCTAATCGCTGAACGCGCTCGGGCGGTACGATGCCCTCCAGCGGCCTGACGCCAATGCCATCGTGAGAGGCGGTAAAATTGAAGAAAGTCGTGTGCTCAGACGGCGGCGTTAAACCAGCCAGCCAATCTCTCAGCACTGACGTCTGGCCGCTGTGGATTGCGTCCAACAGCAGCGGCGGCAGGCTGAATTGATAAACCATGTGGGCTTCGTCTCTGCCGTCACCAAAATAGCTGATGTTCTCTTCGTGCGGCACGTTTGTTTCGGTCAGCACCAATGTTCCCGCAGCGGCTTGATCGAGCACCCGCCGCATCAGTCGAACGACAGCGTGGGTCTGCGGCAGATGAATGCAGCCGCTGCCGACCTGTTTCCACAGATAAGCGATCGCATCGAGCCGAATGATTCGCGCACCGCGTTTGGCGTATTCGACTAAGACCTCCAACATCCGCGCCATGACTTTCGGATTGGCGTAGTTCAAATCCACCTGGTCGGCGCTAAAGGTCGTCCAGATGTTTTTGATGCCACTGGGAGTCTGAAAAGGCGTCAGCAAGGGAAGACTGCGCGGACGCACGACTTGGGACAAGTCCACGCTCGGATCCTGATCGATGAAGAAATCGGCAAACTCGGCATCGCCGGCCAGGTAGCCCTGAAACATCTGACTCGCCGCCGAACAGTGGTTCAACACCAGATCAAACATCAAATCGAATGAGTCGCCCAAGGCGGCAATATCATTCCAGTCACCCACCGCGGCGTCGACCGCCAAGTAGTCGATTACCGAAAAACCATCGTCGCTGGAATAGGGACAGAACGGCAATAAGTGAACGCAATTGATGAATTCATCGACGTTGTGATCCAGCAGGAATCGCTGCTGAGCCTGCAGCGGTGAAACGCCCGCATCGCTGACTTGATCGGCGTAGGTAATCAAGACCACATCCCGCTGCGACCACATCGATTCACTTCGCGGTGGTGCCGCCTGGTCGATCAAACGCTCGATGGCACTGACAAGTTCCGGCGGCGCATGGCCATAGATCTCATTCAGCAGGCTCACCGTGGTGGAATCGATTGGCATGAAGGAGCCGACTTTAAAGATTGTCCTGACCGGTAAAATTCGTGACCAGGGCGCGTATTTTTCGCCGCAGCACACTGTAGCTGAAGAAAGCTTTACCGATTTCGTAGTTAAAGTCGACCATCTCGTCGCGAAAATCTTTGTCCGAGATGATCCGCTGAACTTTGGCAACCACATCACGGGTCATGTATCCGTCCATCGTGATCACCTTGGCACCCTTGGGTTCGATATCGGCGACAAAGATCGAATAGCGATTAACCAGCACCGGTTTCCGGTAATAGAACGCCTCCAATAGCGCATTGCCGAAACCTTCGTAGATGCTGGGGTAGGTAATGAAATCTGCTTGGGAATAAGCGTCGGCCAAGGTATAGACCTTATCACCTTGCTTGTCGATCAGACGTTTATCACCAACTTGATGATCGCACAGGATCATGTGGACGCCGCTTGATTCAGCCAATTCTTGAAGTGCGACCAGGTATTCGTGACCCTCATCGCCGCTGGCATGCGAGATCACCAGCTTGCATTTGTCATTGCGGAGCGCTGCGACCAGCGCGATCGCGTGCTCGATGCCTTTACGAGGCACGACACGTGTGGGTTGCAGAAACATGATGTCGTCATCATCCAAGCCGATATCGCGGCGAAAATCCTGCGCGTAATCGTCGGCTTGCTCCGGTTCGTTTTCAAAGTCCAGCACATTGGGCACCAACACCGACGAGACACCACGGCGGTGTGCCAGATCCTGCTGTGCAAACGAATTGATGGTCACGTTTTGAATCTGCGGCAACGCCGGGGGAAACGCCATCCACAATAAATCGGTGACCGACGATACACTGAACCGATCTCGCTCCCAATAGAAATCGTGGTGATGAGCGATGGTGGGGAACCCGGTCTCAGAAATGAAATGAGTGAGGGCAACTCCCAAGGGAATATTCATTGGAATGCAAAGTGCGTTTTGCACAATCAGCAAGTCCAGATCAAACCGCCGCGTGAACTCGTACAAGGTGCCTTTCAGGTAATCCGTCAACGCGTAAATCCGCTGCGTTACGTCCGGTGTTCGCGTCATCGTGCCAAATGCACGGCGATTGATCCACTCAATATCGGGGTGCCCGAAATACGCGTGCGGCACGACCATCGACGTATCTTCGTCACGATCGCTGAGACCCGAGTACCAATAACTGATGTGGCGATGATCCCACAGGACTTGTGCCCACTTTGCGCTTTCCAACGAAACACCATCGGTTCCCGCAAAGCGTGTCCCGACGAAACCAATTTTGACGCCCATCCGTTTGCTTCATTCTCTCTTTATCGGGACACGCCGTCACTCTCGTGCCACGGGTTGGTCTTATTTACCCGAAGCGTCGGTGAATGCACGGTTCGTTTCTGCCTCTTTCCTGCTGTTTTAAGTTGCACTTTTTGGTTTCACCCTCCCGCTCGGAGGTCGTGCAGCTCTTAAGTTGTTTGTTTGCAAGAAATTGAAATACCCTCCCTCCAATAGGGTCGGACGTTTAAACGGCCGGGGAGGGCTTCTGCGCACAAACCAACTTGAACCCATTCTTATATCAAACTTCACTCGCCCTCTCCGGGCCTGAGAGCCCGACTCTCCCAAAGAGAGAGTGGCGGTTCAAGAGTCAATTTCAATCGGAACACTCAAAAAAACGCAACTTCAAAACTCATGCTTCGGGTTGCTGTCTTACGACGTTTCGGTGAAGACCTTGCGCCGTCCAGTTCGTCTTATCGTGAAAACAAACTCTACTCTGCTTTTAACCAATTTCTAGACAATCTGGCAACTGCATCAAATTGCTGATCACGACATCGGGCCGTAGCGATCGGCATCTTGGATCGTCATCACGGGGACGACAGCTGCGGGCATCACCAACAAACCAGGCCGTTTTTAGCCCCGCACCCGAAGCCGCCCAGACGTCGTTCAACATGTCATTACCGACATAAACGGCCTGAGCCGGCTGGATGCCCCGCTGAGCCAGCCCTCCGTTGAGCACATCAAATAGTCGGGGGCCCGGTTTGGCATGGCGAAAACGGTTGGAAAAGATACAGAGTTCCAGGTCGAAGCCGCCGCCGGCGAGCGAGGATCCCAACAAATCCTCGACCAAATTGACTGTGAATACCTGTGCGTTGCTAACGATCCCCATGGCAATCTTCTGCGCGCGGAGCCTGGCGAGCAGATCCACTGCACCCGGCATCGGCCAAGTCGGATTGGCCCGCGATTCATATTCGGCTGCCAGGCGGGCTACCAACTTGGTGTCGGCGGCGAATTTCCGCATGCCCAGCTGCCGCAATGTCCGTCGCCAAATGTCGACGATATCGACCTCCGGTTTGGGGCAACTGACGCTTTTGCGAGAATCATGTGAGCTCTGAATCTGTGCTCGCAGATCGTCGATCGTGGGGAGGGAGTCGATATTTTCCTGAATCCCCAAGGCAGCGAATGCTTCGCCGATCAGGGCCCCCCGATCTTCCTGGTTCGCCGATCCCACATCGCCACTGCCGCTGATCAACAGAGTGCCGTAGATGTCGAAAATCACAGCACTTATCTCCGGCATGCTCCGCAGTTGCGGTCGAACATCTGTCGGCTGGGGGCTCATCGGCCGGCGATTGCGGACGACCGCTTGCAGCCAGCTTGTATCATTCATCAAGCGTCTCCGTACGACAGGGAAAGAATGGCCGCACGCGAGAAACCAAATTGATGGCGGGCTGGTCACAACTTGGCGAATCGACCCGGCTGGCTGGCTTGGCTCGCAGCAGATTCCGATAAATCGTCATCAGTGCCTCCGCCTGCTTTTCAACCGCGTACTCGGCTCGAACCACATCGGCATTGTGATTGATCAAGGCGTGATTCTTGTCCGCAGTGTCCTGCAAGTTGTCGACCAGGCGTGCAGAGCAAGCTTTTACATCGCGATCGAACGCTCCGTCCGCAACCATTCGCTGCAGAACTTCGATTTGCCGACCTGTTGTCAGTCTGGCAAAGTCAATGTGGGCGCGATTGTGGTCCGGATGCTGATCAAAGCACGGTCGAAAGCTCGGGGGAACGATCGACCACGCGTCGCTGAATGCCTGCTGGATCTCGCGGCGGCAATCATTCAGCCATGCCACCGGCCCCGGCACCGGAATTTGATCGTACAACTGCGACAGATCGACTCCCGCGGACTCGAAGTCTTCGGTCACCGACGGCAGGCGACGAGCGATCACGCGTCGCTTGGAAAGCCAAGGCTCGAGGAAAGCCATGCCAAAGCCTTCGGCCACGCTGGTCGAAATCACGTAATCAGACGCCGCAAGATTCTCGGCATACGAGATCGATTTGTGGTGTGCGGCGTCAAAGACCGCACGAGGCGCCAGCGTCGCGGCAAGAAGTTTCCAGCGATCGTAGGATCGCTTCTCCACCGGCGTTGTTGGGCACAATGTCAAAGCAGCGAACATCTCATCCGCCATCAGCCGGGACAGTAACAAGAACTCGCCCACATTCTTACGACGAATCCCGCGAACGGGATACAGCGCCCAACGCGCATGGGCGGACAGATCAAAAGCCCGGCGAACTTTTGCCAGCGCCGAATCGCGGTCGACCGTTGCTGCCGAAGGCGCCGCCACGCTGTTGGGCAAACAATGCGTTTGTTCCTTGGGGATCCCTAAGGACGCAATCACCGATGCGTCCGCCCATGTTAGTCCGGCGTAGTGAATTTGTGCCGCGCAGGGGTACAGATAAGCATCCAATGCTTTGCTGTTCTTCGCGCCAGCAGCCTCGATGATTTGCAGATAATTCTTGGGTCGGTTGTCTTCGACGAAATCGTGGATCTGCAGCAACAGCCGCCAACCGGCTTCGGCCATGGCAACAATTGCGGCAGGCGCGGCAGTATTCTTTCCCAGCGAGTGATTGTGCCAATGAAGAACACTTTCATCTCGCTGGATTCCTGCAGCGGCAAGCTGGGTTTCTACGCGTGTGGCAATCTGCTGGCCGCGGTCACGAGCCGATAGACTGGGCCGCAGAGGTTCGTCGTAATCAAAATCATCAATTTCGATTCGCTGTGTCGCAGCACACGTGGCCTCGGACAGTCCGCCGGCACGGTTGCCGCCAACCAAGACAATTCGCTGCACATCGGCTGATTGATGGAGCGAACGAACATGATTCTCGACAACTTGAGTGACGCCGCTGCGGTCGAAATGGCAGTGCAGAATGATGACGTTCAACAAAAGTTCCCTGAACCATGTGCCATGGAAAGCGGAAGCGGATGGGAATCGAACCCACCAGGCACCGTTTCCGACGCCTCACCGGTTTTGAAGACCGGGGCGGTCACCAGACCAGCAAACGCTTCCTCAAGGGCAAATGCTAACTGATTTTGACGTAGGCCAGGAGGTGGAAGGCGGAAGGCAGAAGGTGGAAGAAGGAAGGGGCAATTGGCGGACATATGTTTCTGCTGGCCATTTGATTTGGGGAGCCAGCCTGAATTTCTGGTAGAACACAGATTCCAGACCCGACATGCGGCTGGATGTCCCGCCAAGACAAATCGACACAGGACAGATCCATGAAACGATTTCTATCCGTCGCCGCTGTGATGTTTTTGACTGTCGCTGCTGACGCGCAAGAAGCAACCGACAAAGTCGCTGTTGGCAAACCTGCACCGGATTTTGCGGTCACCGGGATCGACGGAAAGATCTTCAAGCTTTCAGAGAAAACCAAGGAAGGAAAAAACGTCGCTTTGATTTTCAGCCGTGCTAATTGGTGACCGTTCTGCATGAAGCAGCTGGTTCAGCTGCAACAGCATGCGGATGACTTCAGGGCCCTGAATGCGGAATTGATCTTTGTGTTTCGAGAAGAATCCAAGGGTGTCGACGGGTTGAAGCTGATCAAAGAAAAGCACGACACGAATTTCACGCTGACGGTCGACCTGGGCAAAAAAAATACCCAGGCATATAGCCCCGGCAAAATGGAATTCGACAATTACGTCATCGACTCGGGCGGCATCATTCGCGGCGTGATTGACGGTACGAAAACAGACCGCGCCAAGGCAGACGAACTGCTGGCGGTCTTAAAAGAGATCAATGACACCAGGGAGTCTCGATGAAACGTTATTTTTTCCTTGCCGCTTTGCTGTATGCGCTCGCTCCGCATCTGCCAGCCCAGGTGGAAAACTATCAGCCTAAAACGGTGCTGGCCAAACCGATTCGGGCAATTACGAATCCGCCTATCGTGAAGGCCGAAGATGCATCCATCGATGACAGTGAACTGATCATCGGTGTCCAATCCGGTGGTCAAGCTCGGGCCTACCCGATTAACCAATTGACCGGTCCAAGCCGGGAGATCATCAACGATACTTTGGGCGGAACGGCGATCGCCGCGACCTGGTGACATCTCTGTCACAACGGCGTCGTGTACGTCCGTAAAGTTGATCAGCAAACACTGACGCTGCGTGTCTCGGGAAAGCTGTGGATGCGGAGCCTGGTGATGAGTGACTTGGAGACGAATTCAGAGTGGTCACATCTGCTTGGCCGGGCGATGGCTGGCAAGCTGAAAGGCAAAGTACTGGAACCGATCGTCACGGACATGATGACGTGGGCTGCCTGGAAAAAGGAGTTTCCCCAGACCACCGTGCTGAACATGCGGCGGACGTCGGCACATTACACACGAGATTTCTATCGTGATGCCAGCATGTTTGTATTCGGATTCGAGGTCGGGGGTGAAACCAGAGCACTGCCGATGTCGGCAATGCTGAAGTCGCCGGTGCATCAGTTCACGATCGGGGACGAGACTTTGTTGGCGACCTTTGACAAGAAATCGACTGCGGCCCGATTGTTTGATTCCGAAGTCGACGGAAACGTATTGGAATTCACTCAGTTGGATGAACGGCTGATGCAGGACAAGCAAACGGGCAGTCGCTGGCGGATTGCCAACGGAGAAGCGATTGGCGGCGAACTAACAGGCAAGCGACTCACGCCGCGGGTGGGCATCATGTCTTTTCGCCGGGCCTGGCAGAATTTTCATCCCGATTCCGAGGATGTTGCTTTTTAGAGCATTTTTTTGGTCCATCACGGTTCTCTGTGGGGGCCAACTACTTGCTCCTGCGATATTGCTTGATCGATATTCCCATCACCGGACCATTTGTTTCTCTCGCGGCTTCAAAGCCCTGCCTCGTCTTCTTGCCTGACTGATCCCGCGAAGTCGGTTTCGATGTGCGGTTGCTGCCTCACTTATTCACGGCCGCAGCCATTTTGCGATCGTTTTGGTTACTCTGCCCGCCGCATCATGCTGCACAAAAATGGCCCGCCCCGGGAATCGTGACCAGCGTCAATTCATTGTCGATTCGAAACTGATTTGCCAATTCCGGGATCTGGTTTCGCCAGGTGTACCAATAATCGGGAAAGCCATGGATCATTACCAGCAAAGGCCCTTTACCTCGGGTGACGTAATGAATCTTTACCTCACCGGACTGTGCGAATCCATGCTCGCCAAGATCGGGCGGGGCGGTGGCGTCTTGGGCAGCGGCGGTGCCGATCAAGATCAGGACCGCGGCCAGCAACCGACCACCGATACGTAAACAAAGCATGCCTTCGTCCTCTAATCACTTTAGCGCCGAGTAATCCGTCGGCTTCATGTAGATCGAGATGGGCCGCTCCCTCAGGAACTTACCGTCCTGTTGTGATTCTTTGGCGACCTTTCTCCACTCTTCGTCCTTGCCGAACGATCCCCAAGACTTCTTGGCTGCATCGCGGCTGTCGTGACGCAAGATGTAAATCAAGGTGTCACTGGACGCGGGTTCGTCGCTGGGATGCCAATACGCGACCGACTGCATCTTGTATCGATCGAAGATCTTGATCGTGTGATCACGGAACCTGGCATCCAAGTTTTTCAACTTGCCTTCGTTCGTCTTATAGATTCGCAATTCATAGACGCCAGCATCGCCGGATTCGCCGCCGTTTAACTTCGGTGAGTAATCGGTCGACTCCATGAAAACCGAATCGGGCGCCTTGGCCAACAACGGCCCATCTTGACGGGAAGCCTTGAATGCTGCCTGCCAGTCCGGATCGCCAATGAAATCTTTCCAGGACTGCGCAGCCGCATCACGACTCCGGTGACGCAGCACATAGATCAACGTGTTCTTTGCTTTCTCGCCGTCAGTCGGAACCCAATAACCAATCGACTCCATCCCGTGTTTCTTGAACAATGCGACCGTGTGATCGCGGAACCGCGCATGCAAGTCGTCCAGCTTGCCATCGTTGGTGGTGTACGTTCGCAATTCGTAGACGTCAGCCTTGGCGTTGGTCGTGAAAACGAGAATCCCAACAATCAGCAAGAGCGCCGGGAAGCGGAATTTGAAATACATGAGAGACTCCGGTTTTGAGCATTGCTAACAACGGCGTGGTCGCGAAAAGGGGTCGGACACCAATAGTGCGCAGCACCTTTCGGGCCGCTGGCCCCTTTTCCCGTTGGTGTAAGATGCGAGCCACGCATTATGGACTCGCTGGGGCATGGGCACCATTAGGGAAGAACCTTGATTTGCTCGCCGACCAAGCTTCGCTTGTCAGGAAGGTTTCCCGAAAGCCCCCGTCATTCGCTGACGGAAAGTCGCGCCGCCTGAGCTTGCTGACCCTTCTGGAGAACCCAGCCAATGCAAATCGGGCGCGGTAGACCTGCATCCTCCACCGCCTGGCAGAACGGATCGGCGTTCTGTTCGGACACGCCAAACACGATGCCGCCGCAAGTCTGCGGATCAAAAAGCATCTGATAGGCGTCCGCCTGCCGCACAATCGTCGCGGCATCCATTTGCTGCTCAAAGTGACGGTTGGCCGGCGCCAGCGAACTTTCGATTCCCTGCGACCAACACTCCTCAAGCCCGACCAGCAGCGGTACTTCGCTCAGTTGTATGGAAGCAGACACTTCGCTGGCATCAAGCATTTCGATTAAATGCCCGGCCAGTCCAAAACCGGTGATATCGGTGCCGGCAACCACTCCGCAATCGACGGCAATCCTGGCAAGCTGATGCTGCCGCATCAACATCCAATCAATCAGGGAGACATAGGCAACGGCCGAGCAAACACTTCGCATGTGCGCCGCCATCAACATCCCCGTCCCGATTGGTTTGTTCAAATACAACTTGTCACCGGGACGCAAATTGTTTTTGCGAATCAACGCTTCCCCAATTTGCTTGCCAACAACGGTAAAGCCTACTTCCATTCTCGGTCCCACGATCGTGTGACCGCCAACGATCGATCCACCCATTGCATCAAATTCCAGCCGAGCCCCGGCAAGAAAGTCACCCAGTGTTCTTTGCTGTGTCCCGGCATCGCCTGCGGGCACGACAACATTGGCCAAGGCATGAGAAACCCTGGCGCCCGTGCAGACAATATCACTGGCTGAATGCAACGCCGTCAGGCGACCAACCAGGTACGCGTCCTTGAAGGGGCTGGTGAAGAAATCGGTTGAGGCCACAAAGTCGGAATCACCCAGCCTGGCGGCATCTTCCAACTGGATATCGCTGGCCCCGGTCAACGCCGATTGCAGATGACCGGCACCAAGTTTACATCCACAACCGCGACACTGCATCGATTCGTTCGGATCGATCATCGGTTGGGGCCGGTACTTTTCCATGAACCGGCTGTCGATCCGATCTTTCAGTTTCAAAACCCAACCGCCCTCAAAGGCGAAGCCTTTCCATTGCCCGATTGCGGTCCCGTCTCCCTTGTTGATCAATTTCAAAAAAGATCTTTGCGGCTGGTAGTTTTGCAGCGGTTGCCCGTCGAGGCTACGGCGGATGTTGTCCCAAAGCACGGGGCCTTGTCGCACGGCGTACACGCCCGCTTTCGGTAAGTTTTCGCCGATGATCGTGCCCGTATCACCGACCGCAAAGATCGGCCGCCCCGACGTCGATCGCAATGACGGATCCGTCGCCAGAAAACCACGATCATCCAATGGCAAATTGAGTTTTGAAAGCAGCGGGGGAGCGACGGCGCCGGTGGCCCAGATCACCAAGTCGGCAGCCACCGCCGCACCATCATCCAGCTCCACTTCTGACTCTGACACGCCAACAACTCGGCATCCATTGATGATGTGCAATTCACGACGTTGACACTCCGCAAGGACTATCTCACGCGTGCGATCGGCGACCTCGGGCAACACCTTTTCACTACCCGTGATCAGTGCCAATTGATGCGAGTGGCGGTTGTGTTGCCGCAGAAATCCCGGCAGGCAAAAGGAAACTTCGACACCGGCAACGCCACCGCCGACGACGACCACGTTCAAGGCCCGATCACCCAGCTGCTTCAATGCAGCGGCCAACCGCGGCAAAAAAGTTTGCATCGGTTTGATTTTGACCACGGAGTCCGTTTCGATGCGAACGTCTCCCGTCGAAGGCACCGAGCCAACGCCGATCGACAGTACGTCAAACGGTACCGAGGGACGATCAGCAAACAGAAGCTCATTGCGCTCGCGTTCCAGACCGATAACTTCACCCGTGATCAGTCGGGCACCTACAGACGAACAGAGCCGCACCAAATCGATCTGCATGTCCGCAACAGGCTTCTGGCCAGCCAACACCGCCGGCATCAGACCGGAATAAGTGGCGATCGCATGATCGGAAATACAAGTCAAATCCGCGTCAGCAAGCGGATTCATGCCCCACATCCGCACGACATGCGCATTCGTGTGTCCCACACCCAACAGGACGATGTGCCGACTGCATGATCGTTCATCCATGATACGTTAAAGCTTCATTCAGACCGATTGCCAATGAGTCTAATTCCGATTCGGCGACGGACCGTAGATCAAGCAGCAGACCATCCTCGGTGACTCGCGACTGCACGGCTGGTGTTCCGAGGCGAAGCTTTCGCGCCAATTCGTCTGTTGACGTGCCCGTAATGCGAATCGCGTGACTGGCAATATTCACGCCGGGGACGGAACCGCCGCCGACTTGCGAATCGGTGTTAACAATTTCAATGTTCACGCCGTGCACGGAGGGCAGCTTTTCCAAAACCGCGCGGCAGCGCTGGCGAATCTGATCCGCTGAAACGGAAAGCATTCGCAACAAAGGTATCTCCGACATGGCATTGCCCGCCAAATGAATTTCGGTCGTAGCCTCCAGCGCCGCCAAGGTGACTTTGTCGACACGCATCGCGCGCATCAACGGGTGCCTGGCCAGCACATCGATCCAGCGTTTTCGTCCCACGATCATTCCAGCTTGCGGTCCACCAAATAGTTTGTCGCCGCTGAACAGGGTCAGATCCGCACCCGATCGAACGCTGTCGCGGACCGACGGTTCGTGCAAACCTAATGCGGACAAGTCGTGAATCAATCCGCTGCCAAGATCATCAATCACGGGAACATCGGCAGGGCGTTTGGCATCCACCAGTTCGTCGATCGACGGTTCGGTGACAAACCCGGTTTGGCGAAAATTACTGCGGTGGACGCGAATGATGGCACCGCTTTGTTCGCAACAAGCGTGTTCGTAATCGTGCAAATACGTCCGGTTGGTCGTGCCGACTTCGCGCAAGATCACACCCGCGGCGCGGAACACATCGGGCAAGCGGAAACCGCCACCGATCTCAACCAATTGGCCGCGAGAGACAATCACTTCGCGGTCGCGGGCGATCGCTTGCAGGACCAGCACCGTGGCCGCGGCACAGTTATTCACGACCAGAGCAGCTTCGGCACCCGTTAATTCAGCCAGCAAACGCGTGACACGCTCGCCCCGCTTGCTGCGCTTTCCTGATTCGAGATCCAATTCGACGTTGGCATAGGCGGCCGCCTCGCTCATCCGCTCGATCGCGCGGTCAGCCAATGGAGCACGGCCAAGATTGGTATGAAGCAACACACCAGTCGCGTTAATCACGCGTTTGATTGCCTGACCGTCGTCGGCAGTGGCCAACTGCTGCACTCGACCGACAACCGCACCCAGCAATGATTCGGATACGTGGTCGTGCCCACCAAGAATCTGTTTTCGACAGTCATCGATCGCCACGCGAATCCAGCCGACCAGTTGCGGACGTGGACATTTCGATCGCAATCCGTCCAACGCTTCGCAGCGAAGGACTTGATCGACCGCGGGCAAATTCTTCAGCAACTCAGTCTTGCTCAATCGCTTGCTCCAGTACGAAATCGTCAATCTTGGGCCCGGCCATTCGGATGTCGCCGTCGCGCACGGTCACCTCGGCACTATCACAATACTCTAGCAACGGGATGGCGTACTTGCGGCTTAGCTGCCACAGGTCACGAATCTCAGCCACGGTTCGCTGGGGAGACTCTTCCAGATACGAGCGAAGTTCGCCAACCAGCTGTCCAAAGACCTCGCAGGAAATCCAAAAACCGTTTCCCAAATCAAGTAGCACGCCTTGCTGGGCCAGAAAACGCAACAGCGAACCCGCGGAATCGATTGTAGTCTCTGTTTGCTGGGTTAGTTCTTTCAAGGTCGGCGGTGTGCGAGATCCCTGATAAAGCGAAATGATCTTGTCGATTAGCGCGCGTTGTTTTTTTGACAGCCGCGTCTCGTCCGTGGCAACAGCGATCATGCGGCCGAGGCGAACGAGCTGTTTTTCGGTGATCAGTTGCCGAATCGCCAACTGAACCAGAGCTTTGGATCCCGTGGATCTCGCTCGCTCGATCACCGAATCTTCGACCGACCACGCATCCTCGGTCTCTTCCGCCTGTGATGTCAGCAGCTTCGTGATGTACTGCCGCGAGTTTCGCAGCGCAGCCGACGAGACCAGGTACCTGGCATCAGAAGTCGGACAATTCACTCGGTCGTCGCTGGCCGCATCCACGATCACCTGGTCAAATTCATCGCGTCCGATTCCCAGTTGAGATTCCATCCAATCGGGATCACACGACAGTTCGCCCAAATACTCAACCCAGGCAACCAGGCGTTCGCTCTTGGATGTTTGCCGCAGGTTTGCACCCAGTTGCAAGAGCCGACGCTTCGATCGCGACAATCCAGGCAATGAGGCCATGATTCTGCCGCCGGCGAACGAGCCCACGGGATAAGGTCTTCGCAACAGGCACTGCTGGTCGAAAGTCGCCACAATCGGGCGCTCCGTTTCCACGACGATGATCGAGCGATCAGCTGGATCAAGCTTGCGAACACCGCTGATTCGCGCCGCACACGACACCGTCGCCGTATGGATCTGCACGGTCGCCGGGCAGCGCAGCGGCTGAGTCTCGCGAAACATCTGCACGTCAACCAGCAGACATCGTGCCGAGGCGTGAGTGCCCGGCGAAACCAGCTCGTCACCGCGCGCCAGATTACTTGCGGAAACACCAACCAGGTTCATGGCGGTTCGATGCCCGAGTCGTGATTTTTGCACATCGGTCCCGTGGACTTCGATTTCGCGGACTCGAGCCGTTGCATCCGTGCCGGCGACTTGCACGGTATCGCCGACCGACACTTCGCCGCTCCACACTGTACCGGCGACCACGCAACCGCGGCCTTCGACGTTAAAGACTCGATCAATCGGAAGTCGAAAACTGCTGGCGGCAATCCGATCGGAGCTACGAGCGAAGGAGCAGAGCTTTTGTTTCAGTTCCTCGATTCCCTGACCGGTCACGCTGGACAGCGGCACGATCGGAATTTCGCTGAAACCGTAATCCGCAAGAAAGATCTCCAATTCTTCGCTTAGTTCCAATAACGTGCGTTCGTCGGACATGTCGATACGCGAGATCGCGACGATCAGTTTACGAACGCCCAGCGATTGCAGAATCGCGGCGTGCTCCAGCGTCTGTGCTTGAATGCCTTGATCGCAAGCGACGACCAACAGTCCAATGTCGATGCCGGAAACACCGGCCAGCAAATTCCCGATGTACTTCTGGTGCCCCGGTGCATCGATCAAGGCAAATTGATGATCGCCATCGGTGAAGGAGGCGAAGCCCAAATCGATGGTGATTCCCCGCCGCTTTTCCTCGGGATGCGTGTCGGTATCGACCCCGGTCAGCGCAGCGACCAGCGACGTTTTGCCGTGGTCGATGTGACCGATGACGCCAACGATCGTGTAAGACATAAGCCTTGGGATGCGGGAGAAACAATCACTCCATTGTCTCTTAACAATCCGCTGCCTGCCAGATGCAGGGAAAGGGTGTTCTGTTCGACAACTAGCTATTCCGCTACGCTTCCCAAAGTAGCAGGCACACTCCGTGTGCCGTCCGCCTTGTAAACGTAAAAAATACGGACATTTCATGGCTAAGGCACACGGTGTGTGCCTGCGTGCCCTCAATCTTTGTCAATGACGCAACCACCAAGAATCGACGATACGTTTGCCGAAGCTTTTCCCATGGTCGGGACTCGGCTAATCATCACAGCCATCGACGCACCGCTGGCGGAGATCGCGGCGCGCGAATTTTGCGGTAACGCGTCCAGCGTGATCGGTTGCGACGCGGAAGTCGGCATCGAACGCACGCTGGCGGATGCGGAGACGATCGACGGCCGGCCGGGTGTCGCGGTATTGGCCTTTGCCTTCGACAGAAAATCACTCGAATCAGCAGTCACCGCCCGAATCGGCCAAAACGTACTGACCTGTCCAACCACCGCTTGCTACGCGGGCTTATTCGCCGAGGAAGAAAAGCACCGCATCAAAGTGGGTGCGCAGCTGCGTTTTTTTGGCGATGGCTTTCAGTTCTCGAAAAAGCTGGGTGACAGACGATTCTGGCGCGTGCCGGTGATGGATGGAGAATTCTTGTGCGAAGATGTCGTGGGGACGGTGAAGGGAATCGGCGGCGGCAACTTATTGATTTGCGGTGCCTCGCAAGCAGCAGCACTCGCCGCTGCCCGATCCGCTGCAGCCGCCATTAACGGCGTGCCCGATTGTATCATGCCGTTTCCAGCCGGCATCGTTCGCAGCGGATCGAAAGTCGGTTCCAAATACCCGCAACTCAAGGCGAGCACGAATGACAAGTGGTGTCCCAGCTTGATCGGGCAAACGGAAACAGCGCTTCAAGACGGCGAGCGCGCCGTGTATGAAATCGTGATCGACGGACTGTCCGAATCGGCAGTTGCCGCGGCCATGAAAGCGGGCTTGGATGCGGCTGCGGCGTCGCCAGGGGTGCTGCGAATCTCGGCCGGCAACTACGGCGGGAAGTTAGGCCCTCATCATTTCCATTTGTACCAGCTGTAGGAAAT
>JBFJVZ010000142.1:0-16204 GCA_041623895.1 Pirellulaceae bacterium | reverse complement strand
GTTTGCCAACAAGGCCTACCTGGATTGGCGTGGGAAAACACTCGATCAAGTCGTTGGCAAGGTCGATGCCGATCTGTTCCCCGCCGAGATCGCGCAGATCTACCACGACGATGATCAGAGAGTGCTTACCGGCGGCGAAACATTGCATTCAGTCGAAGAGACCCGAGATGCTGCCGGCGCGGTGCAGTGGATCGAACGCATCAAAAGTCCAATTCGCGACGAAAGCGGCAGGATCACCGGCTTGCAATTGGTGTTTTGGGATGTCAGTGATCGATTTCGCGCCGAGGAGCAATTGAGATTTGAACGACATTTATTTGCGACATTGCTCAAGAATTTGCCGGATTCGATCTATTTCAAAGATCGCGACAGCTGCTTCATCCGGATCAGTGATGCGATGGCCAAAAAATTTGGCTTCCAGACTCCGGATCAAGTTGTCGGCAAGACCGATGCGGACATCTTTACCAAAGAACATGCCGACGGTGCGCGCCGTGACGAAGTTCACATCATCGAAACGGGCGAGGCATTGGTGGACCAGATCGAAAAAGAGACCTGGCCGAATCGTGATGACACCTGGTGCATTTCTACCAAGATGCCCTTTCACGATGATCATGGTGAATTGATAGGTACGTTCGGTATCTCGCGCGATATCACCGAATTGGTCGAATCCCAAAACGCGCTGAAAGTGGCTCGCGAACGGGCCGACAAGGCAAACCGCGCCAAGAGCGAGTTTCTCGCCAACATGAGTCACGAAATCCGGACTCCCATGAACGCGATCATTGGGATGTCGGAGCTCCTCTCGCAAACGACGCTGACTGACGAACAACGCGATTATGTCGATCTGGTGCGTGAATCGGCGGGATCATTGCTGCGGTTACTCAATGACATTCTCGACTTTTCTCGCATCGAAGCTCGCAAGCTTGAGATCGAATCGGCGCCGTTCGTCATTCGTGACCTGGTCGAGAAAACCGCCCGTTCTTTATCCATTCGCGCCGAAGAGAAACGACTGGAACTCACCTGCCGCATCGCCCCCGATATCCCCGAGCGACTGGTCGGTGACGCGGGACGGCTCCGTCAAGTGCTGATCAACCTGGTCGGCAACGGAATCAAATTTACCGACAAAGGGCAAGTCAGCATTGATGTCAGAAGCGATCCGTCGGCGAGTGACCAATCGAGCCAGACCGGCTCGGTCACGATCATGTTTCAAGTTTCTGATACCGGCATGGGCATCCCCAGGGAAAAACAGACCGCAGTACTGGAGGCTTTCACGCAAGCGGATGCTTCGACCACGCGACGATTCGGCGGAACCGGCTTGGGACTGGCAATCTGCCGGGAGCTTGTCAAGTTGATGGGCGGCCATGTCTGGCTGGAAAGCGAGCAAGACCAAGGGACGACGTTTGCATTCTCGATACCATTGGGCGTGGCTCCCGCCGTCGACGAGAGTCCTACCGCGCGATTAACCAGCCTGGTCGATTTGCCCGTCTTGGTCGTCGATGACAATTCGACGAACCGCAGAATTCTGGACGAGATCTTTTCGCGCTGGCAGCTTAAGCCGACCTTGGCCGAAAGCGGATTCGAGGCCTTGCGGGCAATCGACACGGCAAATCAACAAGGCCGGCCTTTCCGACTGGCAATCTTGGATTGCATGATGCCCGAAATGGACGGCTTTGAATTAGCCGAACGTATTCGCCAGCAATTTGATTCCGATCAAATGCAATTGATCATTTTGTCATCGGCGACTCACAGTGATGACGCGAGACGTTGCGCCAGCGTTGACGTGGCCCGTTACATGACCAAGCCAGTCGTGCAGTCCGAACTGCTCGATACAGTTCTGCAAGTGATGGGGGTCGAGCAACATGCGATATCGACCATTCCCGAAGACACAATCCCCCCTTGCCCGCCCATGGCCGTGTTGGTGGCTGAGGACGGACTGGCCAATCAACATGTCGCGGTCGGATTGCTGAAGGCGGGCGGACACCAGGCGACCGTTGCCAGCGACGGAAACGAAGCGGTGCGGCGATGGCGCGAAGGCGGTTTTGATGCGATTCTGATGGACGTCCACATGCCCGAAATGGACGGTTTGGAAGCGACGCAAATGATTCGCACTGAAGAACAGCAAACCGGTTGCCACATCCCCATCATCGCGCTGACGGCCGCCGCCATGGAGGAGGATGCTGCTGCCTGCCGTGATGCCGGCATGGACGACTATTTGAGCAAGCCAATTCATCCCAGAGCGCTGCAGTTAATGTTGCTCAAGTACGCTCCACAGCACAAGGAACAACCCGCCGCGGCTGAACCGTATGCAGCGGCGACCCCCAAGTCAGATCAGGATCAACCCGTTGCCAAAACAAGCGACGCCGTCGGGGTCTCTGAAGACGTGGTCGACATCCAAGCGGCCGCTGAACGTATTGCCGGCGGAATCGCCGGTGTCACCAGGCTTGCTCAGGTCTTTAAAGGTGAAGTCGCCAGCCTGATGCAACAAATGCGTGAAGCGGTTGAATTCGACAAGCAGGCGGATCTGCATCGCGCTGCTCATACGCTGAAGGGGTCGGCAAACTTGTTTTTCGCCAAACGCGTCTCAGCCGTTGCCGCAGACATCGAGCAGAAAGCCAAACGCGGCGAATTGGCGGACATTATGGATTGCCTCACGAACCTGGAAAGCGAACTTCAAATCTTGTTCGACGCCCTGGACCAGCTGAAACCCGGCTCGTAGTGGCCTTGGATCGCAGAGCAGCAGACGAGGACCAAACGACGCAGCCTTGCCAGGCGAGGCACGAACCCTCAAAAGAGGGAGTGCCGGCGGTTTCCCGATGGAATGGACGCAAGTCTTTTAATATCAAAGGGTTATCCAATTTCCACGGCACACGACGACTCGACTTTGTTCAGCCGTCTCATTTTTGCTGATCATCGCTTTCAATCTGGAACGATGGATACGTTTGACGCCAACGACCGGTTCAGTTAGTCTGCGCCACGAGCGGTGGAGTTGACAGCTTTACGGATTACAATAGCGTTGAAATTCCCACCAATCACCCGCGATTTTCTCACACTTTCGCTGGTCCCACCCCTTCGTTGCGAGACTCACCGTTTCCCAACTTCCACCATTCCGAGATTGGTTTGAAGGTATCAAGTCCAAGATCTCGAGGCGCAATCGCTCATCCTCCGGCTGCCTGTTCGCCGGACGTTTTCGCATTCACTGTCCAGATTAAACAGTAACAATCACGGGAGATTTACAGCCATGCATTGTCGTGGAAACTCAATCGGTCGTCGAGGCTTCTTGGCCGCCGGAACTTTTGGCGGTCTGGGCATCACCTTGCCTCAGTTGTTGTGGATGGAAAAAGCTGCGGCCGAGCAGAAACATTACGACTTCATCGAGGCCAAGGCAAAGAGCGTGATTCATGTCTACTTGCCCGGTGGCATGGCACACCAGGAGTCGTGGGACCCCAAGCCGTATAGCCCGATCGAGTATCGAGGCGAGATGAAGCCCGTCAAAACCAATACGGGTGAGATCTTCTGCGAGTCGATCCCGAAGTTGGCCAAGGTTGCAGATCGGCTCTGCGTGATCCGCTCGATGACTCACGGCGAAGCTGCTCACGAGCGCGGCACGCACAACATGTTCACCGGCTACAAGCCGAGTCCGGCGCTCAAGTATCCCAGCTTTGGTGCGGTGGTCAGCCACGAATATGGGCCGCGGGACAACATGCCCCCGTACATCTGCATTCCGAACCAACCCAACGAATTCGCGGGGACCGGTTACCTGAGTTCGTCTTATGGTCCATTTTCGCTTGGTAGCGATCCAGCCAGCAGCAGTTTCAAGGTACGCGACTTGAACATGTACAGCGGAGTCGACGAAAAGCGATTCGCCCGCCGGCAATCGGCTCTGAAAACGGTCAACAGCCAGTTTGCCGCAAGCACGAATGCTGACAACGTCGGCGCGATGAGCACCTTTTATGAGCGGGCCTACAACTTGTTGGGTTCGCCGGAGGCAAAACTGGCTTTCGACTTGACGAAGGAAGACGAGAAGACAAAACAGGCCTACGGCCAGAACCAGGCCGGCCAACGTCTCTTGATGGCTCGTCGGCTGGTCGAGGCTGGCTGCCGGTTGGTCACTTTGACCTACGGCGGTTGGGATATGCACAACGGTATCACGGCCGCGATGAACCGCACGATGCCGCCGCTGGACCAGGCACTTTCGCAGCTAATCCTGGATTTGGAACAGCGCGGATTACTGGATTCGACACTCGTGATGGTCAGCAGCGAATTCGGTCGCACTCCGAAGATCAACAAGGATGCTGGCCGAGACCACTATCCAAAGGTCTTTAGCGTCATGCTGGCCGGCGGCGGAATCAAAGGCGGCACTATTTATGGTGCTTCCAACGCGACCGCCAGCGAGCCCGAGTTTGATCCGGTTGGACCTGCCGACCTGGCCACAACCATGTATCACCAGTTGGGCATCGTTGCCGACAAGGAACTGATGGCACCGGGCGACCGCCCAATCGAAATCGTTGACGGCGGCAAAGTACTGACCAAGATCATTTCCTAACGTGTGTGACGGGCCACCGGCCCGTCAATCGACGAGAACGTGGCCAATCCGCATGGTCACGTTCGCGTTCTAAGTAGACGAACCCTTCCGACCCAAGACAATCGTCATGAAACGTAAGTTTCCAATTGCAGTCTGTTGCCTGCTATTCGCGTCCACGATTGCCACCGCTGCCCAGCCCGCAATCACCGGCACAATTCCCCGCGGGATTCAAAGGGGAACCACGCAGAAGGTCATTTTGACCGGCACGCGAGTCAAAGACGCGCGACAGATTCTGATGGACCGCGAGGGAGTGAACATCAAATCCGTCAAGCCGGTCGACAATGCCAAGGTCGAATTGGAAATCGAGGTGCCTGCCGATACCGTCCCCGGACTGTATCCCATGCGGTTGGTGACCGAGACCGACATCAGCAACATGATCATGTTCAGCGTTGGTGCCATGCCAAACGTTGACGAGAAAGAACCGAACAGCTTGTTTAGCGAGCCGCAGCCGATTGAGAATAACGTCACGGTTGAAGGTGCGGTCGCTCGAGAAGACGAGGACTATTACGTCATCGAGCTTAAGAAGGGCCAGCGGCTAACAGCTGAACTGGAAGGCGTGCGAATCAAGAAAGGACGCAGCAACCCGTTCTTTGACCCCTACATCGCGATCTTGAATTCAGAACGGTTTGAGCTGGCGACCAGCGACGACGCACCGTTGGTGCAGCAGGATTGTCTCTGCTCGATTGAGGCCCCCGAGGACGGCAAATACATCGTCGTGGTTCGCGACAGTTCTTTCGGCGGCAATAACGATCGCTATCGATTGCACGTCGGCTCGTATCCTCGCCCAATCGCCGTGGTGCCCGCCGGTGGCGCTCCCGGCGAAGTGCTTGACATGACGTTTATTTCGATCAGCGGGGAAGCTTGGATCGAGAAGGTACAGCTGCCCAGCGAGCCGACCGATGCGTTTCCATTGGTTGTTTCCAACGACATCGGCGTCGCGCCGTCACCGAATTACGTTCGCGTCCAACCGCTGCCGAACGTGGTTGAGCAAGAACCGAATAACTCATTCAAGGAATCGACCCCCGGCCAGTTGCCCGGCGCCTTTTGCGGCTTGATTGGCGAGCCCGGGGACACCGATTACTTCAGCTTCCAAGCTAAGAAAGGACAAACGGCGAACATCAAGGTGTACGCCCGCAACATCCTTCGTTCCGCTCTGGACAGTGTTATCAACGTCTACAACGAAAAAGGCGGACGCGTCGGCGGCGGCGATGACTCCGGTGGTCCCGACAGCGCGCTTGATTACAAAATTCCTGCCGATGGAACGTACCACGTTGCCATCAACGATCACCTCCGCGGCGGTGGGCCTGGTTACGCGTACCGCATCGAGGTCACGATCACGCAGCCAGGACTTGTACTCTCATTGCCGGACCGCCGACGGTATGAAGCGACACACATCTCCGTGCCCCAAGGCAATCGTAACGCAGTAATGCTGAACGCCGCGCGTCAACGCGTGGCCGGTGCGATCGACGTCAGCGCTTTGAATCTACCCGAGGGTGTCACTGTCACACCAATTCAAATGCCCTCCAATCGCACGACCGTTCCGTTGTTGTTAACCGCTGCCGAAGATGCGCCGTTGGATGGCCGGCTGGTGAATTTGGTCGGCAAGATCCCCGACAATCCGGTCGAGAGCACGTTTTCACAGCGGCATCAGTTGTTGATTGGGCAGAACAACAGTGTGGTCTACGATTACTACTCAGATCGCGCCGGAATCGCTGTAACAAAAAAGTCGCCGGTCAAGATCGAGATTGTCCAGCCTCAAGTGCCGATCACGCGAAACGGTTCGATGGATCTGGTCGTCAAAGCTGACCGCGGCGGCTACGAAAACGACATCTCTGTTCGCCTGCTGTACAATCCGCCCGGAATCGGGTCCAGCGGCAGCATCAAAATCCCCAAGGGCCAAAACGAGACGTCGATTCCGATTACCGCCAATAGTTCGGCGGCTCTCGCGACCTGGCCCCTCATCGCTTACGGCTATATCAGCGATGGAAATGGTTCGTACCAGATTGCGACCGAGCCGGTGACCTTGGAGGTTGTCGACAAGTTCTTCAACTTCACATTCCCAAAGACTTCGGCGGAACTGAACGAACCGGCCGATGTGCTGGTCGATGTTGAGGTCGCTCGCGAGTTCGAGGGTACTTGCGAATTGGAGTTGGTCGGCTTTCCGGCCGGGGTGACGTGTGAGACTCCGAAAGTTGAGATCAAGAACGACACCGAGCAAGTATCTTTCCAAATTAAGATCAGTGAGAAGGCTCGCGTGGGTCAGCACAAGTCACTCGTCGCCCGAGCAACCATTACCAACGAAAAGGGCGTCATCAAGCAGACTCAAGGCACCGGCGAGTTGCAAATCGACAAACCGATACCGGCACCGGTTGCCGCCAAGCCGGCTGCCAAACCCGCGGCGGATAAACCGGCGGCCAAGCCGGCTCCCCAACCAGTCAAAAAGAAACCGCTCAGCCGCCTGGAGCAGCTGCGCCTAATGCATAAGCAATTACGAGAATCGGGAAAGTAGTCCCGGCTCGAAATGAACCTGTCCGCTTAACGCGGGCGACCCACAGGAATGACGGAAGGTATCATCATGATGCGACGACTATCTGTGACATTTGCTTTGTTGATGATGGCATCCGGCGGAATTGCCGCTGAACCCGCGCCCCTGGCGGCAACGGCGAATTCATCGAGTGCACAAATCAATTTGGCGGTCTATCCCCAGCAAATTCAACTCGACACCGCTCGCGACTATCAGAACTTCATTGCCGTCGTCACCCGTGATGATGACGTCACGCTTGATGTCACCGAAACGGTGTCCTGGAAAGTTGCTGATGAAAAGTTTGCCAAACTCGATGGCACCAAGGTTGTCCCCGTCACCGACGGCGAAACCGAATTGATTTGCCGGCAGGGAGCGACCGAAGTCCGAGTCCCGATCAAGGTGACCAGAAGCAGTGAAAAACCGCCGGTTAGCTTCGAGAAAGACATCGTCCCGATCATGACTCGCAGCGGCTGCAACACCGGCAGTTGCCATGGTGCGGCCCGTGGCAAAGACGGCTTCATGATCAGTTTGTTTGGCTACGACCCGGCTGGCGACTACAAACGCATCACTCGCGAAATCGCTGTTCGCCGGATTAACCTGGCGGTGCCCGAGGAAAGCCTGTTTTTGACCAAGTCGACCGGCGAAGTCCTGCACACCGGCGGAAAACTGTTTGACAAAGGCAGCGTCTACTACAACACGATCCTTGAATGGCTGAAGGCCGGTGCACCAGCGGATCCGGAACCGCCGCCACATGTGACCAAATTGGAAATCTATCCGCCACAAGCTGTTATCGAAGGCACCGGCAGCAAGCAAAAATACATTTCAGTCGCCCACTACAGCGATGGCAACACCCGCGATGTGACGAACTTGTCAGCTTGGATGTCCAACAACGAGACATCAGCGGCAATCGATAAAAGCGGTCAGGTCATCGCCGGAGCTCGCGGCGAAGCGTTCGTTTTGGCCCGCTTTGAAACCAAAACCGAAGGTCGTCAAGCTTTGGTGTTGCCGAAAGATCTGAATTACTCGGCTCCCGAAATCAAAGGCAACTATATCGATCAACTGGTCGGCAAGAAACTCAACAGGTTGCGGATCCTGCCGAGTGGTTTATGCAGTGACGAAGAGTTCCTGAGACGGATCACCATCGACATCACCGGCCAACTTCCCACGGAAGAAGAATATCAGCAATTCGTCTTCGATTCCGCACCGAACAAGCGCGCCGAATTGATTGACCGCTTGCTGGAACGAAAGGAGTTCAGCGAGATTTGGGCGATGAAGTTCGCCGAACTGTTGATGATCAAGAGCACCAACCAGGTCAGCTACAAGTCGGCGTTTCTTTACAACCAATGGCTAACCGACAAGTTCGCTCGCAATGTGCCCCTTGATGAAATGGTCCGTGAACTGCTCACCGCAACCGGTGGTACTTTCAGCAATCCAGCGACCAACTACTATCAAATTGAACGGGATACGCTGAAGCGGGCCGAGAACGTTGCGCAAGTCTTCATGGGCATTCGCACGCAATGTGCTCAGTGCCACAATCACCCGCTCGACCGTTGGACGATGAATGACTACTACGGTTTCGCGGCCTTCTTCTGCCAGGTAGGTACGAAGAACGCTGAGGATTACCGTGAAAAGATCATTTATGATCGCCGCAGCGGCGAGGTCAAACACAAAGTCACCGGCCAGACAATGAAGCCGCAATTCCTTGGTGGTGATCAGCCGGAAACCGCAGGCAAAGACCGCCGCGAAGTCTTGGCGAATTGGCTGACTGCCCCCGATAACCCTTACTTTGCCACCAACGTCGCCAATCGAGTCTGGGCGCATTTCATGGGTGTCGGAATCGTGGATCCAGTCGACGACATTCGCGTCAGCAATCCTCCCAGCAATCCTGAGTTGTTCCAGACGCTCGGTGCCAAGTTGGCGGAATACGGTTTCGACTTCAAGCAACTTGTTCGCGACATTTGCAACAGTAATGCTTATCAGCGAACCGCCAAGCCAAATGAAAGTAACAAGAGTGATACGCGCAATTACGCCTACGGCAATGTGCGGCGGATTCCAGCGGAGATGATGCTGGATTGCATCTGCCAGATCACCAACACCAAGGAAAAGTTCCGCGGTCTGCCCGTTGGTGCACGTGCGGTTCAAATTGCCGACGGTCGCACCAGCACCTACTTCCTGGACACATTTGGCCGGGCCTCGCGTGACACGGTCTGTGCCTGCGAAGCATCGACCGATCCGTCGCTTTCGCAAGCGCTGCATTTGCTCAACGGCAGTGCCACCAGCGGAAAGATCACTCAGGGCAAGGTGATCGACGAGCTATTGAAAGACGACGCGCCGACGGAAAAGGCTCTGGACCGCCTGTATATTCGGTGTTTGTCGCGTTATCCGACCGAGGCTGAAAGAAAAGACTTGATGGCGTCGATCGCCTCGGCGCCCAGCCCGAAAGAGGGATTAGAAGATATCTTCTGGGCGCTACTTAACAGCCGAGAATTTGTGTTCAACCACTGACTCGCGCCATCGTGATACCTCTCCCTCCGGCAGAGGTCGGCGTGTTGATCACGTGATTCAGTGCATAATCGTTTTGCGCCGCGTGCCGTGTGGCACCTAGCCACCGATGGCAGGCGGCGTTCCTCCCACGAAGTTGAATGATGTATCGATTCGCTTTGACGATTGTCACTTTGGTTTCCTTGACCTCGACCTTGCAGGCACAGGAAAAGCCAACCGAAGAACAGCCAAAGATCAATTACGCCGAACATGTGCTGCCGATCTTTCGACAACATTGCCTGAAATGCCACAACGCCAACGATGCCAAGGGCGGTTTGGCGATCGATAGTTATGCTGCCTTGATGGAAGGCGGCGGCAGCGGCGAAATCGTCTACGACGGTGATCCCGAAGGCAGCCGCCTGTACCAGGTGATGACCCACGAAGACACGCCGGTCATGCCGCCCAACCAAGATCCACTTCCCAAAGAAAAGCTGGACATCATCAAGCTCTGGATCAACGGCGGACTGCTGGAATCCAGCGGCAGCAAAGCGAAGAAGAAACGCGGCCCCAGTCTTTCCTTCACCTCGATGGACGCCAGCGGCAAGCCCACCGAAATCGCGATGCCACAATCGATCTGGCGAGTTCCCGTGGTGACGACGGAGCGGGCACCGGCAGCATCTGCGATTTCAGCCAGCCCTTGGGCACCCCTGGTTGCCATTGGCGGTCAAAAACAAGTCTCGCTGTACAACACCGACACGGCCAAGTTGGTTGGCATCATTCCGTACCCTGAAGGCATCCCGCAAGTGTTGCAGTTCAGCTTGAATGGCGCTTACTTGTTGGTCGCCGGCGGAACTCACGGGGCAAAAGGGACGGCGGTGGTGTACGACGTCAAAACCGGCGATCGCATCCTGGCAGTCGGTGATGAGCTGGACACGGTTTTTGGCGCCGACATCAACGACAACATGTCCCAGATCGCGATCGGCGGTCCGGAAAAGTTGGTTCGCATCTACGACACCGCGACAGGCGAGATTAAGTTCGAGCTAAAGAAACACACTGACTGGGTTTACTGCGTCGACTACAGCCCCGATGGAGTCCTAGTGGCTTCCGGAGACCGTAGCGGCGGACTGCATGTTTGGGAAGCTGACACGGGTCGCCTGTACTTGGACTTGATTGGCCACAAAGCCGCCGTGCGAGCGGTGTCGTGGCGCGGCGACTCCAACGTTCTGGTCAGTGCCAGCGAGGATGGAACGGTCAAAATCTGGGAATTGGTCGGCGGCAAACAACTCAAGAGTTTTAATGCCCACGGCGGCGGTGCCACCAACGTGATGATGGCCAAAGACGGTCGCATTGTGACCAGCGGAAAAGACGGCACGGTCAAGCTTTGGAAGAACGATGGTAGCTTGATCACCACGTTTCCATCCTTCGGCGAGCCTGCTTTGGAAGCCGTCCTGACCCACGATGGATCCAAAGTCATCGGTGGTGACTTCTTTGGCCGCACCATCATGTGGAATGCAGCCGATCCAAAACAGGCAACCGAATTGGCCGCCAACCCACCGACCCTGGATGCTCAGCAAACCGCCTTGCAGGCCCGCGTTGCCGAATTGGACAAGACTGCAGCGGCCGCCGTCGCGAATCACGCCAACCAACAGAAGGCGCTGGAAGCCGCCTCCGCTGCTCACGCCGCCTTGGTCAAGAAGCTCGGCGACACCAAGAACCTGCTTGCCAAAGCGAACACCGACAAGACAGCTGCCGAAAATTTGCTCAAGCAACTGACCGCTCAGAAAGCGACCGAGGATAAGAATCTAAAGGCCGCTGAGGAGCAAGTCGCTGCGCTGACCAAGCAAATCAACGATGCGACGGCGCAGATGAAGGCCAGTCAACAGGAAGTTGCCCGGGCGACAGCAAGTCGCGATCAAAACCGAAAGGCCAAGGCCGCAGTCGTCGATCAACTTGCCAAATCACGGGCGGCAAAACAGAAGCTCAGCACCGATATGACGAACCGCCTGGCACAGTTAGCAGCCCGCGAACTGGATTTGAGCACACAAGAAAAAATTGCAAGCGAAAACGAAGCTGCGGCCGAAACAGCCAGAAAAACCGCCGAGACTTCGATCGCCGCGACCAACGCTGAATTGACCAAGCTCGCCGAGTCATCAAAAGCAACCAATGCTCAGCTCGCAACGGCCCAGGCAACGCAGAAAAATATTGTCGACGCCATAACCCCGCTACCCGCGAAAATCACTCAGGCCAAAGCCGCCGCCGACACCAAGAACGCGGAAGTGGCTAAGGTTCAAAAACAAATCGCGGAATCCAAAGATGAGGCCGAAAAGAAGACTCTTAACGAGACGCTCGTTAAGTTGCAGGCCGAGGCAAAGATGGCAACCGATTCGCGGGCCGCACTGGAAAAACAATTGGCCGATTTGAACACGCAAAAAGCCGCCCAAGACAAGGCCGTCAGTGACTTAACAACCAAACTCGCCCAATTGACCAAGCAGCAAACGGATCTGGCCAATCAACTGAAAGCCCAGCAAGCTGGATTGCCCGCGTTGGTCGCCAAACGAGACGCAGCCGCCAAAGCAAAGGCTACCTTCGCAGCTCCACGAGCTGAATTGGCAAAGGAATTGCAGGCGGCCAACAAGTTGAAGCAGGAAACCGTTGCTCAGATGTCAGTTCTGGTCCGTAGCGAAACACAGATGGTCCAGCAAGAGAAACAATTAACTGAGAAAGAATCCGCCGACGAAAAGGCTCGCGTCGCGGCCGAAGCGAAAGTCGCCGAGTTCAAGAAAGTCATCGATACTCAAACGCCCGCGCTGGCCGCCGCAAAAACCCAGCAACAGGCAATTGCAGCAAAAGTCGCCGATCTGGCCAACAAATTGAAGGCACAGCCAGGTGTGGTGGCGCTGGCTGCTGAGCAGATCAAGCAACATACCGCCGCGATACCGGTCATCGAAAAGCAGATCGCTGACCAAAAACAAAAGATGGATCAAGCGGCTGCAGCTGTTGCCCAAGCAAAATCAGCTGCCGACGCGGCCAACCAGAACGTAGCCGACGCCAAGAAAGATCTGGCGGAGATTGCCGCCGAATTGGTGGCTTTTAAAAGTCACAGTGCAAAATTAGCCGAACAACTGGCGGCCGCGGAGGCAAACGCTGCCGTCATGCGAAAAGCCGTTGAGCCCGAGTCTGCGAAGCTGCAACAACTGACCGGATCGGTGACGTCGCGAGACGCTGAGTTGAAAAAACTAACTGAAGCGTTGGCGAAGCTCCAAGCTCAAATGGCCGAGATGCAGAAGTTACAAGCGGCTGAACAAGAATCGTTGAAGGCAACGCAAGCAAAACTCAGTGAATTGCAAGCGGCCGCCGAACAAGCCGAAGCCGAGGCGGAGGCCAAGAAGGCCAGAGCCGAATTCTTCAAGTCCGTCTACGGCGGCTAGAGCTCTTTCAACTTTTGACTTTAGGGTAGCCGGATTCGCCAGAATTCGGTTCGTTCCAAGATACCCCGAAGTCTGGCGACACCGTCTACGACCACCACCCTAAGATTGAATCGGGACAAAGCGGCTAGAGCCTGTCGCTCACCGGATTGCACAACAGGAAGCGATCGCGATGCTGCCGCAGCACCGTGCCACCACCGCCTATTCACGGCCCAAGGGGATCCGGGCGCCCAATTCTATATCCGATCGGGAATGCCTTGCGCCCATTGGCTAGCAGGGTACATGAACGAAGGCGGCTGGCCATCGTGAGTACCGGCGACGATGTAGCCACAGACTTTAAAGTCCGGACTAACCACCGGAGCGCCAGAAGAGCCGGGCGCAGTGGCAAAATCCAATTCAATTAAATGATGCACCGGTCCGATCGACCCCACATTGATGGTTACCTCGATGGCGGTGGCTAGTGTGCCGGTCGACATGCCGACCCGCTCGCCTGCCGCCACCGCAACGTGCAGTGCCGCCATCGGGTGCAACGGATTGGCATCGATCACGAGTCCAGGGACGCTGAGTCCCGCTGGAACTTCAAGAAGAACAGGACCAAATGGATGTGACTGATCACGGAACAACACCTTGGTGGGCAGCCGTCTATTATCTGATGTGACGACGCTCCACTGCCGCGCTCGCTCGTGCACGCTGAATGGGTCCGACACGATGACACGGGAATCGGCTAGCACAAAGCCCGTTCCCACGGATGGCTGATCGTCGGGCGCCAGGCCAACCACCGAGGTCATGAAGTCATCCATGGTTTGCGCCTGCGTTACCTCGCCCGTTGCGGACGATATCAGCGTCTCATGTGATGGTGCCGTCGGCTCGGCGGAAACACCCAGCTCTCGTGCGAGATGGACAAAAAGTGTCTCAAAGCTGGCCTTCTCACCAATTACTTCACGAACCAGCGGATTTCCTTTCAGATGGTCAGGGACGGAACTCGGGTGCGTGTACCAGATGGCTCCCCCGGCATCCTTGACGAGTTGATAAATCCGCTCATCGCGGAGACTGTGCCCCACCACCAACACATCACGGTCCTCAATCGCCGGCTTGATGGCATCGGCTATGTCCGACAAGTACGCCTCCATCTCTTCGACAGTCCATGCCATGCACCGCATCAGCAGATCGCCGTGAAGTTTAAGAATCTTGACACGCGGACTGCGCATCTTCAGCAGTAGTCGCATGCGGTCAAGTCGCGTGACGCCATTGATCAACAAAAAATAGTCCTTCCGCCGAAGTCTCGCGCCAGCGAAAGCGTCACCCAGCAATGGATCCAAATTGGTGGTAAGAATCAAATCGAAGTATGCCGCTGCGCACAAGGCAGCGAGCGCCTGGTAACCCTCCGAGACGTCCGTCGGATCGTGCGTTTGTAGAAAATCGGAAAGATACCGGTACCGTTCCACGTCGGTGAGCGGTGCGATGTGGTCAAGAAATTCATCAAAATTCGCACAGCCAAGAAAATCATATAGCTCTGGCATGGCGCCAATGCCGGCGTCCACCGAGGCTCCAGCACCCAGCAGGACAAGCGGCGGAAGGTCGCCGACGATTCGTCGTTGATTCAAATCTTTTGCCAAATCAGCAAACGTTTTTTTTACCATTGCATGTCACCGGAATGGATGGGTTTCGCCTTGCCCTTCGGGCTGAAACCCTTGGCAGGTTTTCTTCATGATGGTGCGTCACGCGGAACCCGGGCCGGCGCTGCGTTCTGCCCGCTGGTTGGAAAACAGGCTTTTCTGACTGGGCCCTTCGACCTTCTTTCCGCGCCCGGTTGGGGTTCGTTTGTTGCCCTGACCATTGCCAAAACTACCGGGTTTTCCCGCTCCCTGCCTTTTCTTGGCCGATTGATTGTAGCTGTGATACATTGATGGTGCTAATCCAAACCCCCACGGAGGAATCCCATGCGGTCGATTCTGTTTTCTCTCGTTGTTGTCCTTGCCACTCAATACTCATCTGCGGCCACGACAGCCAAAAGCATCGATGATCTGTCGACGCATCATCAAGTTGCGGTGATCAAGATCGCTGACCAAGACAATCCCATGAAGATCAATGCGTTTTGCTTGGATGCGAAAGGAAGAATCGTAGCCGCCTGTGGGACGGGACCCGGCGAAGTCCGGATCGTCAACGACGACGGTGACATCCTTCAATCCTGGAAGGTTGAGGTAAAACCGGAAGCGATCAATGTTGCCGACGATGGTTCTATTTTGGTCGGCGGCGAAGGCAAACTGTTTCGCTTTGACGGCCAAGGGAGAGAACTGCAGAGCGCAGATTCACCGCATGCACAAAAACTTCGCGACAGCAAACAGGAGTTGAGAAAACTTGCCATCTCTTACCTGGATCGTAAACGCAGGCCCCTGCAATCACGGATCGCCGCTTACGAGAACATGATCAAACAGCTTGAGCAGCGAGCTGAAAAGAGCAAGTTAAACGAGTCGGAACAACGAATGCTGACAGAATTGCTGCCCAAAATGCTGGACCGCTATAGGGAACAGTTGGCCGCACAGCAGGCGGACGAGAACGAAGACAAAGGCCCCAGCGAAGAAGCAATCCAGGCTCAAGTGGATACCTTGATCCGATCAAAAATGCGTGTCTCGTCGATTAGCTCGAGTGGCGATCATGTTCTGATTTCAACCAGCGCCATCGAAGGCTACGGTTACGATATCTGGAAAATGAGCGACAAGTTTACCGACGGAGAAGTGATTGTCACCGGCCTACGCGGCTGTTGCGGTCAAATGGATGTGCAGTGCTGTAAGCAGGGAATCTTTGTGGCAGAAAACTCGCGGGATCGCGTGGTTCATTTTGACTTCGACGGCCAAGAAATCACTCATTGGGGCAAATCGGACCGTACCGGCATCAATGGTTTCTCAAGTTGCTGTAACCCGATGAATGTTTGCTTCGATTCCAACGGTCACGTCTATACAGCTGAATCTAGTGTGGGCCGTATCAAACAATTCAATGCCCAGGGCGAACTGCTCGCCTATATCGGTGACGTCGATCTCGTCCCCGGTTGCAAGAACGTTTCGATTGGTGTGTCCCCCGTTAATGACAACATTTACATGCTCGATTTGACGCGAAATCACATCAAACTCATGCAACCCAAGCCCGAGCAACCGAGCGACCAACCAGGGCAGGAAAAATCCACGAAAAGTAACGCCCAGC
>JBFJVZ010000141.1:0-16215 GCA_041623895.1 Pirellulaceae bacterium | reverse complement strand
CGTTGCCCACTGCTTGACGGCTTGCCGCTCCAGCACCACTGGCGAACAACAAAGGACAAAAACCAAGGATCGATGAAAAGGCGGTCATCAGGATTGCACGGAACCGGAGTCTTGCCGCACTGACCGCTGCTTCGCCAATCGATATTCCTTTGCGTCTTTCTTCGGCTGCGAATTCCACGATCAAGATCGCATTCTTACTGGCCAGGGCGACCAACAACACGATTCCGATTTGGGTGTAAGTGTTATTGGCTGCACCTCGCAACACAAGTGCCGCCACCACACCCAGCGCAGCCAAGGGTACGACCGCAATCACGGCAGCCGGGCTGGTCCAACTTTCGTACTGTGCCGCCAGCACCAGGAACACTGCCACGATGGCCAACAAAAAGACTGCAGCTTGTCCACTGCCGGCTGCTTTTTCTTGGAATGACATCCCAGTCCAGGCATATCCAAACCCTGGAGACATTCTTGCATCGGCCAGCTGCTCCATCAACTTCAACGCCTCGCCAGAACTGGTGCCCGCCGCAGCCGACCCGTTGATCGGCGCGCTAGGATACAAATTGTAGCGTCGCACGACCGAAGGCCCGAAGTTATCACGGACATCGACAAGCGAACCGAGCGGCACCATCCTGCCGGATGAATCACGCACATCCAGGTTGGCAATGTCATCCGCCGATGCGCGATATTCGGCTTCCGCCTGCACGCGAACTTGATAGGAGCGATTGTTGTAAGTGAAATCATTGACATAGGCCGAACCTAAATACGCTTGCAAGGTACCGAACACGTTGTCCAGCGGCACGTCCATCGTTTTCGCCTTCACTCGGTCAACGTCGGCAAACAATTGCGGTGCGTTAGCGCGAAAACTTGTGTTCAGCGATGTCAGATTACTTTGCCCGTTGCCCGCCGCGACCAAATCCTCCGCAGCAGATTGCAATTGTGGATACCCAGCGGCACCTTGATCCATCAATTCCATTTGGAATCCGCCGGCGTTACCCAGGCCGTCGATCGGAGGCGGCGTGAAAGGAAAGACGATGGCACTTTGGACTTTGCCGAATCGCTGCCGCAGCGCGGTGATGATTTCCGGCAGGCTTTTTCCCGACTCTTGCCGCTCGTCCCAGGGATCCAAAATGACGATCGAAAATCCCAGGTTGGATCCCGCGTAGCCTCCCAGCAGCGAATATCCGGCAATGGAAAGACGGCTGCTAACTCCCGGTATCTGCGGATAGATTTCGTCAAGCTGCTGCATCACGTCAACGGTCCGCTCCGTCGACGCTGAATCGGGCAATTGAACGTTCACGAACAAGTAGCCCTGGTCTTCGGCGGGCACAAATCCCGTTGGTAGCGCGCTGAACGTGAACCCCGTAACCGCCACCAAGCTGACGTAACCAACGAGCACGACCAGCACCAACCGGACGAACCAGCGAATGACCAGCGCGTAAGCCGACGTCACGCCATCGAACGATCGATTGAACAAACGGAACCCAATGAAGGAGGATTCTTTGGGCGGCCGCAGCAGAATTCCGCACAGGGCCGGGCTAAGTGTCAGCGCGTTCAGCGTGCTGATCACGACGGCACCCGAAATCGTCATGGCAAACTGACGGAACAGTTCGCCGGTGATCCCGCCCATGAATGCGCTGGGTACGAAAACAGCCAACAGCACCAGCGTAGTAGCGATCACCGGACCGGTGATTTCCGACATCGCTTTGACAGCCGCATCCTTGGCCGATAAACCATCGGCCAGGTGACGTGTGGTGTTTTCCACGACCACGATCGCATCGTCAACAACGATGCCGATCGCTAACACAATTCCGAACAGCGAAAGCATGTTGATCGAAAACCCGATCAGATTCATGATCGCAAAGGTACCGACCAGCGAAACCGGAATGGCCACCACCGGAACAATCGTCGACCGCCAATCTTGCAGAAAGACATAGATCACCAGTACGACCAGCGCGATCGCAACGAGCAGCGTGGTGTAGACTTCCTTGATCGAAGCATCAACAAACAAGGTCGTATCGAAGGGAATCAAGTAGGAAACGCCTGCCGGCCAATTGCTACTTGATCGCAGTTCTTCCATCTTGTCACGCACCAACTGTGCCGTGGTCATCGCATTGGCGCCGGGCAACTGGTAAATCGCGATGGAAGAGGATCGCTTGCCGTTAAACCTGGAATCGAACGTATAACTCTTGCCGCCAAGTTGGACGCGGGCAACATCCTTGACTTTCAGCAATCTTCCGCCTTCGCCCGTGGCAACAATTATCTCTTCGAATTGCTCTTTGGCCGCCAATCGGCCTTGGGCACTCACGGTGAACTGAAACGCTGTGCCGGCGGGAGCCGGCGGGGCGCCGATTTGCCCGGCAGCAACTTGTACATTCTGTTCGCGGATCGCATTGACTACATCGGCGGTTGTCAGTCCTCGCTGCTTTAACTTCCGTGGATCAAGCCAAACACGCATGCTGTAATCGCCGGCACCGAAAGTGGTCACTTCGCCGACGCCGTCCAATCGGCTCAATTCATCTTTGATCGTCAGTGCATAGTTGCTTAGAAACAGATCGTCGTAACTGTCATCCTGGGCAGTGAGCGCGATGAACTGCAGGATTTGCGTGGATCGTTTTTTGGTGGTAATGCCTTGCGCGCGAACTTCTGACGGCAATTGCGCCTCGGCAATGGCGACGCGGTTTTGCACCAGCACCGACGCAATGTCCATGTCCGTGCCGACCTCGAACGTCACGGTCAAGTTGTACGTACCGTCATCGGCACTGGTGGAAGACATGTAGATCATGCCTTCGACACCGTTGACCTGTTGTTCAATCGGCGTTGCCACCGTCTCTGCGATGGTCCGCGCATCACCACCGGGATAAACGGCGCTGACACTAACCGTCGGCGGAGCGATCGGCGGAAACTTGGCGACCGGCAAGGCACCGAAAGAGACGATGCCAGCAATCACGATAATGATCGAAATCACGGAAGCGAAGATCGGCCGATAGATGAAAAAGCGTGACATCAAGAAGTTGCTTTGCGGCGCCTCATTCCGTGGCGGAGCTATCGGGCGAATTCGACTCTGGCTCCGAATGATCGTCGCGAGCTGACGGCTTGATACCGCGCAGCAAGCTTTCGTCGTCAACGACCAGCTCTTTGTCCAGCGGCGTGACTTGCAATCCGGGGCGGGCTCTTTGTAGTCCGTCGATGATCACACGCGATTGCTCGGTCAGACCATTCTTGATGATCGCCCACCCGCTGACGGCTTTCAGCACAGCCACGTCCGTTCGCTGCACTTTTTGATCATCACCAACCGTCAATGTAAATGTTCCTCGCTGATCCCGGCTAATTGCGTATTCCGGTATCAGCATTGCCTTACTCGGTTCTCCCGTGGCAAGTCGCACGGTCACAAACAGGCCTGGGATCAGGTGTTCAGCGGGATTATCAAACTTGGCCCGCAAGCCGAGTGTTCCAGTGTCGGGATCGATGCCCTGCGGATCGACGTACTCAAGTTTTCCCTCGAACGGAAAGCCGACGTCGGTTTCGCGACTCAGATAAACAGGAATGTCTCGCCATTCCGCGTTCTTCGGTTGCTGCCCCGCATCCAACTTCGCCAACTGCAATTCTTTGAACGCCAACACTTCGCGGTCACTCACACTAAAGTTGGCAAAGATGGGATCAAAATTTACGATTGTCGCCAGCTTGTCACCAATTTGGACAAGATTGCCTTTCTTGACATTTGTCTTGGTGATGCGACCGCTGATTAGCGGTTGAATCTTGGTGTAGCCGAGATCCAATTCCGCATTGGCGATGCTGGCTTCGGCACTTTCTTTTGTTGCATTGGCAGCCCTGACACTGGCAGCAGCGGATTTTTTCGCGGCGAGGGCAGAATCATTTGCCGCAATCGCGTCATCCACAGCCGCTTGGGATCCGGCGTCACGCTCCAGCAACGCTTGCTCTCGCTGAAGATTCAATAATGTCTTTTTTTGTTCTGCATCGGCCGTATTCACCATCGCCTCGGCGACGGCGATTTCGGCTTCCGCCGCCGACAGCGCCGCCTTGGCGGTACTCATTGCAGCCTCATACTGCTCCGACTCGATCTCATACAGAATGTCTCCTTCGGTAACATCGTCCCCGGACTCGAAATTGATCTCCTCGATAAATCCGGTGACGCGGGCTCTGACTTCGGCTTCCGCGACAGCTTCGGTCTCGCCATTTTTTTCCAAGAACGGCGTCACCATTTGTACGACGGGACGGGCCACGGTTACTTCGGGCGGTGGCGGAGCGACGTATTCATTCTCGGCTGTCCGGCAACCAACAGCCGCGATCAGCCCGAGCGACAGAAAACAGTTCGCAACTCTGGCAGATGCAATCATCGTTGGGGCCGTCACGTGTCAATGCAAATATGAAAACGAACAAGTGTAGTTGTTTTTCAAGTCCGAGCTAGTGCGAGACTTTGTCTCAAAACGGGAGGGCGAGGCTCCCGCCGAGCCGTTGCGTCGGAAAACGCTTGCAGCTCCGCGGGAGCGTCGCCGCGTCGCCCTCCCCTCCGTTATGAAACCTGTCCTCTTGTCCCCACGAGTAACATAAAAACGTATATGCCGGCTCCGTCCGAGCAGCAATCTTGTGCATCCCCGGAAGGGCGAGGCTCCCGTCGAGCTGAAGCGTTCTCGGCAACGTGCAGCTCCGCGGGAGCGTCGCCCTCCCAGTTACCACGAATCTGAGTTTTGAGACGAAGCCTAGCTGGTCATTGACTTTGATGATTCGATTTAGTCTTGTTAAGAACACGCGACTGAGATGCTCAAGCATCGGGTTCATGCTCTTGCGATTCTCGCAACCAAATACGTTCGATAATCACAAACAGCAGTGCGGTGCTAAGCCCAAACAAGATCATCCCCCCAATCGCTTCGAAGCTGCATAGCAACCGCCAGCGACCTTGAATGACAAGATCACCGTAACCGAGACTCGTGTAAGTGACTGACGAAAAGTAAACTGCTTCCTCGAAGCTCGCAAATTGCGATTCGACAAACAGCCAGTAAGCTCCCGCCCAGATCACGATATCGACGGCGTGTTTGAAGGCCAGCAAACAAGCGCTTCGGCCCAGCATCCATGGCACAGCCCAATCCCCGTATCTGTGCATTATCCGCGGACCTTTGCATTTCAAGTGTTGGATCAAATACATGGTCGTTAGCGCATGCAGGATGACGGTGACCAGAATTCCGATTAGCCCAACGATAAAGACCATCACTGTTGCTCGATGTCCAGATTCATCGCTTCAATGCTAAGGGCTTGTTGCCCACAGCGCACACAATACTCTACCGCTCATCAGACAGCTGCGTGACTACTCGGTTCGTTCATCGGCCGGCCGGCCATCAAGGCTGCGATTGGTTTGGTTGCGTCAAACCGTTCCATCACAATCTTGAAACCCGCGGCCATCGGTGTTGCCAGGAACATACCGATGATGCCCCACATCATTCCCCAAAACATTAACGACAACAGGATGACGACCGGATGCAAATCGGACGAATTCCCCATAATCTTTGGCTCCACGATATTTCCGCTGAACAGTTGAATCAGCGACGTTACCGTGATCACGGCAATCATCCAAGCGAGGCTGCCGGTGGGATCAAAAATAATCAGCGGAATGGGCAACAAGCTGGCCACGATGGGACCAACATTGGGAACAAAGTTCAGCAGAAATGCCAGCACGCCGAACGTGAACGCCATCGGTACGCCGAACAACCGTAGCGTCAGTCCAAACGCCAACCCCGTGAAAATCGAGATGATCGTTTTCAGGGCAAGATATGATCGGACTTGATGGTTGATCTCATGCACGGTCGAGTTCGAGCTGATCATCGACGGCGTTCCCAGCAACAAAAAGAACACGAAAATCAAAACCACGACACTGGTGGAGACCAGATTTACTAGCGACTGGGAAACCATGGTGATGCCTTGACGCACCATCGTCTCCGCGAATTGACGCTCGCTTTCCTGTTCACTGGTATCTGATGCAGCTGCCGCAGCCGGATTGATCCGCAAGTTCAATTTGACCGGGGAATGCTCTTCGATCTCGCGAGCTATGTCCTTTACACGCTGGACGTAGGCCTGGGAGTTACTGGCAAGATCAGAAATGGAGATCCAAATCGTGCAGCCAAACACGATCAACATTGCCACGCCTGCGAGAAAAGTAATGGCGGCTGCGACAATTCGCGTCACGCCCAAGGTTCTTTCCAGCATCGCCAGAATCGGGCTCAGGCCGCTGACCACAAACAAGGCCACGACAAAGGGAACCAAAACGGGACGCAGCCAAAAAATCAGGTAGGTGGCTGCCAACACTGCCAACACGACCAGGCAGATTGTTTGAATTCTCTGTCGCGTTTGCTCATCCAAAACGATGCCGGGCGGAACCAGTCCCGCGCTGCCGGACTGAGTTGCCTGCCGATCGACGTCAGGCCGTGTTTCGTCGCTCATGTGGACCCAGAGAGTTGGTGAAGATTTGAGAAAAACGCTCGTCGCCTTCCGCGCATTACTCGCGCATCTGGTCTATAATCTCGGCTTGGTAGTGACCGTCGGCAACCGTGATGTCGATTCACACCGCACGGAATCTAAACTTTGCTACTCACAGACGCTCTATCTCCCATGAATCGCCCATTCGCCGCCCTTCTGTTGTTTGGCATTTTGACGTCTTCGGTTCCTACCGACGCGCAGTTTGAGGGGATGAAATATCGCATTCCCTACGACGCGAACACGATCGTGCTGATCGATGTGCACAAGATGTTCGGTTCACCGGTTGCCAATCGCGACAAATGGATGGCGCGGCGCAAGGCCGCCTACGACGCCGGCATGAGTGCTCTGCCGCCCGACGCCACAGAAGTGATTATCGCCGGACGCAGCGACATTGAATTTGGCGAGTCGATTTGGGAATTGGGGATGGTCAAGCTGCGAGGCGATCGCAGCGTCACGACGGTTGCCGCACGGTACGGTGGAACGATCGACAACATCGAAGGCCGGGCTGCAGCGCGACTGATCAGCGATACCTATGTCGTGCAATTGATGAGCAATCTGCTGGCTGCATATTCTCCCGCGAATCGTCAAGATGTCAGCCGCTGGCTGAGGTCCACGGATGTTGGCTCGGGAGCGAAACTTCCGCCCTACTTGGAGCAGGCATTTGCCTACGCCAAGGACGTGGGTACGCCGATCATCATGGGAATGGATCTGGACGGCGTCGTCTCAGAAGCAAAAGTGAAAGACAAGATGGAGTCTTTCGAGTCGCTGAAAGACGCGGGACTGCCGGTCGACCAGTTCGCAAAATTGATTGCCGGAACAAAAGGCATCACATTGGGTGTGAGCTTGGAAGATGATTCGATCGGCGCGATTCGCGTCGACTTTGCCGAGTCGCCGAAGATGTTGGCCGACGTAGGCAAGCCGTTGTTGCTCGAAATCCTTCGTAGACAAGGGGCCATGATTGACGACCTGGAAGAATGGCAACCATCGCTCAGCAACAACACCTTTCTGCTGAGGGGGAAGTTTTCCATCAACGGGATGCGGCGGATCATGAGTGTTCTGGAATTGCCTCCCTCACTGACCGATGCCATGCTCGAAGCTACCTCGGCAGGCTCCGATCCTGAAGGAAAGGTCAAACTTCTGGCCTCGCAAAGTTATTTCAAATCAATCACAACTTTGCTGGATGACCTGCGTGGAAAACCAAAGCGTGACCACGTCAAGACATTTGGCCAGGCAGCAATCTGGTACGACAAATACGCGCGAAAAATTGACAACATGTCGATCCTGAATGTCGACGAATTGTTAGTCGATTACGGCACCGCAATGGCGACTTCGCTTCGCCAAGGTGAAATGACGATGAAAGGTGTCGGCATGCGAAGTGCCATGCGGACTGCCAGCAATCAACCTGTCTCCGGTGGTTACGGCGGCATCGTCTCGACCGGCTATCGCGCCGGCACGGGTTATCACGGTAGTTTGTATGGCGTGCCCGCGACGGGTGCTTACGTTGGCCCCGGACAGGCCACTTTACGGCTGAAAGGTCAAACCGACGCCATCATCCGCGGCCAAGAACGCACTCAAGGCGCCGCAAGTGTTCAACAGCTCTGGCAATACATCGACGAGCAGACGGCGGCCGTCCGTAAGGAGATGACCAACAAGTACAGCGCCGATTTTTGATTTCGGCTTGCGTCAAGACAAACCTTGCCGGGTAGCTTCAAAAATGACACAACTTCAGTGCTACCTGCTTTACCCGTCGGGGGAACATGCTTCGATGACTCTGCGAACTCTTCTTCTCGTGGCAACCTTGGTAACGGCCCATGCCCTTAGCTTTGCCGATGATCCGCCTGCCAGCAAAAGCGAAGTTGATGCCGAAACTGCAAAGGGATTAGCGATCCAGTGGTTGGATAAGTTTCGCCAAGAGCAGGTCTTGTTTCATGAAGAAGATATTGATCGATTGCGCAAACAATTGGCCGCAGGTTCCGCCGAGGAGGCACTTGGGTGGTGGACGAAAAGTGCCCAAGTTCGTGCCGCGCTGGATAGCCCCGAATGGAAAGATACACGCAAGTGGCTGAAAGAGTTTTTGAAAGTTCAGGCGATCTTTTCCGATGAAGAGATTGACAGGTTTCGCACCGAGGCGAAGGAAAATGTCAAAAAGGAATCGCCTGAGGACTTCATGAATATCCTGACGGAAGTTGAGAAATATCGACGCAAGCTGGCCAGAGGTTCGCGGAACGCCAGAGCCATGCGCGAGCATCAGCTGCAGGTGGTCGAAGCCTTCAAGCAGAAGCAGGCAGCAGAGCGGGCAGCGGCGAGAGCTGCGGCCCCCGTGCCGCCGAGTCCGGTCCAGCCACCGGTTCAGCGACGGCCGCCGCGTCAGCCCACCGCGCCGCTGATCAATTCGTTGGATGTTGCCCGCTGGCGAGTGATGGGTGGATTTTGGCGTTACTAGAGCGTTTTGTCGATCCAACAAGTGTGTCCGCGGTCGGTTAGAATACGTGCCTGAATCAAACTCGACCTGGGATCCAGCCAGATGAAACGCCGACACTTTTTAGCCTCCGGCACAGCCGCCACACTCACCCTTTCCACGCCTCGCTGGCTGTTCGCGCTTGAGGCGGATAATGTGTACCGCAAGGAAATCGGGATTCAGCTGTACACGCTACGCAATGAAATCCAAGCGGATGTTGCCGCCACGATCAAGGCCGTGGCCGATGCCGGCTATCACCAAGTCGAATGCTACGGTTTCCCGGATGCGAAACCGATGATGGATGCCGCAAGGGAGAACGGCCTGAAGATCAACTCGTCACACTTTGCCTGGGACTCTGTCATCAATCCTGATGACAAAGGCGTGCCGGAGTTTTCCGAAATCTTGGACAAGGCCAAAGATGCGGGACTGACGCACCTGGTGATCCCCTATTTGGCCGACCGCAATCGCAAGAATCTGGATGACTATCGTCAAGTCGCGGAACGCAGCAATCGGGCTGCTGAGCAAGCTAACAAAGTCGGCATCCAGCTCGCTTATCATAACCACGCGTTCGAGTTCAAGCCGGACGAAGGCGGCAAGAACGGATATGACGTTTTGATGGAGGAGTTCTCAGCCGACATGAAATTTGAGGTCGATGTGTTTTGGGTCGCGGTCGGCGGCCACGATCCGGTCGAATTGATCCGCAAACTGAAAGGCAGGGTTTCGCAGTTGCACCTCAAAGACTTGAACAAAGCGATCAAGACACCCAATTACGGAAACATCCCCAAGGAAGCCTTCGAGGAACTGGGGGATGGGACAATTGCCATGGAGCCGATCATCGACGTGGCGAAAGAGGCCGATGTCAAGCTGTGCCACGTCGAACAGGATCACTCGCCGCATCCGATCAAGAGCATCCAGCAAAGCATGCAGTACTTGAGCAGTCTCTAAAAGATCTGGTTGCGATCACGTGCTTAGGACCAACGCGGCTTTTCTTCGTGAGCTGAAGACGCGCCACCGGATATTCCCTTATCCTTCCGATTTTTTGCTGACACTCTTTTGCTTTGTGTCTTCTTCATCATCCGCGTCCGGATGTTGCGATTCGTATTCGTCCAAAAGCACAGATGGGCAGACTTCCTCTCGTTCACACTGCTTGCAAACAATGTGGACCAGGTCGCTGCTGGAGAAGCGTAATTCGTTCTCGTCGCAGAGTTCAAACAGTTGCCGTAAATGAGTGCATGTCATGGCCACGTTCTTTCAGTTGGGTGGATGCAAAACCAAATCGTGTGTCGGCCGCACAGTTGATCATATCATCATTGCAGCAAGAGGCCAATTCGCTCGAAGACCATACGCAAATGGGTGCCCTGGGTCGCCTGCTTCCAGCAACCGGGTCGCCTCAGTCCAGCAACCGGGTCGCCTTATTCCAGCAGCCGGGCAGCCATGAAAACGGAGGCCGTTTCAACTCGCAAGATTCGGTTGCCGAATGCTACGGCTTGGAACCCCGAATCCCTCGCTTGCTTCAGTTCCTCCGTGGTCCAACCTCCCGCGGGTCCGACAGCGCCGATCACCCGCTGGCTGGCGGTATCAATCACATCCGCAATTGACAGCCCCCGCTGATCGGCCACCCAGCAAGAAGCTTGCTGATCACACGATTGAAAAAAATCCCCGGCACTCGCAGAGTCATTGATTTGAAGCAACATGTTCCGCCCCGATTGTTTACACGCTTCAATCGAACCGCGCCGCAGCCGCTCCAACAGGCTGCCGGACGGAGGCCGTTGCGTTCGTGACGTGATCAGGGGCGTCACCGATTTGACACCCAATTCAGTTAATCGCTCGACTAATTCCCTCGCTCGGTCGGGCTTCGGCAGGGCAATTCCCAGATCAAGCTGCCGCACCGGTTCGCGATCAACCGCTTTGGGAGGGGCCGCAACACAATCAAGGCTCCGCCTGGTGACCTCGCGAATCACCGCAGCCGCCTGGCGTCCCCTGCCGTCAAACAACTCAATTTCGTCGCCAACCTGCACGCGCATCACTTTCGCTGCATGCTGAAACTCCGCCTCCGAGAACTGCACGCGACCACCGCCGGCGGGTAGGTCGGGATGATAGTAGCGATGAGTCATCTAGCATCAAAGTGAGGGGTCTGGTCTGCCGATCATCATTGTTAGCCAACCCGGTTTGTTTTGCTATCACGGACAAGAATTCTTTGGTCGACTATTTGCGATACTGGTCGCTGCGTCACTCCCCGTTTCATACCGGTGGCCGCCACTTCTTTACCGGCGCCGCCCAGCGTCGCGCGATCGCGGCCGTTCAACGATGGGTGACCCAGGGAATTCGTTTGGGAGTTTTGATCAACCCCGGCGGATGCGGCATGACAACATTGCTAAAGCATCTTAGCGATTCACGCGGGTACGGGGACTGTGCGACAGAATTCATACTGACGACTGACGCATTGAATCCACCGTCGCGAGCAATCGATGCGCTTGCCGCGGGGCTGGGCATCAAGCGTTCGCGAACCGCGGAAAGCGAAGTGGCTGCTGCGCTAAACGCATCGCAACAGCGATCGATCTATACCGTATGGCTGATTGATCAGTCCGCGAACATCGCTGCACTGAACGCATATAGAATATCGCAAAAATTTCCTTCGCTGACCTTGATCACTGCCCTCGCATCAAACGGTTTGACTCATATCGGCAGCGCGCCTCATAACGGAATCCCGCTGGGTCCGCTGAATCTAAAAGAAACGTCAGACTTCATCGACCAGTCCTTGCGTCTGGCCGGTGGCATTGACAATCCATTTTCACAACGCGTCGTCAAGGAAATACACCAGCTCAGTGGCGGAAGAATCAAGACGATCTGCCGGTTGTCAGAAAGCCTGTTAGCCGCCGCGGCAACGCCGCAATTTCGGCAAACACCACGGGCAGCTTGAATCTTTGCACGATCAATCCTCGATGCGATAAAGTGCTTCTGCCGTTCGCACAACCAGGGCGTTGTCGACAGCTGCCGGTGAGGCCATGATTTGACCCTGCAACTGATTGTCGGCAACCACTTCACCGCTCTTACCAGGTTTAAACACGGTCACTTTACCGTCGTGCGATCCAAAATAGATGTGACCGCCCGCCAACAGGGGTGACGCGGAGAATTTTCCACCAACGCGTTTCTTCCAGATTTCCTCACCCGTATTCGCATCAAGACAACTGGCAACGCCGTTGTCTTCGATTACGTAAATCAGCCCCTCGTGAATCAACGGGGACGGTTTTGCGGGAATCCCCTTGGTGACTTTCCACAGCACGTGCGTCTCTGTTACGTCGCCATCGCCATCGACGCGAACGGCCCATAATTGCGGCTTACCAAAACCGGTTGAAAAGTAGACAACATCGTTGGCGTAAACCGGCCGCGGCACGACCGAGAATCCTTTGCCGTGATACAGTTTCCAGATCTCTTTGCCGGTCGAAGGATCGTGGGCAACGATCCACTGCGAAGCCATACAGATCAGTTGCTCGCGGCCTTTACTGTCCGTGATTGCAATGGGAGTGCTGAACGCTTTTTTGTGGTCGCCGTCCGGGGCGTCCATCTCCGGGCGGTCGACTTCCCAAATCCTCGTTCCCGTCAGCTTGTTCAGCGCGGTCACGTACTGTCTTTCCAAGCCGTCTTGAATCAGCACCAACATGTCTTTGTAAATGAAAGGCGAACTTCCCGGACCGACGGAATGGGCCAGCGGGAGCCGACGCTTCCAAACGACTTCGGCCGAAGCACGATCGATGCAAAAGGTGCCGTAAGTACCGAAGTGGCAATAGATATTTGGTCCATCGATCACTGGTGTCGGAGACGCGTAGCTATTGACCGTGTGAATCGCATCGGGTTGCTCGACTTCCGTCAAGTCTATGGTTTTCAGCAGCGAGCCCGACTGAAAATCAACCGCAATCAGTTTCAACTCAATCGATTTTGCGATCGCTAACTGGCTGTATTTCTTTTTCTCGATTCCCGACTTTTCAAACAAGGCGACCTTTTCCTCGTCCGTCGGGATTCGTTCAATCGCCGTCGTCAGCCAAACAACTCCGTCGGAGATCACGGGTGATGACCAGGCCCGTCCCGGCAACTCGGTCTTCCACGTTACCTTCTCTGATTCACTGAACTGCGTTGGCACCAATTGACCGTTGGCAATGCCGTCGCCAGCGGGGCCGCGGAACTGAGTCCAGTCGCCCGCATAAGCATGGCAAGCAATCAAAGACAGACACGACAGAATCGCAAGGCTCGCTATTCTCATGAATCGATCAAGGTAGATTGAGGTGGGATGTGCAGGTGGGATGCCCGAGTATTGTAATCGTCGGGCTTTGCCGATGTAAATCAGCCGGCAAACATCGATGGCGTTTTCACCAAAGTCAGCTAATACCTTTCTCTTGGTGATATTGCTTGCGTCGAACCGCGTAGCTATCCGAGTCCGGCAATTCGGCCGCATCCGGGTCGGCTTCTTCCAACAGCCGTTTGAGAAAAGGGCGACACCAGCCACAGCCCGTTCCGGCACCATAACATTCAGACAGCTGACTTGGCTTGGTAGGTTTTTCGACGCGAATGAATTGCACGACTTTGCGGCGTGTAACGTGAAAGCATAAACAGAGTTCTTCGTCGTCACGCATGTTCTGCTCCATCGGTGATTAGCGACGTGGCGATCTGACAAGCGTCGAAAAAATCTTTGATCTCCAGCCATTCGTCCGCCGTGTGAATATCACGTTGGCCACAACCGATCGTGACTGCTTGGATGCCGTGACGATACAACCAATTGGCGTCCAGGCCGCCATCGGCAACCTGAGTGTACGGCTCTCGTCCAGTCGCTTTCACGGCATCACGTGCCGCCAGAATCGATGGATGATCCTCGTCGATACGGAACGATTCGTAGTCGACGTGAGTTTCAAACTCCAGCTTGCCGCAGACGCCTTCGTCGTTACGGACTTCCGCGGCAGCCTTTTCAAAAGCGGCACGAATCTCGGCCACGATTCTGGTTCGCATCTTTGCGTCGTGGCTGCGAGCTTCAGCGCGAATGTTGACTTCGGGCGTCACCACGTTGGTCGCCTGGCCGCCTTCGATCACACCAATGTTGGCCGTGCCGACACCCTCCGGTTTTGCGACTTTGCCAAGCCAGTCACGGGCATGAAGGTCCGCGATCGCCCGACTCGCGATCACAATCGTGCTGACACCTTTTTCTGGAGCGACACCGGCGTGCGCGGGAACGCCGGTTAACCGAATCTTGATTCGCTCACCACCCGTTGCTCCTGTGGTGATCTTCTCCACCGTGCCGCCGTCAAAATTGAAGGCTCGGTCAACGTCGCCGATCTTGCTGATGTCCAAGTTTCTGGCGCCCTCCATGCCAATTTCTTCTTGCACAAAAAACGCGATCACGGCAGGTGGAAAATTTTGATCGCCGCGTTGTAGACGTTCGATGGCCGCCGTCAAGATCGCGGTGCATCCGCTTCGGTCATCGGCGCCCAAACCGGTTGCCACACTGCTGCGAACGATCCCATTTTCCACGAACGGCTGGCTGCCAACACAAATCGGTACCGTATCCATGTGCGCAGACAACATCGTACGAACTCCTGTGCCGCTGCCCGGCAAAGTCACGATCAGGTTGCCGCAATTGCCCTCGATCCGCGTACGTGAGTCAGCACCATCGAATGCCAGATTAGCCGTATCCAGACCGGCTGCGATCAGCAACTGAACAATCGCCTGAGCCACCGCTGCCTCGTCACCACTTTTGCCTGGTATGGCAGTCAGTTGCAGAAATCGATCCAGGGCAGCCTGCTGGTTCACTTCGGATTTAACCATTGACGCGGTACACTTTCATTTAACCAGTAACCCAGCTCCCGCCGGGCAATGGGGAATCAATCGGCCCGGCGGGACCCGGCCCGAGCCAATTATGTCATTTTGGGTGTGTTGTCGAGCGTCATTGTGAACCTAACTACCATCGATTCGCAAGATTTGCCGAGACAATCAGTGGATTCGGAAACGGGTGATGGAAAACGACACCTGTTAGATCTCAGCTCGGAAGATTTCATCAAGTGGCTGGAATCACACGATCAGCCCGCTTTTCGGGCCAAGCAAATCTGGCACTGGGTGTTTCAGCGTCGAGTGTCCGACTTCCAGCAAATGACCGATCTGCCGCAGAAATTACGCGACCTGCTGGAGCAGTCTTTTTCGGTCTTCGTGGCCAGCGAAGTCAAGGCGGTTTCCTCTACCGATGGCACGGATAAGTTACTCGTTCGCTTGCCCGACGGTGGTGAAGTCGAATGTGTGTTGCTGCGTGACGGCACACGAAGGAGCATTTGCGTCAGCAGTCAAGTTGGCTGTGCGATGGGCTGCGTGTTCTGCGCCAGCGGACTGGATGGGGTTGATCGCAATCTGACGCGCGGTGAAATCCTGGAACAGATGCTGCGGCTGCAGGCGAGATTACCGGAAACAGAACGCTTAAGTCACATCGTGATGATGGGAATGGGCGAACCACTGGCCAACCTGAACAACGTGCTCGGTGCGCTAGACATTGCCAGAAGCCCAGAAGGACTTGGCATCAGTCCGCGGCGGATCACAATCAGCACGGTCGGGTTGCCGCCGGCAATTGATCGGCTGGCAGCCGGTGGTATTCCCTACAATCTGGCCGTCAGTCTCCACGCGCCGAATAATGACCTGCGCGGCAAGTTGGTGCCGGTCAATCGGAAGATCGGAATCGACGCCGTACTTGACGCCGCTGATCGATATTTTCACTCCAGCGGCCGACGGCTGACCTTCGAGTATGTTTTGCTTGGCGGCCTCAACGACTCGGAACACAACGCGAGAGAACTGGCGGCTTTGCTTAAAAACCGCAACGTGCTGTTGAATGTGATCCCTTACAACCCCGTGTCCGGTTTACCATACTCAACGCCCGGCAAGCAATCGATCGCCCGCTTTCGCCAAGTACTCGAGTCGCACGGCGTGAACGTCAGGTTCCGTCAACGAAAAGGAAGCGAGATTGACGCGGCGTGTGGTCAACTGCGACGGAATCGCAAGTAATCGTCATTCGCTAAGCGCATGATGTTCTTGTCTTCTTGCACCCTTGCAGGATGATTTGCACCAGCGGCGGTGCCTTTCCGCGGAATCCTCTCTCTTCGATTTGTGCACAGGCCAATCGCGAACATGCGTTGGTTGCGTCCATGACAACATGAGTTTCATGGGAGGGCGAGGCTCCCGCCGTTAAGCGTTTCTTGTTCGCGTTACGCAGGCTGTTCTTCGTAGCCGGAGTCGCCAGACTTCGGTTG
>JBFJVZ010000140.1:0-16240 GCA_041623895.1 Pirellulaceae bacterium | reverse complement strand
TCCGGTTCGGTGCTGTGCGGCCGCACAGCAACGCCGCCGCATGATTTTCTGGGTCGCTACCACTCGCAGATTTCGGTTTTGCAAGAGGGTGATGAGCGTGAATTTCTGGGCTGGCAGAAGCCGGGATTCGACAAATACTCAACGACCAAGGTTTTCGCTTCTGCTGCATTTCCCGATCAGAAGTTTGCTTTCACAACCAGCACCGGTGGCAGCGAACGAGCCATGGTACCGTTGGGAACTTACGAGAAAGTCATGCCCTTGGACATCTTGCCAACACAGCTTTTGCGGGCGTTGATTGTTCGCGATACCGATCAGGCTCAGCAGTTGGGCGTGCTGGAATTGGAAGAAGAAGACATCGCACTTTGCACGTTCGTTTGCCCGGGTAAATACGAATACGGCTCGCTGTTGCGAGAAAACCTGACCACGATCGAACGAGAAGGTTAGTTACCAAGGTCCGCTTGGTGATGAGGAAACGGTAACCATGAAAGCACTCCGCGACGCGCTTGATAAGGTCCATCCCTTGTTTGACAAGGGCGGACCGCTGGCATTCGCGTACCCCATGTACGAAGCACTGGACACGTTCCTGTACACCCCGGGCGAGGTTGCCCATGGGACGACGCACGTCCGTGACGGGATCGACCTGAAGCGGATGATGATTACCGTGGTCGTTGCTTTGATCCCGGTTACTTTGTTTGGGATGTGGAACGTCGGCTATCAGGCCAATTACGCGATTCAAGAGATGGCTCAGGCCGGGATGGATCACAACGGTGACTGGCATTATTGGATTCACGAGGCGATGGGCTTCACCAATGATCCGGCCAATCACGTTGACAACTTCATTTTGGGCGCGATTCACTTCTTGCCGATATACATCGTCTGCATGTTTGTTGGCGGTCACATCGAATTGGTGTTCAGTGTGCTGCGGGGGCACGAGATCAACGAAGGTTTTCTGGTCACCGGATTGTTGTTCCCGCTAACGCTGCCGGCCTCGATTCCACTTTGGCAGGTCGCGTTGGGGATTGCCTTTGGTGTCATCGTGGCCAAAGAAGTGTTTGGCGGCACCGGCAGGAATTTTTTGAATGTGGCCCTGACCAGTCGAGCTTTCCTGTACTTCGCCTATGCCGGTCAGATCAGCGGCGACAAAGTTTGGACTGCTGTGGACGGCTTTAGTGGCGCCACGGCGCTCGGGCAAATGGCAAACGCAGCCCCGGCGGCTGAAGCTGCAGTGAATCCAGCCGTGTCCTCGCTAGCGTCGGTTCAATACGTGTGGGGCGGCACGGAACCGATTACCTGGATGAGTGCATTCTTGGGAACAATCCAAGGCTGCATTGGCGAGACCAGCACGTTGCTGTGTATTGTCGGAGCGGCAATTCTGATCGCGACCGGGATCGGATCGTGGAAAATCATGGCCGGCGTGGTCGGCGGCGTGATCGGCACGTCGGTTCTATTGAATCTGGTCAACACTGGTTCCAATCCAATGCTGGGCGTTCCCTTCCATTGGCACCTGGTGATCGGCGGCTTGGCGTTTGGATTGGTCTTTATGGCGACCGACCCTGTCAGTGCGTCGATGACCGAGACCGGTAAATGGGTTTATGGCGGACTGATTGGTTTCATGACCGTTTTGATCCGGTGTATCAATCCAGCATTTCCCGAAGGCATCATGCTGGCGATTCTGTTCGGTAATGTCTTCGCGCCGCTAATCGATTATTTCGTGGTTCAAGCCAACGTTCGACGGAGGACGGCACGCTATGCAACAACGTGATTCAGTAGGCTACGCCATCGGCGTGGCAACCGTTCTGTGTGTCGTTTGTTCCTTGGCTGTCAGCGCTGCGGCGGTTGCCCTCCGCCCGTTGCAGGAAGCCAATAAGAAGCTGGACCAGCAAAAAAACATTTTGGACGCCACCGGACTGGCGATTGGCGAGTACGGTAAACCGGCCAACGAATTGAGCCGCGAGCAGATTGACGAGTTGTACAGTTGGATCAGCGAGAAACTGGTGGATCTGGATACCGGCGAGTACAACACGGAACTGGACATCGACAAGTACGATCCTCGCGAAGCGGCCGACAAAGAACCAACCAGTGTCGCCATCGAAGATCCCGCGTTTGATCCTGGTGTAGACCGTCGGGAAAAAGTTGCCACGGTTTATTTCGTTCGCCGCAAGGGAGAAGGGCCGGTCCGACAAGTAGTATTGCCGGTGTATGGCAAAGGGCTGTGGTCAACGCTGTATGGATATCTGGCGCTGAAAAGTGATCTGGAAACGATCCAGGGTTTGACGTTCTACTCGCACGGCGAAACCCCCGGTTTGGGCGGGGAAGTCGACAATCCGAGCTGGAAAGCCCAATGGGTCGGCCGCAAGTTGTACGACGATAACGGGACGCCCGCGGCGCAAGTTTTCAAGGGTCCCGCGCCGCCGGAAAATGCCTACGCGGTCGACGGGCTTTCGGGTGCCACGATCACCAGCCGTGGCGTAACAAACCTGCTCCGCTACTGGGCCAGTGATGACGGTTACGGCCCCTTTTTGAGCAAGCTGGAGCAGGAATTGAACGATCAATCTGCGACTACCGAGTCGGCAGGAGAATAAAAATGGCACAGAGCAACGCAACCAAAGTCCTGCTCGATCCACTGGTGGACAACAATCCGATTGCCCTGCAAGTGCTGGGGATTTGTTCCGCATTGGCGGTCACGACCAAGATGGAAACATCGCTGGTGATGAGCGTCGCCGTGATCGCGGTCACTGCATTCAGTAATTTGGCCGTCAGCGCCATTCGGCACTACATCCCCAGCAGCATCCGCATGATCGTACAGATGACGGTGATTGCCTCGCTGGTGATCGTCGTCGACCAGGTGTTGAAGGCTTACCTGTTTGACATCAGCAAGCAGCTTTCGGTGTTCGTCGGACTGATCATCACCAACTGCATCGTGATGGGCCGTGCCGAAGGTTTCGCGATGAAGAACGGTACGTGGCTCAGCTTTCTGGACGGTCTGGGCAATGGGCTCGGCTACGGGTTGGTGCTGATGTTCGTGGCGTTCTTTCGCGAATTATTCGGCAGCGGTTCGCTGTTCGGTGTGACGCTGCTGGAACTTGATCGCAACGGTGGTTGGTACAACCCCAATAACCTGATGCTGTTGCCGCCGAGTGCGTTTTTCCTGATCGGCTTTATGATTTGGATGATTCGTTTATTCAAGCCGGAACAGATCGAAGAAGCTTAAAGGCCGTCGAGGGAAGAGATAATAATCATGATTGAGAATCATCTAAGCATCCTGATGAAGGCGGTCTTCGTCGAAAACCTTGCCCTGGCTTTCTTCTTGGGCATGTGCACGTTCTTAGCGATCAGCAAGAACGTCAAAACGGCGATTGGCCTGGGGTTCGCCGTGATTGTGATCGAGGGCATCACGGTACCGGCCAATCAGCTGATCTATTCGCTGCTGCTGAGGAAAGGTGCTTTGGGATGGGCAAACAGTTTCATTCCCACGGCCACCGTCGATTTTTCTACCGTCGACTTGTCGTTTTTAAGTTTCATCAGCTACATCGGCGTGATTGCCGCGATGGTGCAAATTTTGGAGATGTTCCTGGATAAATACGTTCCCCCGCTTTACAACGCGTTGGGGATTTTTCTGCCGCTGATCACGGTCAACTGTGCGATTCTGGGTGCCTCGCTATTCATGCAGGAACGAAATTACAACTTTGCCGAATCGGTCACCTACGGGTTCGGATGCGGAATTGGCTGGGCGTTGGCGATCGCCGCCCTGGCCGGCATCCGTGAAAAGATGAAATACAGTGACGTTCCCCCACCGCTTCGCGGTTTAGGAATTACGTTCATCACCGTGGGTCTAATGGCTTTGGCCTTCATGTCCTTTAGCGGTATTCAGCTGTAAGCATAACTTTCATTAAGAGTCGCTTGCCTCGCGGTTTGCGATCAATCGAGTAACACATTATGGACTCAATCCTACTTGTTGTTCTTGGCGTCGTGATGTTCACGCTGGTCGTGCTTGCGCTGGTGGTGCTGATTCTGGGAGCCAAAAGCCAGTTGGTCGCGTCCGGGCCGGTCAAGATCCTGATCAATGATCAGAAAGAGGTTCAGGTTCCCGCCGGTGGTAAATTGTTGGGCGCTTTGGCCGATGCTGGCGTGTTTGTTTCCAGTGCCTGCGGCGGAGGCGGCACCTGTGCACAGTGCAAGGTAAAGATCACGGAAGGCGGTGGTGAGATCCTGGCCACCGAACGCGATCACATTAACAAGAAAGAGGCTGCGGAGGGCGAACGGCTTAGCTGCCAGGTCGCTGTCAAGCAAGATATGGTCGTGGAAGTGCCCGCCGAGGCGTTTGACACCAAAAAATGGGTCTGTAAGGTTCGCAGCAATGTCAATGTGGCAACCTTCATCAAGGAGCTGATTCTGGAATTGCCCGAAGGCGAAGAGGTCAATTTCAAGGCAGGCGGTTACATTCAAATCGAATGCCCGCCGCACACCGTGCATTACAAAGACTTCGACATCGAAGAGGAGTATCGCCCCGACTGGGATAAGTTCGACGTTTGGAGGTACGTTTCCAAGGTTGATGAGGAAGTGGTCCGTGCGTACTCGATGGCCAATTACCCGGGCGAAAAAGGCATCATCATGCTGAACGTCCGCGTCGCCAGTCCGCCCCCGCGGATGCCCGACGTCCCGCCGGGAAAAATGAGCAGTTGGATTTTCGATCTCAAGCCGGGCGATGAAGCAACGATTAGTGGGCCGTACGGCGAATTCTTTATCAAGGATTCGAATTCCGAGATGGTCTACATCGGTGGTGGTGCCGGGATGGCCCCGCTAAGAAGTCATATTTTTGAACTCTTCAAAAGACAAAAGACCGATCGCAAGGTCTCCTACTGGTACGGTGGACGAAGTCTGCGAGAGCTGTTTTACATCGACCATTTTCGCGAGATCGAAAAAGAATTTCCCAATTTCAAGTTCAATATCGCACTTTCCGAACCGTTGCCCGAAGATAATTGGGACGGCTACGTCGGGTTCATTCACCAGGTGTTGTTGGACAATTACCTGAGCAAGCATCCGGCTCCCGAAGACATCGAGTATTACATTTGCGGACCGCCGATGATGAACCAGGCAGTGTTTAAGATGCTGGACGATTTAGGCGTCGAGCCGGAGAATATTGCCTACGACGATTTCGGTGGTTAGTGACTTACGCGTCGCCGCGGGTCGCGAGAATGCTTGTTTGCGAAGCCTGCGACGACTTTTTGTTCTGCGTTCGCCCGCGGGAGAGGCTGTGAATTTGCTCGCCAACAGCGCAAGTGTGTCGTTGTTTGCTCCGCAAACGAATCGTAAGCGAACGACGACTTTGACGGGGCGGTGTAACGATTGGCTAAACTCCCCATGAGCAATCACTTTCGACTCCCGCTGCTTGCTCTACTCTGCTGCCTGTTCTCGTTGCCGAGTTTCGCGGTTGATCGTGATCCGGTCGACGCGCCCCTGCAAGCCTTAAGTGGTGAGACCATGGGCACGACCTATACGGTCAAGGTTTTTGACGGACCGCAGCTTGGCTCCGATTTGAAGTTCGCGATCGACGCCGAATTGCGGAAGGTCAACGATCAGATGTCGACCTACTTGAAGTCATCGGAAATCAGTCGCTTTAACGACTCACAATCGACCGAGTGGTTTCCGGTGAGTTCAGACACGGCCACAGTGGTCAGCTTTGCCCAGCAGTTGTCCAAGACGACGAGGGGCGCCTTTGACGTCACCGTGGGACCGCTGGTCAACGTCTGGAGCTTTGGGCCGGATCCGAAGACGGGGCGGGTCCCCAGCGATGCCGACCTCACTGTCATTCGCCAGTCGATCGGTTACCAAAAGCTGAACGTCCGCCTTGATCCGCCAGCGATCCGCAAATCGGTCCCCGACCTGGAGATTGATCTTTCCGCCATTGCCAAAGGTCACGGCGTGGACCGCATCGTCGAATTGCTCAATCGAAAGGGTGCCGAGAATGTCTTTGTGGAAATCGGTGGCGAAGTCCGTACCACCGGTAGTAAGGGCGGCGATCCGTGGAAGGTCGGCATTCAGATGCCGGACGCTGCCAAGGATGCCGTGATGATCGCCCACGCCATGGATGCCGCCGGCAAATCAATGGCAACTTCCGGCGACTATCGCATCTTCTTTGAGGTCGACGGGAAACGTTACTCGCACACGATCGACCCGCGGACGGGAAAGCCCGTTGAGCACGATCTGGCCTCGGTTACGGTGGTCGCCGATTCCTGCATGAAGGCTGATGCTTGGGCCACGGCGATCAACGTTCTTGGCGGCAAAGACGGTCTCAAATTGGCGGAGCAAGAATCGATCGACGTGTTGTTGGTCAATCGTACGGATGATGGTTACACGCTGTCAGCTGCCGGCAGCCTTGCCAAATACGTCGCCACAGCATCTCAAGCCGCTGCAAACGCCGCGGCAGCGCCGTCAGAGGGTAATGCCGTTCCCGTCATGATTCTGGCATTCGGCGTTTTCGCCGTGCTGATCGGAGCCATGGCGATTGGTGTGATGTTGGGTCGAAAACCGATAGCAGGATCGTGTGGAGGGCTGAACAATCCGCCCAACGAAGACGGGAGCGTCAGTTGTTCAATGTGCAGTAACCCGGCTGACGCCTGTAAAGAGCTGAGGGAAAAGATGGAGCGTGGTAAGGGGCCTTGAGTTATTACGTTGGCATCGACGTTGGTGGCACGACAAGCACCATCGCCATAGGGGATAGTGCCCGTCGCGTGATTCATGTTTCGCAGCAGTTCGAGTCGCGGACGTATCGGGGACCGCAGCAAACGATCCAGTCGCTGATTCAAGAGGTTCAGTCCTGTCTTGACCGTGTTGGCGGTTCTTTGGAACAGGTTTGTGACATCGGGCTGGCAACGCCGGGTCCGGCATTATTGGAGGGCGTGCTTCTGAATTCGCCCAACTTCGAATCAGAAGACTGGAATCATTTTCCTGTCCGGGCCGCATTGGAAGAGCAGTTCCGCAATTATTCGCCTCAAGCGTCAGTACATTACATTGGCGATGGACAGTCGGCGGCGTTTGGTGAGTACGCAGTCCGCAGCGGTTTGCTTACCTGGAATCGTGTTCCGACGAAGAACGAGTCAAACCAGGAAAAGCTGACTTCGTTGTTTATGGTCATTGTCGGAACCGGCTTGGGAGGTGGAGAGGTCCAACAAGGCACTGCAATGCGTGGAGTTCAGGGCCGCGCCGGGCACGCAGGTCACATTTTTTTGCCTGCCTACGCGTTTCGTTACGATCATGATCAGCAGTTAGTGGTTGGCAACGCCAGGTGCACGGTTGAAGCAGCCGTTTCCTTGACGGGACTTACCCATCAGCTCGGATATCGGCTTAAATTGGATCAATGGTCCGATCATCCGTTGAATTCACAATCTGGTCCCATCCGAGACAAGGCGAAACAACTCCGGGATTTGGCCGCGCAAGGAGATCCGCTGGCGCTGGAGTTATTTCATGATCAGGCGAGAGCCTTGGGGATTGCTTTGCTGTCGATCAACTATCTGGGTGATTACGATCTATTGGTGGTTGGTGGTGGCGTCTGCGACTTGACGTCTGGTGTTCGAGATCAGTACCTGCGGACGGCTTCCCAAGCATATCGCGAATTCGCCTTGGACGGATTCAAGGATCTCGGGCGACTTGAATTCTCGGTATGCGGCGATGAGTCTCCCGTGATTGGCGGCTTGGCCTACGCGTACTCAAAGGCTGAACCAGGAAAGTCTGTTTGAATCGCCTAACAGCCTGTTGAAAAGCCAATTGTGTAGCGCTCCCGGCGTCGATGGAAAGAGCGTTGCAGAAGTCCTCGAGCATGCTCGCGATGCACTGCCGCGAATCCGGAAAGCCGTGCTGAGCGGGAATTACCAGCCTGGACATCCGACGTGTTTGGATACCCAGCCTGCCCCGCTTGGAAACCAAGCCAAAACTCGCTTTTTGCAACTCAAAAAGCCCGATAATTTGCTTACAGGGAGGCGTGGGCGATGGCCAGTTGGCCAGCGGCGAGACCGCCATCGTTGGGTGGGATCTTGCCCGGCAGACCGACTGGGCATGTGTGTTGTTGCAAACAGCCGGCCAGCAATTCCGTGAGGATTCGATTCTGGAAACATCCTCCGCCGATCACGATCTTTAGGTCGTAAGCTGACGCGATCGCCGCTAGAGCATTGGCAATGCTGCGGTGGAAACGCATCGCGATCGTGCCGCTTGGGACATGCTTGTCGATGTCGGCCACGATCTCTTCGATCAGCCGCCGCCAATCGATGATCGCCAGTTTGGCGGATTGGTCGACTGGAAGCTCGTAGCATCCTGTCGCTCCGATGTCGCAGGCAGTTTCCAATAGCGCCGCGGGCTCGCCTTCGTAGCTTGCCACGGTGACTCCCAGCACGATCGCCGCAACACCGTCAAACAGTCGACCCAAGCTGCTGGTCATCGGTCCGATTGCGCTGCTGATCAGGTGTTGGATATCGCCGGCGCTTGCAAGTTCATTCTTTGTTCCCAGCCACCGGCGTCCGGCTTCCGGTCCAATCGCCTGGGCTAGCAGTGCGCACGCGATCCGCCAAGGCTGGCGAATCGCGGCTTCGCCGCCCGGCAGAATGAAACGCCGAAAACTGCCCACGCGTTCCATGTCGCGAGCCGACGCGATCAAAACTTCGCCGCCCCAAATCGTGCCGTCGGTACCGTAACCAGTTCCGTCGCAGACGATCCCCAGGACGCGTTGATCAAGCCAGCCGTGTTCGATCATGCCCGTGACGATATGGGCGTGGTGATGTTGGACCGCGATTGTGGGAAGTTCTTGTTCTGCAGCCCAGCGGGTTGTGAAATAATCGGGATGCAGATCATGTGCGATGATCTCCGGTTGGCAGCGGTAAAGCTGGCAGAATCTTTTTGTTTCGGTAACGAACCTCTCGCGTGCGGAAAGCGAATCGAGATCACCGATGTGAGGGCCAAGCACACTTTGGCTTCCATTGGAAAGTGCGATCGCCACTTTTTGCTGGCCGCCTACCGCAAGAATGGATTTTGTGCCGTCAATATTCAAGGGCAACGGCGCGCGCCCGCGGGCGGCGCGAATAGTGACCGGCTGCTCAGCAATGACTCGTACGACGCTGTCGTCGACCGGTCGTATGATGTCACGGTCGTGATGCAGCAAGTAGCTGGCAATCTTCGACAAAGCCTGTTGGGCAGATTCATTGTTGTGGACGATTGGGTCGCCTTCGGTATTACCGCTGGTTACCACCAGCGGACGCCGGGTCGATCGCAACAACGACCAGTGCAGCGGTGTTGTCGGCAACATGATGCCAATCGTGGTCAGTCCCGGATTGATGCTTGGCGATAGGTGAAATGAATCTTCGATAACCAGGATGGGATTGCTGGCGCTATTGGCCTCGCAGTGGAATCTCACGAATCATCAACTGTGCAGCTCCGCCGACGGAGTCCTTGCTCAGCATATCGAAGGCTTCGCGGACCAGCAGCGGCTCGACTCCGCTGAGTGGACCGATTTCGACTTCAATTGCTGCGACTTCACTTGCCGCGTGCTCGGTGCAGAGCTGCTGCACCTGTTTCAGAAGCGACCTGACCAATGACCTTTCATGCATTTGCCAGCTCGCCCAAAATCGTGGAGGCAATCTCTTGGACTCGTCTTTGCAATGCTGCGGAGATCAAGCTACCTTCCTTCAAACGGCTTGCCGAAACTGCATGGACAACGACGCGAGGCGGTAATCGTGATAGTTGCCTGGCCAGCTGCAACGTTGCTGCGAGGGAAAAATCATGACTGCTGCTGCCGTGTAGTTGCTGGATGCAGCCCAGCCAATCTGCTGGCGGTGGCTGACCGAACGTCGACTCAATCCGTCTGACCGTACCGATCGGTTCTTGGCTTTCGGCGGCATCGCAAATGTGCAATTCGTCACAATCTTCCAGCCAATCCACGATATCCATCGGCACGGCTGCCTTCCGTACGGTGATCTGATCTTGATCTACCAATTCTCGGGAAAGGATTTCCGCGATATGCCAGCCGATTCGGTCATCACCGTGTGGACTGCCAACACCAACAAACAGGATGGAAGGTGAGTCAAACATTACCCCTGCCGCTCCTTGCTGTCTCGTTCGATCGTAAGCTTCAAGAAGTGTGTCGAACAGCTAATGCAAGGATCGTACGAACGAATCAATCGTTCGCAGCCAACGGCGGTTTGGCGATCATCGTCAACCAACACTTTCGGCAGCCAGTGCCGCAGATCTGCTTCGATTTGCATTTGGTTTTGCGATGTTGGAGGCACAATCTTGGCAAACTTTACCATCCCCTGTGAGTCGACTTGATATCGATGGTACAGCAGCCCGCGCGGAGCTTCGGTCGCCGAGCAGCCTTCACCGTCACGGTAATCGTAATCGATGTATGGCCGGCATGGTCGATATTGGCGAAGTATCTGCAAGGCTTCATCGAACGCCTGAATCACTTCCAATCCGCGCGCGATGATTGCCTGAAATGGATTACCGGTGAAGGGATCAAATCGTACTTCATCGGCCGCTCGGCGGGCGGTTTCTGAGAGCCGATCAAAGTTCAAAGCAATTCGCGCAAGCGGACCCACATGGTAACAATCGCGGCCAGCCGGAGCATCAAGCTTGACGCTATGAAGTGCCGTACTGTGGGGAACCTGCCGCTCTTGGAAATGCTGCTCGTATTCCTCCACATCGATTCGCAAGCCCGAGCTGGAATGGATTTGACCTTCATTCATCGGGAATTCGTCGGGATGGACCAAGGCAACCATTTCGTAGTCACGGCTGAAGTCCGGATAATTGAATGTCGCGACCCAACGTGTGGTCTCGATTGCCGCCTGCAAGCCCCACTCCATCGCTGGAATCAGCTTCTGAAGTTCTTCTCGTCGCGGTGCGCGATGGAAACCGCCAACACGAACGTTGATCGGATGGATCGCGCGTCCGCCCAAAACTTCCAACAATTCATTTCCGTATTTTTTCATTCGCAAGCCGCGGTTGATTTCATCAGGAAACTCAGCGGCTAAGTCGATTCCACTGTCGGCGGAAAAAAAATCGGGTGCCTGCAGCAAATGCATGTGCAGCACGTGGCTCTCAATCCACTCGCCGCAGTACAACAGCCGCCGCAGCTGGCGAATTTCCGGAGTAATTTTGACGGCAAGCGCCTGCTCGATCGCATGCACGCTGCTCATCTGGTAGGCAACGGGACAGATACCGCAAATTCGCGCCGTGATGTCGGGGACTTCCTCCAGCGGACGGCCACGGAGGAATGCTTCAAAGAACCGCGGCGGCTCGTAAATCGATAATTTAATGTCTTCGATCTGCCCGTCGGACAACGTGACGTGTAACCCGCCTTCACCTTCGACGCGTGAAATTGCTTCGACCTTGATGTTCCGCGTTTTAGCCACCGGAATCTCCATCGGTGACAAGCGTGTCCGCGGCGAGCGCGTCTCCCGCTGCCTTGAATTCCACCGCAGCGGCGTTGAAGTTTTGCAACAAGGGAAGCAGTCGCTTGCGGTCGACTCCGTTGTCGATGAACTGGTCGGTCAAGCTGCTGCAATTGGGCTGCACCGCCGGTCCAAAGCAACCATAACACCCACGGTTGTAAGCGGGGCATATCGCTCCACAGCCCATCTGCGTGATCGGGCCTAAGCAAGGAATTCCTTTGGCGACTTCGACACACACGGTGCCGCGGCGTTTACAGTCAAGACAGACACTGTGAGAAGGCGTCCGCGGAGTCCGCCCAGCTACCAATGCAATGATCACTTCAAGCAGCTGGTGTCGACTGATCGGACATCCTCGCAGCTGGAAATCGACTTGCACGTGATCGGCGATCGGCGTGGACGTCTCAAGCGTCGAGATAAACTCTGGCCTGGCATAAACGCAGCTAAGAAACTCTTCATGATCGGCCCAGTTTTTTAATGATTGGATTCCACCCGCTGTTGCGCAGGCGCCGATCGTGACCAAGAATTTCGACTGTTGCCTGACCTGCTGAATGCGTTGGACATCATGCTGGGTCGTCACCGAGCCCTCGACAAGGGCAATGTCGTAAGGCCCTGGATCGACGCGACTGGTCGCTTCCAAAAAGTAGGCGATATCGACTGTGTCCGCGATTGTCAAAAGTTCGTCTTCGCAATCCAGCAACGACAACTGGCAACCATCGCAAGACGCGAATTTAAAAACCGCCAGCCTGAGCTTTCTTGTTTTCGCCTCGTCGTTCACAGGTCATCCACTCTCATGATCGTGGCAACGCGGTCGTAACGAAACACCGGTCCATCCTTGCACAAGAATTCGGGACCCATCTGACAATGGCCACACAGGCCGATCGCACAGTTCATGTGACGCTCCAAGGAAACGAAAATCGATTCGCCAGCGAGTCCACGAGTCAGCGCGGTTTGAATGGTGTACCACATCATGACTTCGGGGCCGCAGGTCAAAAGCACGGTCGCAGCAGGCTCGGGTAGTGGTAAACGTTCCAGCAGCAAGGTAACAACGCCGACGTTACCCGGCCAACCGGCGGTGGCACGGTCAACGGTGAATTGCACGTCAATACCACCCGCAATCCAGTCGTCATATTCCGCCGTGTACAGCAATCCGTCAGGCGAGCGGCCGCCATACAGCAACGAAATCTCGCCGTAACGATCTCGATCGGCAAGTAATTGACAAATCGTCGGTCGCAGGGGAGCGAGTCCAATTCCGCCGGCAACCAGAATGACGTTTTGCTCTTGACAGCTTTCCAGTGGCCAACTGGTCCCAAAAGGACCTCGCAGACCGAGTGAATCACCAACGGACATTCGCGCCAGAGACCGCGTCACGTTGCCTGCTTCGCGGATCGTATGTGGAATCCGCGATGATTCATTCGGATCACCACTGACGGAAATCGCTACTTCACCGACCCCCGGCAGGTAAAGCATATTGAACTGGCCGGGTAGAAACCGGTAATCCTGGGCACTGGCCGGATCGCAGAATGCCAGGTCATAGGTGGCAACCCCGTCAATCTCGCTCGTGATTCGATCAATCCGAACGGATTTCGCGAGCCAAGGATCAATCGAGTTGCCGGTGTTGGCAATCATCACGATACAACCTTGGCTTGTGTTCCCTGTTTCGCTGGCGTGGCCCGAATCGCTGCGACTTCCTTAGTCAAATCTATCCCCACCGGACACCAAGTAATGCAGCGGCCACAGCCAACGCAGCCCGACGTATCAAATTGATCGTGCCAGGATGCAAGTTTGTGAGTCAGCCATTGGCGATACCGACTGCGGATGCTGTTGCGAACGACGCCGCCATTCATATAGCTGAAGTCAAAATTGAAGCACGAATCCCATTCGCGTTGTCGCTGCACGTGATCACCGCTCAAATCGGCAACCTCTTTCACACTGGAGCAAAAACAGGTCGGGCAAACCATCGTGCAGTTTGTACAAGAAAGGCAGCGTGTTGCGACATCGTCCCATTGAGGATGATCGAGATTTTGAAGCAATAAATCGCGAATATTTTCTGTATCGAGTCTCTTTTTAATTTGATCAACGGCTGCTCGTCGAGCCGATTCGCCGCTGGCAAGCTGATCCGCTCCCGCCACCTCGACCGCAAGCCGACTGACAATCCCAGCCCCGGCTGCCGAACCAACTTCGATGATGAATCCGTTATCGATTTCCGTGAGCGCTAAATCGAAGCCGGTTTGACAACGCGGACCACTATTGGTCGAAGTACAAAAGCAAGTTGACGCCGCGAGTGTGCAGTTTACCGCGACAATGAACACGGCCTGTCTTCGCTTTTGATAAATCGGATCGACGAAGGGTCCCTCCAGGAACACGCGGTCTTGCACACCGATCGCGGCCAACTCACAGGCGCGTACGCCCAACAACGCCAACCGTGGCGGCGGATCATCGGGAGTCGCATGCCGCCAACCGTCCTGGGTGCGATCCGCGGTCGCGATCGTGGCCAAAGGTGGAAAAAAATATCGCTTCCATGAATGCGGTCCGACCACGTGACCGAAATAGGCGTCGTCATCGCGGCGCTGCAAGCGATAGCGCCCTGGTTCTTGCGAATCTGTCCAGCCCTGGGGGAGCTGATCGACGGAATCGATTTCGTCGTAGACGATGGCGTCCTGATCGATCGTCGGACCGACCACTTGAAATCCATCCGACATCAATTCATCCAGCAGTGACTGGAGGTTTTCGCGGGCAAGGAACCGCTCTTTCCACTTCGTTTGCGTAGCCATGCGCTGTTGAGTTCCCTCTGAAATCCGATTCAAGATGATACCGGACCCTCTGCTTTGCTGTCGCCAAAAACGTCTAACATCTGCAACCGGGTGGCAACCAGGCGGCGCAACAGGGCTTTGGAAACCAGGTTCATCAGCGCATACCCGATGTCGTGGTCGTCATCGCAAAGCTGTTGGATTTGTTCGGCCGGGAACTCGATCAAGACCGTATCTTCGCTGACAATGGCCTGAGCCGCTCTCGCATGGCCACCGAGCAAGGCGGAAAAGCCAACCACCTCCCCGGCTCCGACCGTCAGCACCCGCGTGCATCCGCGTCGCGGCATGCACATTTCCAGGGCGACTCTGCCCGTAACGACCAGGTACAGATGCTCACACTCATCGCCTTCACGAAACAAAACCGTGCCCGCTTCGTGTCGCTCGACCGAAGCCAACTGAGCGAGTTTGGCAACGTCGTCATCGGATAAGGTCGACAAAAACTCAATCTGACGCATTAACTGTGCGGTCGAAGCATCTTTCGTGTTCACGGCGTACTCACTTCCAGATCGCGTATCCGGCGACAGGCAGGGTGCAAAGTCCGTACCCCACGATAACAACCATATTCATTTTTGCGAAAAGCTCCATGATGCGCAGGTCCCAAATGTCCATGACAAAATAAATTCGCATCCTCTACCGGTGCCGGAGTCAAGGAAAACTGCCGGCTATGTGGGCTTCAGCGAAACGAACGCGTCATTTTATCGCAATGCGACGTGCTGACAGGAACCATCGGATTGGGACGGACATGCGAATGGCACGCGCATTGCCTGAGAGTAATTGCAGCCGAATGTCCGGCCAGATTGGCTCAAATGTGAACACACCGACGCTGTTTAAACGTGCGTGGGTGTCCTTCAACCGAATGAATTCCCCATGACAGATCTAATTCAGCTGAAACAACCTTGGTTGGTCGCGGTATGGCCGGGCATGGGGCAGGTTGCGTTAAGTGCCGGCTACTATTTGATGGCCAAACTAGAGATGACTTCCCTGGGTGATTTTTCGCCGCCGGAACAATTTGATATCGAACATGTTCAGGTTGTCGATGGTTTGATCCGTCCCCCCGCGCGACCGCGAAGCCGACTTTTCTACTGGACAGATCCCGCGCAGCAACACGACATCGTGGTCTTCATTGGCGAGGCGCAGCCACCGCGCGGCAAGTATGCTTTTTGTCAGCAATTGATCCAATTGGCGAAAGAAATGAACGTCCAGCGAGTGTTCACGTTTGCCGCGATGGCGACGGAAATGCATCCCCAGCAACCCTCCCGTATCTTTGGTGCGACGACCGACCAGGAGAGCTTGGATGAAATTCGCCAGTTGGAACTGGAAATCGTTGAAAATGGCAATATTGGTGGCCTAAACGGTGTCCTGCTGGGTGCGGCGTACGAAGCAGGCTTGCGGGGCACGTGCCTGTTGGGGGAAATCCCACACGTTTTTGCCCAAGCTCCCTTTCCCAAAGCTTCACTTCGCGTTCTGGAAACATTCACGTCGATCGCCGAAATCGAAATCGACGTTTCCGAACTGTCCGAGCAAGCCCAAGCCGTGGAAGAGCAGATGGGAAAATTAATCAAGCGAGTCGAGCAGGCGATCGACAGTGAACAGGAAGAGGAGCCGCAATTCGATATCGGACTATCAGAAGAGCCCAAGCTGAGCGATGAGGATGAACGGCGAATCGAAACACTCTTTCGACAGGCCACCCAAGACCGCTCCAAAGCGTATGAGCTGAAACGGACCTTGGATCGACTGGAAGTGTTTGACGAGTACGAAGATCGGTTCCTGGACCTGTTCAGTAACCGCGATTCGTAAATGATTGGCTGGGCGGGCGAGGCTCCTGGCGAGCCGGTAATTCCGGCCTGCTTGCGGCTCCGCGGGAGCGTCGCCCTAGCTTGGTGAAAACATCGTCGTCTGGCGATGACAACATGAGTTTCATGGGAGGGCGAGGCTCCTGCCGAGCCGAAGCGTCGGAAAACGCTTGGCGGCTCCGCGGGAGCGTCGCCCTCCCAGAGACTG
>JBFJVZ010000139.1:0-16284 GCA_041623895.1 Pirellulaceae bacterium | reverse complement strand
CTGCTGCTGCCGGGCGCGGTCGCCGAAGAGGCAATGGCCGTACCGAGCGCTGCGCCCAAGCCGCTGGCGAAAGCACCGGTGGTGAAGTTATCCCAACTGTCCCCGTGATACCAGGCTGGGTGATAAGCACGCGCAGGGGAAACACCAGCAGTGCTGGGCGCGGCGGCGGCGGCGGCAAGAACATCTTTAAAATTCTCGGCCCACTCGTTCTCCACGTCCAACGCCAAAGCGTACGGCAAATACTCTTCGTAAAGATCAACCGTTTTTTCCGGCGGATGCATCTGCCGCAAGAACTCCTGTTCGGCCGTACCCAGATACATGCGAAAGCCTTCGATTTCGTCCCGTATCAGTTGTCCTTGATCAGTGGGCCGCTTGATCAGATGCCAAAACAGCCAATTAACAAAGATCACGACCAGCACGAGCGGAATCATCAATACGGACGTGAGACTTACGAGTACCCCCGCGACGACACATTCGGCGATGACGAAGGGGGTGGCAAACAACGTCAGGAAGAGGGCGCCGCCAACGGAGCCGATACGATTACCGGTTGTTGCGCGAAGCGAGAGAGCCGAGCGCCAAGCGGCCACAACGGTGACGACCAGCAAGGCCACACCGAGCGTCCAAAACGAAAGCCAAAGGCTGAGGAATCCGACGATGGGCAGTGAGCCCCAGCCACTGGTGATGGCAGCCGCGACAACAGCAACGGCCGACAGAATCCAACCGGGCACCAGCCAATTGAGATTCCGAAAGAATAATTTGCCGTGATACTCGTCTTCCAGCTTTTTACCGAGTGCGGTGATTGCCTTGCTGATCCGAGAATGATTGGATTGTGCTAATTTCAGCGATACACCGGGCAGCAGCTTTTTGGCGACCAGCTTTTCGCCGGCGGCAAGCGGATGCTCCCGATTTTGGGTATTTCCGCCCTTTTCATTGACTTTCGTGAGCGTAAACTCGCCGTCCTCTTCGTCGATGTTCAGCACCTTGTTGACGGCCAGGTTGATGACGGCCGCTGTAAAGCATTTCTTGTCGTACTCCATGTTCCGCAAGTACCGGACTTCGGCCGGCGACATTTGTTGCGGCGGCTTGTACAGAGGAATGACTGTTCCTTTCGCTGGATCGCGGCCCGCACAAATCCAAGCGAAAAGAAAGTAGCCAACTACGGCCACGATTCCTCCGCCGATCACCCCGATGGAAAGATTGGCCCTCAGGTACAGCTGACTTCGCTCGGCCGCAGTTGGCTGGCGAATGAAGTTTTTGGGCATCGTTAGCACGATCGTCAGCCCATGCCGTGGCGGCAACGGGCGTGTGGTTTCGTATTCTGCCGCACCGCTTTCCGGATCAATGACGGCGGTCAAATTGCGATCCGTCGAACCTGCGGGACCGGTGTAGCCTTCAGCGGTCATTTGGCCGCGCGGTATTTCCTGCGGCACCAGCACAGTGGCCCGCGCTTTGTCGATGGAAAACTCCCAACCGTTGCCCGTCACATTCCAGTAGAACTCGTCGTGAGTGTCGAAGTAGCCGATTTGGAAATTTGTCTCATAAGTGATTTCGTAGCGATAGGTTTTCTGTTGCAAGAACACGTTTTCACTGCCGATATAAACTCGCACGCCATTGGAATCGTCTTTGATATGGAAATCCTCACGGTCACCATCACGCGTGACACTCTTGACGTCAAAGGGCAAGCGAACGGGGATGCCGTATCTTGACGTGTATAGGGTGGGGAAATCGCGATAGATGCCGCGATTGATTTTTTTTTGTTCCGCATTGACGACAATGGTCTCGATCACGGTGATCTTGCCGTCGCTGGCAATGGAGATCCGGGCGTCAAATTCGCGAATTCGCTCTTCTGCGACAACACCGGGCGGGCCGGCAAGCACCAGCGCGGCGACTACCATCCATGCAAACCAACGGATGTTCATGACTGTCCCCCGTGAATCTTGCCGTGAATTTTGCCCCCGTGAGTTTTGGTTTCGCTTGCGCAGCGACACGTCTCCCGCTGGCAAGAAATGCTTGCTCCTTCACGGTTTAGCGTGGGCAGAGCCCAAATCCCGCAGGATTGTAACCGCAAAAACGCAGTCACGAGCATGTTCCCCAGCCCCGGCTAACGCTGAAAATCGACTTTTGGCACGGCGCGTTCGTCCTGGTGTGCGAGCTGAAAAAATGGTTCGACATCAAACGCATAGATTGCTGCGAAAATCATGGAGGGGAAAGATTGAACGGTGATGTTGTAGTCACGGACGGTGCCATTGTAGTAGCGGCGGGATTTTTGGATCGCGTCTTCGACTTCTGATAATTGCCTTTGCAGACCCAAAAACTGCGTGTCCGCTTTCAAGTCGGGATAATTCTCGACTAAGGCAAACAACTTGCTCATGGCGGCGGCCAGGTTCGTTTCCGCATCCTGCCGCTGGTCAAGCGTGGCTGCCTTGGTGGCCTGGCTGCGCAAGCGGGTCACCTCCTCCAACACCGACTTTTCAAATGATGCATAGCCCTGCACGGTGCGGACGAGATTGGGAATCAAGTCGTGCCGCCGTTTCAGCTGGACATCCATGCCGCTAAACGCCTCCCGCACCAGCAAGCGTCCGCGAACGAGCCGATTGTAGAAGTAGGCGACAACGATCACGATCACCAGCACCACGACGGCGGCGGGAATCCAAAGCCGCATCATTCAGTGCTTCTCCCGGGAACGGATGTTTTCCGGCACAATTCCGCCGTCATTCCAAAGATACAAGTAATCGCCAATCGCCAATGGCGTGGGCACGTGAGGCGATTGACGAATCAGACGATAAACCTCGCGCGCCTTCGTCTGTCCTGCGACTGCGATGGCAACAATTGTTCGATCGCCGCCAACTGCTCCGCTGCCCGCGATTACCAAATCACCGGCAATGATCGGCGATGCCAGCGCCCGCTGTGACTCGCGTCCGAACGGATCGATGTGCCAGATCGGACTGGTCGCACCGCCTCGGCCGTGCAAATAAGGCCCAAGTTCATATCGCCATACCTCGCTGCCATCATGATCAAACGCGATCAGCGACGTTTGCTGACGGGAATGCCACAATTGGTACACATGTTTGTCGTCAACAGCGGGCGTACTGGAAGCGTAACTATTGTTCTTGTGCTTTTTGTATTTGCCGAAAGCCGACTCGGCTCGCCAAAGTTCACCTCCGTCAGCCGTGCTCAGACAGATCAGCCAACGCCGCTCTGCTTTGTCATCGGCAGCAGTGACGAACAGTCGATCTTGCCAGATTACTGGCGACGAGTTAGCAACGCCGGGCAATTCAGTGACCCACCGGTAGTTAGCTTGGGACCACTTGCTGGGGACATCGGCCGCTGTGCTGATCCCCGTACCATAGAAACCTCGAAATCGCGGCCAACTCTCGGCAGCGACGGACCAACCGCACGAGCAGCTGCATGAGAAGGCGAGAAGTGCGAATAAGCGGAAAATCAGTCGAATAATATCCACGTCTGAATCTTGTTGTATAAGTTCGATGCGTGAAAGTCGGGACAATCGGGTGTTCAGTCTAGTGCTTTCGTCCAGTTAGATTTTCGGGTAGCCGGATTCCGCCAGAATTCGGATAGTGCGGTGATTCACTGACGTCTGGCGACCCCAGCTAAGCACAAAAACCTGGTCGGGTAGCCGACGGAATGAGACCGAATTTACGGCGTTTCAACCCCGAAGTGATATTCCTGGCGGCAGACTTAAATGATTTGTCGACTTCACGGTGATAATGGTAAAACCAATGCATTTTGGTCGGCTACTAGCGTATGATAAACGGCCGTTGTGATTCGTAAACACAGCGTCGGGGCACGCTGATCTCACCTGAAAGACCGAATGGATCCCACCAAACCCTCCCCACCGCTAAACGAACCTGCCCAAAATCCAGAAGTCTCAGTCAGCATCAACCAGTACGGCGAAACGATCTGTAGTGCTGATGCTTCTTCGGAAACAAGCCTGGATGGAAAACCCCCTCACGCTGCCAGTGCCGAGTTAACGTCGATCGGTCGTTATCGAATTGACAATGTGTTGGGGCAGGGTGGATTTGGTGCCGTCTACAAGGGATTCGACGACCAACTTGAGCGACCCGTCGCGATCAAGGTTCCCTTGCTGAATCGCAAGGAGGTTGATGCCCAGGAGGAATTCCTCCGCGAAGCTCGACAGCTGGCCCGGCTGGCGCATTCCGGTATCGTCTCGGTGCACGACATCGGTGTCGACGAGGGAAGATGCTTTATCGTCACGGAGTTTCTGGAAGGCCACAATCTAAACGAGTGGATGCGTCAGAAATCGCCAAAATGGATTGAGGCGGTGCGGATTGTGGCCAACGTGGCCGACGCGCTTGCCCATGCGCACGCGATGAACACGGTGCATCGCGACGTCAAGCCGGCCAATATCATCATGGTCAATCGCCCCGAAGGCCTGCAGCCGGTGTTGGTGGATTTTGGACTGGCAATCAGCGACGCCGCCGGACATCAACAAGGACGTATTGTTGGTACCCCCAACTACATGTCACCGGAGCAGGCGCGCGGCGAAACGCTTTCGCTGGACGGGCGGACGGACGTCTATGCGTTGGGAGTGATCATGTATCGCTTGCTGTGCGGACATCTACCGTTTGAATCGAACAGACTTAGCGAGCTGCTGGACAAGGTCATTAACGAACAACCGAAGCCGCCCAGTAAATATGTGCCAGGCTTGCGGCCGGAACTGGAACAGATCTGTCTGAAAGCAATGTCCAAAGACGTTGCGGCTCGGTACCCCACAGCCACGGCGTTCGCTCGTGCGTTGCGTGGTTCGTTCGATGTTCATGCCGAAACAGTGAACGTCCCTGGAGGCGAGGTTCCGCCGCCGGATCAGGTGCAGGAGGAAGCTCCTTCAGCGATCCGTCGATCACGACAAGCCGAACGAAGACACGTCACCATGCTGGCATGCGAAAGCGAGTTCTTTGAGTCGGATGAGTTTGCCGAACTTGACCCGGAAGACCAGCATGAATTCCAACAGCAGTTTCAAAAAACCTGCGGTGAGGCCGTTACGCAGTTCGGCGGTGTCATTGTGGAAGTGACGTCCCAGGGCATACTCGCTTGCTTTGGTTTTCCGGTTGCTTATGAAGACGCCGCCCGCCGCGCCGTGCACAGCGGCCGCGAGTTGCTGGAGGCGATCGATTCGTTGAGCAAGAAAACCAAATGCGATTTTAATCCTCAGCTTGCCGTGCACACCGGATCGGTGGTTGCGGAGATGTCGGAGGATTCGATTTCCACCGATTCGCTCTCGCTGGTCGGCACGGACAAGACGATGACGATGCGGCTGGCCGAGTCAGCCGAACCAGGTTCGCTGGTCGTGACCGCGGCAACTCACGAATTAGTGCGGGGATTCTTTGGCTGCACGAGTTTGGGATCGCAAAAGGTTAAAGGCGCAGCGAAACCGGTCGAGATCTTTCAGGTGACGGGCGAAAGCGAAGCCCGACATCGATTGGACTTGTTGGATCCGAAAGATCTGACACCGCTGATCGGCCGGGACACGGAATTGAGCATTCTCCGTGACCGCTGGGAGCACGCCGCCGAGGGCATGGGTCAGGTTGTCTTGCTGATCGGCGAAGCGGGACTTGGCAAGAGTCGCTTGATTCGCGAAATCCGTGATCACGTATCGGCCACCGATCCCGACGCTGCGTTGATCGAATTGCGCTGCTCGTCCTATTACCAGACCAGCGGACTACATCCAACTCGGGATCTGTTCGAACGGATGCTCGATTTTCACCGCGACATGCCGCATGCCGAGAAACTCGATTTGCTGGTCGCACATCTGAATGATTTCAAGATGGCAACCGACGACAAGGTTCCGCTGTTCGCCGCGATGTTGTCGATCCCGCTGGAAGGGCGATTTCCGGAACTGGCTTTCCAGCCACAAAAACTGAAGGAACTGACCCAACAGGCATTGCTTGAATGGTTGCGCAAATACTCTTCCAAGCAACCGGTCCTGTTCATCGTCGAAGACCTGCACTGGGTCGACCCGTCGACGCTGGAATTGTTAGGTCTGCTGATGGAGGAAGGATTTCACGAAAGCATTTTGACGGTGCTGACCTTCCGTCCCGAGTTCAAAACACCGTGGACCAGCGCGGCCCATCAAACGCAAGTCGCGCTCAATCGGCTGACTCGGCGACAAGTTGGGCAGATGATGCGCGAACAGACCGGCATCCGAAATCTGTCCGATGACCTGGTTTCTCAGATTGTGGAACGGACCGATGGCGTGCCCCTGTTTGTCGAAGAATTCACGCGCGTGATCCGTGATTCGGACGAGTTGCAGGACATTGACGGTAGCGTCCAGCTGTCTGGAACATTCGCCTTGGAGAACATTCCGGCGTCGCTGCACGACTTGTTGATCTCGCGGCTGGATCGCATGGACAGCCTGCATGAAGTTGTGCAATTGGGCGCCACACTGGGTCGCGAATTCCGCTACGACTTGATGTGTGCGGCCAGCGATCTGGATGAAGCAACATTGCAGGCAGAGATGGACAAGCTGGTCAAGGCCGAAGTCCTGTTTCAAAAAGGACGCCCGCCCGATTCCAGTTTTATCTTCAAACACGCTTTGATTCAGGATGCAGCCTACGATTCATTGCTGAAGAAAACACGTCAGCAGTTTCATCGTCAGATCGCTACGGCGCTGGAGGAACAGTTCCCCGATTCGATCGAGAGCGAGCCGGAATTGCTGGCCCACCATTTCAGCGAAGCCAACGAGACGGAAAAAGCGATCGGCTATTGGCTGAAAGCGGGCGTCAAAGCGCAGCATGCCTTTGCAAACCTGGAAGCGATCAGCCACTTTCAGCGTGGTTTGGAGCTGGTGGAATCGCTGCCCGAGTCGCCGGAACGCGACGGCCTGGAACTTCAATTCAAGGTGCCGCTGAGCGCCGTGCTGATGGGCGCGAAAGGTTACGCCGCACCGGAAGTTGGCCCCATCCATAACCGCGCCATCGAGATCTGCCGCAAGCTGCAGGCGCCCTTCTTGTTCGGTGTCATGGAAGCCAACTGGGCGTGGCTGTTCATCGGGGCGAAATTCGATCAGGGCTACGCACGCTCCTACGAACTGATCGCCATGGCGGAAGAGTCGGGTGATCCGGGTCAACTGTGCGAAGCTCATTGGACGCTGACCTGCATCGCCTTGTACAACGGTGATTTTCCGCTCGCCTTCAAGCACAGCGAAATTTCCTTCCAAACCTGGAATCCTCAAGTCAGTGCGGAGTACGCCAAGCTGACGCAGCAGAATTCCGGCCCGCTGGTGCTGACCTGTACCGGCGCTGCCAAGACACTGATGGGTTTCCTGGAAAGCGGCCCAGCCATAGCGCATCAGGCGTTGGAACTTTCCATCGAAATCAAAGATGTGTTCACGCAGACGATCATGGAATGGAAACTGGCGCAGCAAGGAGAATTCATTCGTGACGGAGAGCTTGCCTTCAAGTACGGCTCCCGCGCCGTCGAGCTTGCAAAGGAGCAGTCGTTCATGTGGTGGATCGCCATCGGGACCTGCGGTCAGGGCGTCGCGCTGCACTTGTTGGGCCGGCACAAAGAGGCCATCCAAGCGCTCCGCGAGGGAATCGCCATCAGCCACGCGACCGGAGCCGGCATCCTGTTTGCCAAGTACAACATGTGGCTGGCTGTGGCACTCTGGCATGACAAACAACGTGAAGAAGCCTGGCAGACTCTGGAAGAAGCCTTTTCATTCCTGGAAACGGGTGAACGGATGATGGAAGCCGAACTGAACCGTCACCGCGGCGATTTTCACTTTGACCAAGGCGAAATCGAGCAGGCCGAAACCTGGTACCAGAATGCGCTGGAGATCGCCCGCCGGCAAGGTTCCAAGTTGTTTGAGCTGCGCGCGGTGATGCGACTGTGCCGGATCTGGCAACAGCAAAACCAGAACGATCAGGCCCGCGAAGAATTGGCAACCATCTACGGTTGGTTCAGCGAGGGCTTGGACGCCGTCGACCTGGTCGAAGCCAAAGCATTGCTGGACGAATTGGAAAGCGCGTAGAGACAATCGTTTTACGCCAAGCCGCAGGCGAGGCTGTTTCCGGACCCCGGCTGAGTGTCTGGCGTCGCCGACACCCGTAGTCCTGCGACTGAGTTCGCAGGGCGCTGCTAACGACGACGCATAATCAATCTGTTTTGCGGCAAAGCCGCAAATGCCCCGCGAACGGAGTCGCACGACTACTGCCAGGACCTGTGTCACCTGATGGCATCAAACGATGCTTCGCTGGGCAACGGCGCCGGCGTGATGCCCGTCAACGCTCCGCGGGCTGTGATCGTGTCCAAATCGAGTACGCCGGAGAGTTGGCCAAACGAATCGACGACCGGCAGTTGACGGTGCTGGGAGCCGATCGATACCAGCATGTCTTCCAAACTGGAGGCCTCGTGCACCACCGGCACATTGTGATCGGCAAGCTGGCCAGCCGTCGTCCGCGGGTCGACATTGTCTTCGATCGCTTTGGCAAATTGCCTGAGCGTCAGCATGCCGACGACGGTATCGCCCATGCTTAGCACTGGCAGCGCGGCAAGCGATGTCGTTCGCCAGGTACGGGCGATTTCGGGAACCGGCATGTCCATGAATAGCGAGGCCGGGCAACGAACCATCGCGTCGCTGACCATCAAGCCTCGCACGGATTCCATCACATTGACTTGCCGCGCTTCCGCCATCCCCGCGTAACCGATGAACACAGCGATCAAACCCGGAATCAACAGTCCCCAGTAAACGGAATAACCGGCCATCAGCGCGGCACAGACCAAGCCGACTCGCGAGGCCAAATTCGTCGCTTGGCGGTAGTCGATCATCATCGCCAGTACACTTCGAAAGACGCGTCCGCCATCCATCGGAAAGGCGGGAATCATGTTGAACAGAACCAGCATCATGTTGACGATCAACATCGTCCAAGCGAATCCAAGCAGAGATGGATCGATCAGTAAGATAGCCACAAGCTCCGCCGTCACTTGACTGTACGGTTGCACGGTCAAGGCATCGATCAGCTCCCGCGGTCCCCAGATGAAAAAACCGATCCACAAAGCCGCCGCGATGACAACGTTGACCGCTGGTCCGGCGACCGCAACGATCAATTCTTGCCAGGGAATTCTGGGCATCCGTTCCAGTCGCGCCACACCACCAATCGGCAGCAGCGTGATGTCCAGTGTCGGAATCCCAAAGCGGCGGGCCGCCAACGCGTGACCGTACTCGTGCAACGTCACGCACAGAAAAACTCCCAGCAGGCGAGATACGCCAAAAAAAATTCCCCACGGTCCGTCCTGTCGAGCACTGATGGCGACGTAAATTACCAGCAGCGCAAACGTCCAGTGCACATACAGGCCGATGCCGAGATAGTTTCCGAGACTGAGCCGGCGTCCTAGCACCCTGTTCCCTCTGCAAGAGGCTTGATCACATCCAACCGCAAATCTGCAACAATGTTGCCCGCTCCTTCCAAACGGGAGGGCGAAGCTCCCGCGGAGCCGCATCCAACGTCTTATCGGGAGGGCGAAGCTCCCGCTGAGCCGCATTTTTTCGTATTGTGGCCCAACCGGGACCTCGCCGCCCCGTTTCATACTATCCGAAATCGACCAGATGCGTCATTTGATCTGAGTAACCAAACATGCTGCGACACAAATTAATCCACCCCCAAATCTCTTCTATTCTCGCCGCCGCCGGGCATCACAGCACGGTGCTGATCGCTGACGGCAATTATCCTGCGGCTAGCAAACGAGGCCCGCGGGCGGAATTGATCAGTTTGAATCTGATGCCCGGCGTGCCCACTTGCAATCAAGTTCTGGAAGCAGTCCTTTCGGCCATCCCGGTGGAGGCCGTCAACACAATGGAAACCGAAACCAGCGGACCCTACGCCTTGGACGGTGACCCACCGGTCTGGGATGACTACCGCAAGACAATCAAAGATGCCGGGCTGGAAGTAGAACTTCAACCTCTGGACAAGTGGAAGTTTTATGAAGCGGTCAGCACGGAAGACCACGTCTTGACCATTCAGACCGCCGACCAGCAACGCTACGCCAACATCCTGCTGACCATCGGCGTGCGAATGGATTGAGCCAGTGGCTTGGCTGAAATCGGTAATTGGCCTTGATCATCGTGACAGTGTTTTTGCTCGTAAGGCTTTTATCTCAAAACGGGAGGGCGAGGCTCCTGCCGAGCCGCATGTTGCCGAGAACGGAACGGCTCAGCGTCAGCTTCTTCCCCGGCTTTGGAGGTCGTGCAGCTTTGAAGCTGTTTGTTTGCAAGAAATTGCAATGCCCTCCCTGCGGGCCCAGAGGGAGAGAGTGATTTCCGTTCACAATCGCGCACGCCCATTTAGCGAAACCAGATCCGATTTCGTCAAGAAATCAAAAATTGACATCCCCACCAGCTCCAATGAGACTGAGTTGGAGCAATTCGTTCATGTAGATCTGCGGCGGGTGGGTCCGAAGAGGGGTGCAAGATGTTGATGCGGCACAAATCACTTAGTTCATTAATCGTCCTGGGGCTCGTGTTTGCTTCCGCTTCGGGCTTGTCAGTCAACAGGGGTTGGGCCGATGAGAACGCTACCATCGTGGGCGCGTTGACCTTGGAGCTTGATGATACGGCGATCTCGGAGGCGGATGGGCTTGCCGCAACCAGGGGCACCGTCAGTCGCAACTCGGCAACCGCCAAGGAACTGATCGTCAAACTGACCAACAGCGACAAAACGGAGATCCGCATTCCGGACAATGTGATCATTGAAAAGGGCAAGACGGAGTCGGCACCCTTTGATATCAGCGTCGTCGACGACTCGGTCATGGACGGTACGCAAAAGGTTGTCATCACCGCATCGGCGGATGCTCATGCCGCTGCGACGAAAACGGTAGATGTGACCGACGATGATGCGGCCGAAAACGCAGGCACGTATGCTGTCTGGGTGCTCGCGTTCGGCGCCTTCGCCATGTTTGCCTTGCTGTGGTACACCGGTTGGAAGCAGACCGAGTTTTACGAACTGGCCAAAGAGCGACTGAAACTGGGTGGCGGCGGTTCGTTTTCGGGCGAAACTGTTTCGATGGCGGCGCCCACGGCCCCAGCAGCCCCCGGCGCGCTGGCTGCCCCAGCACCGGTCATCACCGGTCCTGCCTCCGTGATTCTGGGACTCAAGTCACCAGAATTCAAAGTCGAAGTTGGCGGCACGCAACCGGCCAGTGGAGTTACCTGGTCGGTCACGCCGGCAGATGCTGCCGCTGTGCTGCCGTCGACATCGGGGGCCACGCAGATCGTTGCCGCCAAGGCAGGTGCCTTGACCGTCAGCGCCACGGTGAACGGTCAAACGGTTTCGCTGCAAGTCGCAGCCTTGCCCGACACACCACCCAAGATGAAGATTCCCTTTGTCGGTGGCGGTCTGGGTTCGTTCTACGTGGCGATCATGATTCTCGCCCTGGCTGGCACGCTTGGCATCTTGGGCGTGCTGACCGGTGAAGGCGTGGCCACAATCATCGGTGCCATCGCCGGCTACATCTTCGGTCGCGGCAAACCGAATCCGGAAGACGAAGAGTAGCGTGGCAATCCCTGCAGAGAGTTTCCGCAACCGGGAATTCCTGGCGACCCGCGCTTGTATTCATCCATTCTTCGATTCAGCCGCTGACGGATCCAACAGACGGAAGAATACTTCACCGCGCGGCCAAATTTCTTTGACACTTTCAGAAAAAAGATGGAACCGCGCCGCGGCATCTTTCGCCAAAGTCGCGGGCACGGAGCGATGCTTCCCCGCGGAATTCACCACAATTGCGACGGTTCTTGCCTACCAACAAATCCTCCGGCTCGGAAAGAACAGGGATCAATGTACAAAGGAACACCTGTCGTCAAAGTAGGTGAATTCTGCGGGCCAGGATGTTAACATCTGGGCCTCATCACTGGCTCCGATCACGGTAGCCTCGCTCCAACTCTGGGAGTAAGCCCGCATGACTCGCGCTCCTCAACTCAAATCTACTCGCCCCTCTATGCACTACCGGCATCTGAAATGCGAACCACTTGAACTGCGCCGTGTGCTGACCGCTTACTTTGGTCACCCTGATGTACCGGTGACCGATGTATCGCAGGAAGTTTCCGGATCGTCAAACGATGGGAGTTATCTCTTCAGCATGGCTGAGGTGGACGTCAACCCGGGGATCGTTGAGGCAGCGAAACCGCGCCCAGACGTTTCTGACATCCGCGGCGGTCCGATAGATCAACGGGTGCCGGGCGGAGTCTTTTTTGCCTTCGGTGTTGGCGGTAGCGGACCATTGGCGACCAACGAAGTCAACGTCACCGTGGGCCAGACCGTCGATGTGAACATCTACTTGGATAGTTTGGTCACGGAGACACGCTTGATTGATAATGGATTATTGAACTTCGACCTGGTTGCCCAGTACGACAACTCGTTGGGCACGGTCAATCAGGTCACGGCTTCGGACGATTTTGCCCTGTTTCAAATCGAGACGATCAATGAAGTAGCGAGTCCGGCGGTATCGAGTTTTCGTGTGTCGGGCGCTGAGGATTCTTTAGTCGATGGTGTCGTTCCCGATCCTGGTAACCGGTTTGTGGAACTAGCGACGTACCAGTTTCTCGTCACGGCGGCAGGCACGACCGACTTCACGTTGGTCGATCCAGACCCACCGCCGGCCGACAATAATGCTCTGGGGGCTCCATCCTTCGAGTTCATTGACGCGGAGATCTTCCCGACTGCTACACCGCCGACGTTTCGTATTGTTGGGACTCCTCCCCCGGGCACCTTTGTCAGCCGAGTATGGGAGGACGTCAATTCCGACGGTCTTCAAAACGGCGGCGAATTGGGGATCGACGGCGTGACAGTCAACTTGTTGGACGGCGGCGGCGGGCCCACTGGCATTTCGGCGGTCACGTCAGGGGGAGGACTGGCCAGTTTGAATGCAGAAGCTGGCAATTACATCATCGAATACATCTCCCCCTCGGGCTCCATTTTTAGTCCGCAAGACGTCGGCAGCGACGACACGATCGACAGTGATGCTGATCCCGCCACTGGAAGAACCGCAGTGATCACGATCGCCTCGGGGCAAACCATCGACCACGCTGATGCTGGTCTGATTTTTATCGCCCCAACCGTCACCAGCGTGTTGTCTAACGAAGGCCTGGTCGATCCGCCCGACCTACCAGGCAAAGGTCCCCAGCCGACCAGTTGGAGTACCCAGCAAAGCGAATTACGCAACATCGTCGTTTCGTTCTCTCATGAGATGGCGACGATCAATCCGGCGGACCTGGTGCTGACGAATTTGGGCGTCAACGCGCCGGTGGACGCCGACGTCGTGGTGCCGATCCAAGCAGGTTGGCTCAGCCAAACGAATCTGCCAAACCCCACGCTGACAATCACTGTTGGCAACCTGGATCTTGCCGATGGGGTCTACCAACTGGACATTCTGCCCACGGCAACCGATCTGGCCGGCGAACCATTGGACGGCAACGGTGATGGCAATGGCGGTGACGCGTTTGGATATCTTGGGAGTGTGGCCAATGGTTTTTATGAGTTGACTGGCGACTGGAATGGCAGTGGCGGTGTCAACGTGCTGGACTTTGCGACCTATGGCTACTGGTTCAATCAGGATCTGCCGACCGCGCCCGGCTACGTCGATCCGAACGATTCGGGCGGTCTGAACATTCTGGATTTCGCCCCCTATGCGGCGAACTTCAATCGCTCGATTGTCGAGCCGTTGTCTGGACTTAGCAGCTTGCAATGGCCTGCCATCACAACGACTGTCACCGCGGGCAGCGAAGCGTTCGGCAGTCCGGAGATCGGCAACAGCGAAGATCCGATGGCAATCGAGGTGGCCACCGACAGAGTGCACACCGACCAGGTCCTCGCTGGGATGATGATGCAAGGCACCAACGAGAGCCCGCAACCGGCGTGGAGCGCGATGCGGGTGGCTTCCCAGTCGCAGGATCGGATCGATCGCTCGTCCTCGGTCAGCCAAGCAATGCCAGACAATCAATCAATGGCAGACGATCAATCCATAATTGACACTCAGTTCGTTGTCCGACAACCCACATCAGCATCCGGGCTGCGCGTTTCTTCTGAGCACAGCCTGAACGATGCCGAAGCAGACGCGGTTGATGCGGATTTGGACACAAATCTGAAGTTGCACCGGACCGACGCTTATTTTGCCATTCAGGGAAAAACACGCACGCTGTGATTCTCACCGACACTCTCGTGCGCACATCGGCCTGTTGTTAACGCGCGCGCGTCATTAGGTATCCACCCGTATACACCAACGAGAAATTCTTGAGTGGATTGTGGATCCCCGTACACTCAACACTTAAAATCCTCCCTTTCCTCATCTTCTTTTCCCGGAATCGCCATGTCACGCAAAGCTGACTCTCCGCGCCCTAAACATAAAAAGCAAACGCGCTGGCATCTTCGACGCTTAACCTGTGAATCATTGGAGGCGCGACACCTGCTAGCCGCTTCATTGGGACAGATGGGCGATGGGGCATTGGACGAAGTCGTGCCAGTACCAACGATCTCGACAAACGAACGAACACAGCCTGTGTACAAGGATGTGGATGAAACGGGATACGACGAACGGATGGGGGAATTCACATCCGAAGTCGTCATCGGGAACAATCTTTCGGTGGGGGACGAGCTTCGAAACTATCGCATCGCAATCGCCGGTACGGCCGAGTACACGGCTTTCCACGGCGGCCAAGCCGGCGCACTGGCGGCCGTGCAATCGTTCGTCAGCGAATTGAATGCCATCTATGAACCGGAGTTGGCAATTCACTTCGACTTGGTCTCGGGGACGAATACCTTATTTACCAATCCGGCGACTGATGGTTATACCAACGGAAACGTCAGCGCGATGATCACCGAGAATACGCCGATCTTAGATTCGGTTATCGGTAGCGCCAATTATGATATTGGCCACGTGTTTGGAACCGCGGGCAGTGGCGGACAGGGACTAGCGGGACTGGGAGTCGTCGGCAGTTCCCAGAAGGGACGAGCCGCCTCGATTTCCTCCAACCCGCAAGGGCTTGGGTGGCTGGGGCTGGTCGGTCATGAGATTGGACATCAGTTCAACGCACGACACACTTTCAACGGGATCGTTAGCAACTGTGGTCCAAATCGATCGGCAAGCAACGCATACGAGCCTGCCAGTGGCTCATCGATCATGAGCTATGCCGGCATCTGTGGCAGCGACAACTTGCAGGCCCGGGAAGATCTGCTTTTTCATTCAGCCAGCTTTGAAGAGATCGAAACGTTCGTCACTGGCGTGCCCAACGCGGCACCCTTTTCGATGACGACGTTGACAAACAATATTCCCACCGTCAGCGGTGGGAGCGACTTTACCATTCCCGCGCGGACGCCGTTTGAATTGACGGCAGTTGGTTCCGATGCCGACAGTTCAGACACCGTGACATACTCCTGGGAGCAGCTTGATCTGGGGCCCGCGATGAGTTTGCCGCTGACCGACAACGGTAGCAGCCCGATCTTTCGTGCTTTCGAGCCGACGACCGAACCCAACCGTGTTTTCCCCCGGCTCTCCGATTTGCTGACCAATACGAATACGGCACCGCTTGGTGAAGTACTGCCGACGACGAACCGAAACTTGAACTTCCGTGTGACCGTTCGTGACGACAACGGCGGAATCAATTCCGACGATGTATTGCTGACGGTGGTCGATACTGGTGCCCCGTTCGCCGTTACTGTGCCGAACACCGCGGTTAATTGGAGCGGTGCGACTTCGCAGACCGTGACTTGGAATGTCTCGGGAACGGACGGCGGAAGCATCGCCGCCAGCAACGTCGATCTCAGGTTGTCGACCGACGGCGGCCAGACCTATCCATTCACGCTCACCACCACGGCCAACGACGGCTCGCACACGATCACTGTGCCGAATATCAACAGCAGCACGGCAAGAATTCGGGTGCAAGGAGCGGGCAATGTCTTCTTTGATGTGTCTGACGCAGATTTCACCATTACGGCGGACGCTGGAGCCGCCGGCGTGTCGCTGACGCAATCGGGCGGCGACACCCGTCCGATCGAAGCCGGAGTGGACGACACGTACGACATCGCTCTGAATACGAATCCATCCGGGTCGGTTACGATCGAAGTCGCGGCGGACGCGCAAACGCTGGTCAGCACGGATGGCGTTAATTTCGCCGCCACGCAAACAGTCGTCTTGAATTCAACTGCGCCCCAGACGATCACGGTGCGTGCGATCGACGATGCCACCGAAGAGGGTCCACACACGAGCTTGATCACGCACAGCGTTGTCGCCAGCACCAGCGCCGCTTATCCGACAACG
>JBFJVZ010000138.1:0-16338 GCA_041623895.1 Pirellulaceae bacterium | reverse complement strand
TTTGCTCGTCATCAGCGATCAACCGCGAACGAGTTTTCACAATACGTGTGGCAGATGCTGCGTAATCGTCGTTGCCGAAACCAGAAGTTTCGTCGCGAAAACCCCATCCCGCCTTACACCGTCGACTTCTGTTGTCTGGCACTGAAGCTGATCGTTGAGGTCGATGGTGAGCATCATCAGACCGACGAAGGCCGCCAGAACGGAGTGTGAGTGAGCACACCGAAGGCAGAAACCGCGTATTGATTCGTGCTGGCGGTTGCATCGCTCGCGTGGAGTTAGCGAAATCGCTTCGGCGCAGTCTTCGGGAAATCCTGGACTAGAATCCGGGAAAACTGCCTCATAAGCCGCTAACCTGCGGAGGTAGGCCGACCGAAGCTCCGAATCAGATTCTGTTTGTGCGGTACACTGGTCCAACCGCCGCGCTCTCAACGATGCGAAAGTACGCGCAAGAATTCAATGACCAGGTCTTGATGAAGCACGTTAATCTGTATGTGAATTAGTGGACAGAGAATCTGGGGACGCCGGATGACCATGCGCTGCGGGAGCTCACCAGGCGGGCCAAGTCCAGCGGCACGATCGACTCCTCCGCCACTGGGATTTCCATCTTTCGGTAACGGCGTTGCCCCTCAACCCGTCCCTCGCCCCCAAATCGCTGGTTTTTTGTGTCTATTCTGTTGGGAAATGTCCGGCGCCAGCGATTCGGGGGAGAGGGGCAACGCCGTTAAGCGTTTCTTGTTCGTGTTACGCAGGCTGTTCTTCGTAGCCGGAGTCGCCAGACTTCGGTTGTATCGTGGACGGCGCCCGAATTCTGGCGACTCCGGCTACCAGAAATCCTTAACGGCGTTGGGAGAGGGGGGCAAGAAGTGTAGGCACCATACCGCAGGGAGAGAGATGCAAGTCAATACACTTGCCACTAGACTGCAAGAAGCAGCATCGAGAGACGAGTCACGAAATTCAATCCTTCAATGAGTCGGCAGATGGACCCGAACGAGACAACCCATCAGCAGGGCGGGCAGGAGAGCATCCGCAGACAGCGTTGGCTTAGTTTCAGTTTGCGTTCGATGTTGTTGGCGTCAGCAATGATGTGCGTGCTGTGCGCACTGTTTCTCGATCAACTGCGGAATTATTTCTTGGGGCCGCAACGCGATGTACCAGCTGAGTTCGATTTCACAACGGGCAAGAATGTGCTTTGGAAGTCGCCGGTGGGGTCCACGGCCAATGGCGGCCCTGTTGTCGCCGACAACAAGGTTTATGTGGGCACCAACAACGCGATGGGATTCCTGACTCGATATCCCTCAAGTGTCGATCTGGGCGTGTTGCTTTGTTTTGATGCCACCGACGGCAATCTTCTGTGGCAGGCATCCAGCGAGAAACTCCCCAGCCTACTGTACGATTACCCGATGAGCGGAATAGCGGGAACGCCGTTAGTTGAAGGTGATCGGCTGTGGTACGTCACCAATCGCAGTGAACTCGTATGCCTGGACACGGAAGGATTTTACGACAACGAAGACGACGGGATTGCGGAGCCCGAAAGCATACGGGACCGAGCGCAAGAAGCTGACGTCGTGTGGCGTCTAGACATGATTGGCGAACTCGGCGTCACACCGTTCGATTTCTGTTACAACATCCGGAAGAACTCCGTTTGCCTGTCGGGCAACACGATCTTCGCTGTGACCGGCAACTCGATGATCCACGACGGATCCAAGCGGCGTAATCCCCGGGCGCCCAGTTTCATTGCTGTCGACAAACGCACCGGCACGCTGCTGTGGAGTGATTCAACACCGAGCGCGAACGTCATGAATGTGCAAACCGGCACGCCCGTCTGTGCGAAGCTGGGAGGCGTCAAGCAGGTTATCTTTCCCGGCGGCGACGGCTGGTTGTACAGTTTCGAATCCGCAGGGACACACGACGGGAAAGCAAAGCTGCTTTGGAAATTCGACTGCAACCCGAAGGATTCGAGTTGGGATTTGAGTAGTAAAAACGTCAGAAACAGCTTGCCAAGCGCCGCGACCATCGCGGACGATCGCGTTTATGTTGCCATGGGCAGGTGGACTAACGATGGCGACGGACCCGGTTGTATTTGGTGCATCGACCCGACCAAACGTGGTGACGTCAGTCCGGAACTCGTGTTCAACCAGGCATCGCCGAAGAAACCAATCGCTGACAAGATCCCCATTGCCTGCGACAAAGCGGCCGGTGACTTCATACGTCCTAATCCCAACTCGGCCGCGATCTGGCAGTACACAGGCGAAGATATCAATGGCGATGGTAAGCGGACGATCAAAGAAAGCATGCACCGTACGGTCAGTCGTGTTGTCGTTCATGACGATTTGCTGTTCGCCAGTGATACTACCGGTATCTTTCGCTGTTTGGATGCCGAAACGGGAAAGACGCACTGGTCGTATGACATGTTGGCTGTGTCAACGTCGGCACCGGTCGTTTCAGAGAATCACGTTTTTGCAACCAACGATGCCGGCGAGGTGTTGGTTTTCGGTCTTTCCAAAGACCCTCAAGTCGCGATGCCCAAAGGGAATCCCGTTCACAGCATCATTGCGCCCAGTATGATCGGTGCCACGCCAACGATCGATGCCAATGTCCTGTATGTCCTTGCTAGCTCCAGTCTGTATGCGATCGCCAATCCACGTGACGAATAATCGGCGCAGGTGATAGGCCGTGACGACATGTCAGGCTGGCTGCCGCGACCGGTGTTAGCTCGCGCAAGGCAACATGATCGTAAACTCGCTACCGCCCGAATCAAGGCAATTCACTTTAACTCGACCATGGTGCGCGCGGACGATCTTTTCGACAATGGCCAGGCCGATTCCGCATCGGCTTCGAGGAGTTCGCTGAAGTCCCTAATCGCAAGGGTCGGGAACTTTCTGTTAACAAGCCGCAGCGATCCATTGCTTCGTGGTGGCGGTTGCATCGGCCGCGTGGAGTTAGCGAAATCGCTTCGGCGCACACTTCGTGAGAAATCAGATTCGATTTTTGGGAAGTGTGCAGGCAAACGCCGAACAAGACCTTTCCGTCGGGAATCAAACCATGGGACCAGAACAAGAGACTTGACTCAGGAGGTTACCTGATCAATGCGCTAAGCCTGATAAAGAGCGGAGGCGCGTTCCGATCGGCAGTCGCCATCGCGGCCCATGCGTTGGAAGCCGGTGAAGTCAAAGCGATCAATCTGAGGCTGCTGGATCCCAAAAGTGGTTACGGACACGACGTGGAACCATTTCCGTTCACGCCGGACACGGTCGCGCAGGTGAAAAAGGAACTACGCACAAAACTGAAAGAAATGCGAGCCGGTTTGTAGCCGGCGTTGCGAAAGACTGCGCCGAAATACTTGCTCAATCACCAATGGCGAATCAGGTCTTAACCGAAGAGTGGGCACCCCACGGGCCTGCAACCGACCCTTACTGCCTCAACGGTTTGATTCCTCTGTGACTTCGGATGCATCGACTGAACGGAGTTCGGTCGGGCCAGTTTCGTCAGCTCCGCGATGTGGTCGCACGATGGAAAGATTGGGCGCCAGAGACAGCTGTTTGGGCCAGCGAAACAGGGCGGAAAAGACAAAAAAAGCCGGCGTCGAACACGAAGATCGACGCCGGCCAAGATCGTTAACCCGGCGGTCAGGGCGGACGACCGAGAGTTAAGTAAGTTGCGGGAGCCGGATTCGAACCGACGACCTCGAGGTTATGAGCCTCGCGAGCTACCGGGCTGCTCCATCCCGCGTCAATATTCTAGAGAAGTCTTGTCGATCGTCGAGTGCCCATCGGCAGGCCCAGGCGAATCATTGTCAGCCGCACTCGGATCCGCTGGGTTGACCGGCAAATCCGGATTTTTCGGAAAAACAACGCGATTTTACGGGTTCGCCGGCAACTTGATGGCCGCAATGCCGCATTCGGATTGATCCCGATTCGACGAATGGGCCACTTAGCAGCTACACTAAAGCGTCTTGTCGTTATGGGTCTCGTTCTTTTTTTGACTTGTCAACTACGCATCCTGCCGTTCTGCTTCATTGAGAGTCATTATTCATCGGTCAGTAAATCAACCTTCCAGGCATTCGGGACGATTGCTTGGCGCGAGCGCATGCATAGCTCGCTCTGTTAAGTTTGGAATCGTTATCTAAATTTTCGAGTCACGATGTCTCAAGCTGACGCTCGTTCAGATTCATCGACTACCGGGCTATCGGAATCACCGGTGACTCGTGCTCCTTCGCCGCCGGATGCTCCCCCACCACCACAGCCTGCTGCGAGTGTGCCCAAGTCGCCACCGGGGCGTGAGGACGACATCGACTTGCTGCCGGTGGCCGAACCGTTGCCGATTGCCGAACCGCTGAGCGCAGAAAACCCCGCCGCTTCCCCGCCGCCACCGCCAGCAACCGCTGCGATCTACAACTCCGTGCCGCCGCCACCGCCGGCTCGCGCGACCTTGCCGCCGGTGAAACCGGGACCAGAGATCTCGCCGGCCGCGAGCGGCGTCGGCTCGGCCAAGGGTGTTCGTTGGCGAGGAGAGCTTGAATCGATTCAGCGACGTGCCGAAGCGCAAAAAGCCGCCAAACGAGCAGCGTCGATCGCCGCCGCGCACGGACAACCGCCACCACCAGAAACGGAAGATCTTGACGAAGAGGAAGAACATCTCACGGATGAAGTTGTCAAATCTGCGCCGCCATGGTTGATCAGCACCGTCATCCATTTGGTATTGCTGTTGATACTTGCCTTGATCACCACGCCAGCCGGTCGAGGCGTGTCGAAAGTTCTGTTGACATTCGGCCAAGGTGAACAGGAAGCTCCGGTCGAGTTTGCCGAATTCGCCATCGACACCGACATTGACATTGCTGATCAGGACACCACCGAAGACACACCGATGGATACCTCCATTCCAGAAATCTTTGAAGTGGTTCAACCGGAGCTCAGCGAGGTGGCCCCTATCGAGCTTGGCGTGGGTGTCAGTGTTGATATCGCCAAGCCGATGTTCAACGGGCGGACCGGGGCAATGCGACGAGCTTTGTTGTCCATTTATGGAGGTACACCGGAAACCGAAGACGCTGTCAAATTGGGATTGGAGTGGCTGAAACGGAACCAGCAGCGCAATGGCAGCTGGAGCATGAAGGGTCCCTTCGGCGACGGAGCGATCTCGGAGAACCGCACGGCGGCAACAGCGATGGCGCTGCTTGCGTTCTTGGGAGATGGGAATACTCATCTGGGCGGCAAGTACGCCGATCAAGTCGAGGCCGGGATGAAGTACCTGGTCTCCCAGCAGGACCGCAGCGGTTTCATGGCCAAGGACGCTCGTGGTCACGAAAAAATGTACGCTCAAGCGCAAGCCACGATCGCCTTGTCGGAGCTTTACGCCATGACCAAGGACTCCTGGTTGAGACCCCGAGCCCAATTGTCGATCGACTTTGCCGAACAGGCTCAGTCGGAAGAGGGCGGTTGGCGATACGAACCCAAATTTGACGCCGATACGTCGGTGACCGGTTGGTATGTGATGGCGTTGCAAAGCGGTGCTTCGGCCGGCTTGGACGTCAATGATTCCATCATGCGTAGAGTCAACAAATTCTTGGAAACGGTCAGCAGTTACGATGGTGCCGCTTACTCTTACCAGCCGCGGGGCGTCCCCAGTCCGGCAATGACGGCCGAAGGATTGTTGTGCCGGCAATACCTGGGTTGGGACCGAAATCACGAGCCAATGATCCGCGGAATCATGGCATTGCTGGATGATTCGCCCTTTAATATTCGCGACGCAGACGTCTACTATTGGTATTACGCGACACAGGTGCTGCATCATTACGGCGGTTCGCCCTGGCGTTTATGGAACAACAAGATGCGGGAGCAGTTGCCTGCCGCTCAAGTAAAATCCGGCAAAGAAGCTGGCAGTTGGGCACCGCAACGCGACAACTGGGGCCGCAACCACGGCCGGCTCTATACGACTTGCTTGTCGATCTACTGCCTGGAAGTCTACTACCGGCACATGCCGCTGTATAAGTCGGATCCAGAGGAAGAGTAGAACGCGAAGAGACTTGCTAATTGGTCCTTCACCTGATCGGAGGCGAAGTGCCGACACAACCAGTACCGCCACAGACTTAGTGCTTTGTCTCAAAAGTCGTAGCCGGAGTCGCCAGACTTCGGTCCGCGTCTTGGAAAACCTGAATTCTGGCGAATCCAGCTACGTGTTCGCGATTGTTTTTTGAGTTTTGAGACAAAGCCTAGTGCTCATTTGCGGCAGCAACCGGTCGCTAGGGCGTGCCGGCTGATGTTGCTAAGGACTGAGACACATGCCGCGACACCACGCAACATTCTTACTAATCGCAGCTGTGTGGCTCGCCGGTCCGGGCCTGGGCCTTGCACAGGACATTTCTGCTGCCAATTCAATTCTCCGCGACTGCCAGCAGAGCATCGCGAAAATTCGGATTCTGTTTCGGAGTTACGATCGCGGCGACCCCATACACGGGCAGTTTTCAAGTGATGTCGACGCAGCAATCCAACAGCTGAAACAAAGCAGGAACCAGTTTGCCAAGATTGAAGCTGCGATGCTGGGCCGCTTCAAAGACTCCTTCGCGGAGCTTCATGTGTGTGAGGATTTGCCGTGGCGCGTTGCCGTCAGGCATAAACCCTTTCTTGCTGAACAGCCGATAGACGTCGTCATTGAAGGCCCTGCCAATGCGGTATCAATCCGAAAGACGGTTCGCGAAGTTTCTACCGCGGCAACCTATCATGTGTCCCCGTACCTGGTCTTCAATGACGGAGACCGTGCAGCGATCACCTTTTCTACGCCGGTAAGATCGGCGGGCGGCGGAACGCCAATCCCCTACTTCGGATTGCGTGATGCCCAAGGACACGAGCACACACTCTGTGATCTCGGTAGCTTTGGTGGCGACGGAAAGAAGCACTCGATACTGGTTCAAAGAGTTGGAAACGAAGGTCTTGCGCTGCTGGATGGAAGACTGGCGACGTTGCAGATGAGACCTCCAGTGGAGGAGCTGGCGCCGCCCATATTCATGTTTTTCCATATGAACGATACCTCCGAAGTTGTCATTCACAGTATTCAATTCAGCCGTCCGCTCGAATAGAATGCCACGCTACTGGAGTGGCTACCAGGATTCATGCCGCGTGGACGTAGGCGCAATGGGAAAATCTTTTGCCCATCGGCTAAGACCGCAGCCCGTGGATCGTTGTCTTTTCGATCTCGTTGCTGTTAAAGGAACTGAATATGCGGGCATCTTATCCGCGCTCGCCGCGCATTCTGGTCGTCATTCTGATCGCCTTACATTCGCTATCGTCATCGCTGGCACAAACACCTGATAGCGATCCACCCTGGGGCGAAGTCGTTGACGGCCTGCAGTTTCGCTTGCGCGCCGAACAAACGGTCTGGCCGTTTTGGAAACGACCGATCGTGATCGTGGATATTCGGAATCGATCGGATACTCTGATCAAAGCCAAAGACCTTGCCGATCGGCTGTTCGTTCGCGGCCGTGGACCGACCGTATTGCAAAAGAAACTTGAAAGCTTTCCGCAGACGGGTCCGTACACGTGGAACGTCGACATCGAATTTGATCAAGACTTGATCGGCGATTTGGAAGTCGAACAGTCGCTGAGCATTCCGCTGACAATTTCGGGGTTGCAGCAGTCCCGCGAGTCAGCCTCGGAAAATGCTTTGCAGCCCGACCAATTCGATGTTGCCATTGGCACGATGCTTCCGCGGCAAGAACAACGGCTCTACACGCCTGCGCTGCAGATCACTGTGCTGGTCCCCGGAACCGAGACGATGAAAGAGTTGGAGACCTACCTGACGACCTATCAGATCAACGGCCAACAAATCGCGGCCGGCTTTGTCCCCGGCGCACCGACATTCATCGACGGCCAAGACGCGACACTGACCTTTGTCGTTCACAACCGATCGGAAAAACCTTTTTCGTTTTCGTTCGGAGGCGACTACCGGGGTGCGGCGCGGCACAATCGGTTCAAGATTGAGATTCGTAACCGGCAGGGCGAACTGCTGAAAGATCCAGCAAGCCAGTTTGGCGATTTCGGCGGCATTCTCTGGCCACGGGTTGTTTTGTCCGGCCGAATGACGACGGAGCGATTGGACTTATCCAAATATCGAACGATACCTGGACCCGGCGAGTATGAGCTGAAAGCCTCATTCGAATTGAGTGACGAGTTTGCTTTCGGCGCTGCTGGTAAAGTTTGGGGCCCACAGCAAGTCGAGTCAAAGTTGAAACTGAAGATTCTGCCGCGCACGCCCGACAATGTCGCTCAAGTGCTCGACCGGCTTTTTAAGCGGTGCGATCAAACATCGGGTCAGCCGCTTGCGGACACGATCCGCGAGATCAGTCAGTTCGGCAAGGTGGACGCCGTGGAGGGGCTCGCCCAGTTGACGCGAAACCGTCCCCTGCCGCTCCGTCACGCTGCCATCGGTGGTTTGGCGTTGATCGATGATTCGTCAGCCTTGGATGTGTTGCTTGCGATCGAACCCGATCCAGAGGTCCGCGTGCAAGCGCTGCGTGCGCTGGGTAGTTTTGGCGACGAGCGGGCCGCCAAGCGGGCCATCGCCGCCCTGGATGATCGGGATGACGACGCCCGTGCTGCCGCGATTGCTGCGCTCGGGCAGATGAGCATGGATGTCGCCACCGTAGCCTTGCTGAATCGATTTCAAGATGTCGATACACCGAAAGAATCAAGCTGGATCTTGGCCGCGTTGGGCGCCAGCAAGTCCGACAACGCGTTTGACGTGATTGCCGAATCCCTTGCCAACGAAAATCCGACGGTGCGCCGCGCCGCAGTGGACGCGATCATTCAATTTAATCCGGGGAAGGCGAGCAGCGAGCTTGGCAAGTATGTCACCGACGAGGACTTGGAATTCCGCGAATACGCGATTCGTAACCTTGCGGAGAAGCTTCGCCAACCGATTGAGGCCGAGTGGCTGGTGCCCGTCATTCAGTCGCGCAAGGGTGGCCGCACGATTGGCGATGCTCCGCGGTTATTGCGACTTTACACCGATGCCAAAGCGGCACCGGCGTTGCTGAGTGCACTTGATTTGGGCAATCCGTCGATACGCAACTACTACAACATGGTGATTGTGCAAAACCAACTTGCCTGTCGCACGGGGTTGGCAATTCCCTGGATCGGTGACTTGAACCGTGACGCAACGGCGGAGGAATTGGAGCACAATCGACAAATCCTGACGCGGATCGCCAGTTGGTTGGATGAATACAAGCGTCAGCCATGGACGGATCCGCCCGAACCATGGCGTCTGCCACCGGATCAAGAAAGAGAAACATGGGGAACGGTAGTCGATGGTGTTCGCTTGCGGGCTCGTACCAACACGTCGGTTTGGCCGCACGGTTTGCCCCAAGTCTTGATCATCGATCTAACGAAGTTCGGAAGCTCGATCCTATTCGATCAACAACCCAATGTCTTGGAAATTGAAGTCAACGGAGAATGGTACGCTCACGACCCCGCGGTGGAAATGAAGGTTTCTGGCGACTGGCAGGCTTACAAAGGCCATCGCTACCATTCATTTCAGTTGGGCAATTCATGGAAGCGAATCGCCGACGGGCAAGCATTGACGCTGCCACCGGGCGAGTACACCGCACGCGTTCGCGTGACTCCACCAGGCAGTGGCCAGCGGAGCAAGATGGTGACCAGCAAAGCGGTCACGTTTCGCGTCGTGGGCAACAAAGATTGACGGGATCGGAAGACTTCCGCATTCCGCTAGAGCATTTTTATCATTGACGTGGGATCATCTGTAGGCCAGGACTTGTCCTGGCAATGAGGCGCCAGGACAAGTCCTGGCCTACGAGATTTCTGAAAATGCTATAGCGGCTTCGCAGGCCAAGACCTGTCCTGGCGCCGCCGCCGGGACAGGTTGGCCTACATCTTGAATCGGCTACACGAAATGAAAACGGTCTAGCTGGCGGAGTCTTCTTTGTACGCGCTTTGGCTTTGGCTCTCGCTCTCCCCTTTGGCATTTCGTTCTTCAGCGATTCGTTTCGCTTCGTTGACAACTGCGACGGCTGTTCGCAATTCGATCGGCGAGAACCAGGGGATGTTGCCGACGTACTTGCTTTCCACGCGGTTTTTCTTGGCGAGTTCTTCCCAAGACATTTTGTCGGTCAGATGCCAGGCAGCCGCTTGAGCGGTGTTTTGAGTGACCAGGCCGTTACCCAATGCTTCGCAGATCACGCGGACCCGTTCGTCTTTGGTGAAGGTTTCCAGTGGCACGATCTTGTAGGCCATTTTGGGATTTGGATCCGGCTTGCCATGTTCCAAGCAAACGGTGGTCACGGTCATTTTTTTCATTCTTTCCGGGGGAACTCGCATGAAGCCGCCGCCCATGCCGCCGCCACCCATGCCCATGCCGCCGCCGCCCATGCCACCGCCGCCCATGCCGCCGCCCATCCCTTGGCCGCCGCCGCCACCGCCCATGCCGCCGCCGCCCATGCCGCCCATGCCGCCGCCACCCATGCCGCCCATGCCGCCGCCACCGAACTGACCGTGAACCGGTACTCCAGCAAAGGCGGCGGGCAATTGGATGTGTAGCGGTTTGTCGGTCAAGTTCTTGATCAACACGTTGGCTTTTGTGGCGTTGTGCGGAATGAACTTCACATCAATCTGGCCGGCTTCCATCGCGGCAAAGAATTCAGCGTTGACCGCATCGACGGCTTTGCGTGCTTCGGCACTGCTGATGCTGGCCGTGGCCATGGAAACGGCGGCGATTGCTGCGAAGTGAAAAACGATACGACGGGAAAAGTTGGTCACGGAAAGGTTCCTTTTCATGGTGACGCCTCAGTTTGCGAGGTGTTTGGCCGAACACAGTAGAGGAGTAAAGACTGCGCACGACACGGCTAAACGGGATACCCTCGCCGTCGGTTAGCCGACGACGAAAACGTTAGTAACGGATGAGGCGGATCAAGAACTTCCCCAACGAGGCAGGCCGAGTGGCCAGATCCCGCTTCCCCAGGGGAGAGTTTGATACCCGTTCATTGCTAAATATCATACTTTCCCGCCGACAGCTGACCAAGCAGAAAGGTCGATTTGACCGATCAGGGGGGGTAAGTTGCCCTAGAACCGTCAAAAACGGCAGTTTTTTGAGATCTTTGCTCTCCGTTTAACGCGATGCAGCCTGACTACGTCGAGACCAGCGAGGCGGCGAAGACTTTCTCGATCCCCGATTTGGCAGCGGCTCCGTGAACTGCGTCGATCACGGCGTTGACCTGCAATTCACTGGTTCCGATCATCTCCACGTTGATGTCGTTATCGGCTAGTTCCTGAAACAGCAGTGTGGCCACGTGCGTGTGGCTGCGGAGCCCGATCCCGGCCACCGTTACTTTGACGATGTCGCCGCCGGCGGTAACATCGCGCATGCCATGTTTCTTTTGGATCACCTTGGCAACTGCCAAACTCTTTTCCATCGCCTGATCGTCGACGGTAAAACTGATACTGGTCGATCCATCTTCGCCGTCGTAACCTTGAACGATCATGTCGACAAGGATCCCGGCATCGCCAATCGTTTCAAAAATGTCGGCCGCTATCCCGGGCCGGTCGGGAACACCGTACAGGGTCACACGCGATTGGTTTTCAGTCACGGAAACACCGGTCAGGGTTAATGCTTCCAGGGCATCATCGCGGAGCCGCTTGAACAGCAAATCAACATCCCCGTTGTCGCGGCGGTCGGCTTTAATTTGCCCCCACGACTTTGCATCCGCGGGCCGCTCCTGCAAGGAAAACGCCTGATGTACGGCCCGCAGTGCGGTCGATGCTTGTGACTGCGGAACGAGCGCCGAGATCTTAATCTCGCTGGTGGTGATCATTTGAATGTTGACGTCGGCATCGGCAAGCGCGCGAAACATACGTGACGCGACGCCCGTCTGATTTACCATGTTCGCGCCGACAACGGAAACTTTGGAGACAGCATCGTCGTGCGTGATTCCGTCCGCACCGAGCTGGTCAAGCACCGACCGGACCGCCTGGATCGTACGCTGCATGTCGTCACGTGGCACGGTGAAGGAAACGTCTGCATGCCCTTTGGTGCCGATGTTTTGCACGACCATGTCGACCGCGATCTTGCAATCGGAGATTGCCGAAAAGATTTGCAAACTTTTGCCCGGTACATCGGGGACGCCTAAAATGGTCACCCGGGCTTCGTTGGGTGTCATCGCGGCGCCGCTGACGGGCGAGATTGTCGATTCGCACTCCGCGACGATCATCGTTCCTTCGGTGTCGGAGAAACTGCTGCGAACGTGGATGGGAACGCCGAATTTTTTCGCGAACTCGATACTGCGGTTGTGCATCACGCCGGCACCCAGACTCGCCAGCTCCAGCATTTCGTCATAGCTGATCACATCGACGCGGCGAGCTTCGGGCAGCAATCGCGGGTCGGTCGTGTAGACTCCGTCCACGTCGGTATAGATTTCGCAAGCGTCCGCTTTCAGCACAGCCGCCAGGGCAACAGCGGTGGTATCACTGCCGCCGCGGCCGAGCGTGGTGATGTTCAGATCGTCATCGATGCCTTGGAATCCGGCCGCGACGACGATTTTGCCTTCGTCTAATAAGCCACGAATACGATCGGTGGAGATCGAACGAATTCGCGCTTTGCTAAAACTGCTATCGGTGTACATGCCGATCTGCCCGCCCGTCAGGCTGACTGCTTCGGCGCCCAACGAATGGATCGCCATCGCCACCAAGGCCACGCTGACTTGCTCGCCGGTGCTGAGCAGCATGTCCATTTCCCGGGCCGGCGGGTCATCGCACACATCGCCGGCCAATTCGAGCAGCCGATCGGTGTTTTTTCCCATCGCACTGACCACCATCACGACCTGGTGTCCTTGCCGCTGCGCGCGAATCGCTTTTCGCGCGGCCGCACGAATCTTCTCGACGTCTGCCACGCTGGTGCCGCCAAACTTTTGAACGATCAATGACATGGAAGCAAATAAGAACGTGAAAATGTGGTGAAGGTGAAGCGATCGTTTGGTGTTCTTATGAACCCGAAATGTGAACGGGCGGGTGAGGTTGCTGCCGAGCCGCGTTTTGTACCGACATGTGGCTCAGCAGGAGCTTCGCCCTGCCAGTCTTGCAAGTATCTTAAGGACTTTCTTTGATAAAACGATCCATCAAATCCCAACCGTGATCAAAGCGCAGCCCACTGCCCGCAGCAGCGACCTCGTCGTAGCTGGTTTGATCGTCGGTAGCGACGCCGGTGCCCGCCATCACGAGAGGCACCATTCCGTGCGTGTGTTTCTTCGTGCTGCAAAAGGTCGGATGGTCGGGCGTGACCAAGATGCGATGATCGCCGTGCGACCGCAATGCTGCGACTAGCGGCGCGACGATCTGCGAGTCAATTTGCTCCAACGCTTGGATCTTGGCGTCATACCGACCTTCGTGCGATGCTTCATCGGGCGCTTCGATGTGCACGCAGACCACGTCATATTCAGCCAACGCCTCAACGGCGGCTTTGCCCTTGCCCGCATAATCTGTGTCCAGATAACCGGTCGCCCCGGCGACTTCGATTCGTGGCCAACCGACCAGTGCCGCGATGCCTCGCAACAAGTCGACAGCCGTGATCATCACACCTTGGACACCGAAGCGTTCATCAAAGGACGGCATGTTGGGTGCGCCGCCCAATCCCCACAACCAGACGTTGGTTGCCGGCCGCTTGCCCATGGCTGTTCGTTTAGCATTGACGGGATGCGAGGAAAAAAGTTCCGCCGACGAATTCATCAGCCGAACCAGAATGTCGCTGCCGGGTCCGCGGGGGAAATCGTGGGAAACCGACAAATCGGTCAAGTCGTGCGGGGCGCTGGTACGAGTTTCCTTGCCGAATGGCGCCGGCAGCTTCGCGTCGCCGCGAAACAGCAGCAGGTTTCGATAGCTAACGCCCGGTACGAACTCCAATCGCGCATCGATCGGATCGTCACCAAGTAATTCCGACTGGGCCGCCTTCAACAACTCAGTCGATTCTTCCGTGCTGATATGATCGGCGGTGAAATCGACCATGACTTGGTCCTCAATCGTCACCAAATTACAGCGGATGGCCCAGTCGTGAGGCCCCAGTGTGATTCCCTGAGCAGCAGCCTCCAACGGCGCGCGGCCGGTAAAGTACACGTCAGGGTCGTATCCAAACAAACACAGATTCGCCACCTCGCTGCCGGCCGGCAGGTGCGCAGGCGTATTGTTGGCCAAGGCGAGCGTACCGATCTTAGCAAGCGAATCGATCGTGGGCAGATTGGCAGCTTGCAGCGGCGTTTGTCCGTCCAGGGCATCGATCGGCTCGTCCGCACAACCGTCGGGAATTACGATCGCATATTTCATCAGCGTTTCCTTTGCCACACGCCGGTGGTGGGTCGCAGTTTTGCAGACGCCTATTGTCAGCATGCGTCCGCGGAAACGAAAGGGGACGGATTTGTAGTAGCCAGCGGCGGGTAAAGAACAAGTGGGCGCGGCACAGCGGGAGCTTCGCCCTCCCGATACACCGTTGCTACGAGAATTGAACTGATAAAAATGACAGCGGCAACGCGAGAGATTTGCGTGCAAGAAAAGATCAATCCCTATCGGCCACCGGACGAGCAGCCTTGCAAGGCTGAAGTTGCGCCGCCTCCGCGGTCGCGAATGTATTCGCTTTGCTTGATCCTGGTGACAGCGTCGGCAATTGGCTATACGGTCTTCATCGGCATGCTGTTGTTTACAACCGATAGCAATGACGATCATACCGCCGGTGGGATGTTTTGCGGCAATCTGCCCGTCTTGGCCCTTTGGGTTGGATTAGTCGCCAGAAAAAACAAGTTGGCTTATCTTGGTGGCGTGGTTGGCTTATTGGTTCAGTTCGTCATCCACGTGCTGATGATTGCCATGGGAATTGGAGACCCCTGGACCGTTTACCTTATCAACGGGGCGATCTTGGTCGGGTTTGCGGTGCTTGCCTGGCTGTGCTATTGGTCGATCACCAGAGGAGTCGTCCAGGATCAAGGGATGGAGCCTTAATCATCTGGTAGGCAGAACATTTCCAACGTCCCCGGCGAAGTGTTTCCGACGCGATACCAGAAACGACATTCAATAGAAAAGGCTGGCCCAAGCGGCCAGCCTTGATGACTTCCAAAAAGTTCCACGACGCTTACTCGGCGTTCGACTCTTTCGGCTGATCGTCTTTGTCTGCCGGTGGAGCTTCGGGTTTCGCTTCGTCCTCGTCTTCTTTGGCCGGTTCGGGTTCGGTCGGCGTTTCTGCAACCTCGGGCGCGTCCTCGTTCTTGCCTGCTTCTGCTTCCTTGAGCTTGGCCTCAAGTTCGGCGATGCGAGCTTCCGAGGCAGTCAGCTTTTTCTGAAGATCCTTTGCTTTGTCCGCTGCCTGCTTGGATTGTTTGCGCGCTGCCTGTAACTGCTGTTGAGCTTTCTTGGCTTGCTGCTGTGCCTTCTTTGCTGCTTCGGCAGCCGCCGCTTCAGCTTCTACTTTTGCTTTCTCGGCCACTGCTATTTCGTTCTTGAGCACATTAGCTTGATCATCGGCATCCTTCCTGATTGCTGTGAGTTGAGCCATCAAGTCCTGCATTTTTTTCGCGACTGCCGCGTCGGCCTTCTTCTCAGCATTCTTGGCTCGCGCAATCGCCTGATTGGCCTTTTTCTCAGCTTCTTTCAAGGCGTCTTCTTTGACTTTTATTTTCTTGGCAAAATCCTTGAGCTTTTCAGCTGACTCTGCGCGCTGCGTCGTCACAAGTTGCTCGGATGCAGCCAGAGCTTTTTCTTTTTCGGCCAGCAGTTGCTCGTGTTCTGATTTCAACTGTTCGATCTGTTTCTGCAGGGCGATCACTTGCCCCGTCAATTCGATATTGATCGGACTGGGCTCGAATTCCGCCATCATCACGGTCGGTCCCACGCAGGCGGTGGCAGGAGCGGCGTGAACGACCGGCGCAACGGGGCAACACACGGCAACACATTTCTTGGGGCAGCTTCGACGCTTACGCAAATTCCAACCAGCGTCGCACGGCATGGCCGTGATCACGGCAAGGATCGCCGGGACTACCAAACAGGTAGGCTTTCTCATTTCAGACACTCGATATTTCTGTGAAGCAAACACTTGTTTCGCGGCCCGCAAGGCACACCCTGGGGGCCGACTCGCTTGTAAAACTACTATCCTTGCTTTCGCCCGAGGATGCAAAGGGCGAAGATCGCGGATTGGCGAAAATCTCGGTTTTTTGGCTGACATCGTGGTTTCCGCGAAGAGCTGAAAGAGTACACGCGTCAAAAGGTAGCAGGCGCAGGCTGGGATAGTGGAAATGTATGTTGCCGTTATTGAAATCTGTTTCGCAGGTTTCTTGATCCCAAAGGGATCGCACATCGTAGCCGGGGG
>JBFJVZ010000137.1:0-16354 GCA_041623895.1 Pirellulaceae bacterium | reverse complement strand
GATGCGAACCTGTTCTTTGGGGGCGGTCCAGATTTACGCTTCCACCGCTATCTTATTTCATGATTATTGAGCAGCAGCTACTAAGCCGGACGCTCTGCAGGTCCTGGCCTACGTGCCGGCGAACCTCACCAACTCCATTGCCCTTGCAATTCCTTGTTGATCACCGCATCCCCCGGCCACTGGCCTTGATGCAGACGGATCACACAGCTGGCCGATTCGATCGCCATGTTGCGCATGGCAAGTGAATCGGCTCCCGCGGAATGCGGTGTCAGGACGACGTTGTCCAGTTGAAACAGGGGATTGTCTTTGGCGGGAGGTTCTTGCTGATAGACATCCAATCCCGCGGCTTGGATCCAGCCGGATTGAAGCGCGGTGATCAAGTCTGCTTCGTTGACGATCGCGCCCCGAGCGGTATTGATCAGAATCGCGCTGGGTTTCATTTTTTGCAATACGTCACGGTTGATGATCCCCCGCGTCTCGGCGGTGACCGGACAATGAATGCTGAACACATCAGAGCGCTTGATCAGCGTGTCAAAATCGACAAGTTCGATGTTGTGCTGCTTCGCAAAGGCTTGATCCGGAAAGACATCGTGAGCGATCACATTCATGCCCAGTGCGGCCGACCGTGTCGCCGTGCTGCGGCCGATGCGGCCGAGCCCCAAGATGCCGATCGTTTTTCCGCGGATCGGCTCGATCCCTTCACGCGGCCACTGGCCGGCGCGCGTCGCCCGGTCACCACCGACAATGTTCTTGCTGACGGCAAACAGTAATGCCAACGCATGTTCGGCCGCCGCCTCATGAACCGCCGTAGGCGTGATCGTGACGACGATGTTTCTTGCGGTTGCCGCCGCAACATCGACGCGGTCATAGCCGACGCCGTTGCGGGCAATCACGCGCAGCTTGGGCAAAGCGTCAATAATGTTTGCCGTCAAATGTTCCGAGCCCGCGACCAAGGCATCAGCCACACTCAGCTCCTGGATGCTCTCCTGCTGGCTGGACAAACCGCGAGCGAACTGGGCATTCTGAGGGAATGCAATTTCAAAACCAGCGTCTTTCAGCAGATCAATATGTGGACCATCAGCGTTCACCAACGCCTCAGGCGTGATCAAGACCGTGGGCATGCAGTTTCCTTTCACGCGTCTGGGAGCGACCCACAAGCTACCAGATTCAAATCCTGCTCCCAGTAGTGGCCGTTAACCACAGACTCAAGCAGCGCGATTTGCGGCGAATTTGCCGCGAAAGAAATTCTTGTCATTGAACGGCATGCAGATGATCCCGCTTCTCGGGTAGCCGTCGCGCAGCTCGGCCAGAAATCGATCGCCCCGCAGATGGCTTTCGTAGTAAGTGACGACGTTTTGGCGCATCGTGGCGATTTGTTCGGGCGGCAACTGGTCGATTCGATCCAGTGCTTCCTTCAGCCCACCAGAGCCGCGGAAACAGACGGCGTTGACTTCATCGGTCAGGGGTGGAGTCAAACGGTTGCCGTACTCAATCAGCGGAATCGTACCGACACTCATGGACTCGATCACGTTGTGGCACAACGGCTGAGCCGCGCCCGGGCAGCAAAGAAAGAAATCGGCCTTGGCAAGCGTGGGCAACCAATCGGCCGGCTCGATCGCATCGGTGCGTGAATCGGACAGCACGATGGCATTATCGCTGGTGATGTTTTCCGGGGAGGCAACGACGCGATCGTGGCGATGTTGCCGAACGGTGGATAGTAACGCGATCCGATCTTGCACGCCAAAGCCCTGAGTGACCCTTGGACGGCCGTACCGCGGGGCTTGTGTGCCGGCAAAAAAGACTTTGATGTTTCTGGATGTTTCACGCAACGAGGGAAGATCGATCTGATTCAGAAATGACAGGGTGGCCGGATGCATTGGATAAGGCATCACGGTGGTTTTTCCCAAGATGTCACGCCCCACCATCAACCGCATCGATCGCGCTGCGTCTGTCAACGTAGTGTCTCCGTCGTACAGCAATAGCGCGTTCGGAGGAATTGCTGTCTCGGGCGGTAACCAAGTCACATCAGGGTCAGAGAGAAACTCCTGACCGAATTGTTTTCTTGAGATTTCGGCCAACAGCAAACGACTGCAGCGCAGTAGCGTCGCTGATCCCGCCAATCTGGCGTTGTAGGCCAGACAGGCCAGATGTCGGCCGGAATCGAACAGCAGTTGCGGTGTCCGCAAGTCCAACACAATGGGAGCTTCCGTTGCGGATCTGCACACTCTCGATCGTTTACTTGCCAGGTATTCCTGTGCGCGGCCGATATTCCTTGGAAATCTCAGCAGCGCTTTAATCCACAGATCAATCATCCGTTAATGATCACTCTTGATGTAAGCCTCTTATTTCCGTCAGACGGCCAGCTTACACTCTTGAAGACTGTCAAACCAAGATCAACCGCAGATCAATCCAAGAACCAAAAACACGGTTTGGGATTGAGTTTGCAAACACTCGAAATCGACCTCCCGCAGCGCCCCAGGAACATGAAACTGCAAATCGGCTGTTTTGATGATCCCAAAGACAGATGGTACAACACCGACATCACCCCCCCAGATATTCGTCAGCCGGATACCACTTGGTGCCCGTATCCTTAAGCTAGCAGGGACATTGAACGATGCACGGTTTGAACAACATCGCCAGGGATAACAGTATTTACGTAGAAGGAATGAAGCCAGCATGCAATTCATCGAATTAACCGGCAAGACATTGCTTGATGTCGTCAATGAAGGCGAGGTCGATTTCAAACAATTACACGAGGCAGGTGTGACCGGCGATTCGATCTGCCGGATCAACAAATTCGGTGAGATCGAATTGCGCAATCCCGACCAGTGGGTAATGGTCGGCGGACTGATTGGGGATTTCGAGGAACGCTTGAGACAGATGACGGGTCTGGATTGGGTCTAGAGCTCTGTCAACTTTTGACTTTAGGGTAGCCGGATTCGCCAGAATTCGGTTCGTTCCAAGATACCCCGAAGTCTGGCGACATCGGCTACGACCACCACCCTAAGATTGAATCTGGACAAAGCACTAGGCTAGTGGTACTTCAAGTCAGTTTTTGTGTGCCGCGACAGTGTTCTTACCAGCTCGAAGGCGCGTCGTGCTGGTATTAAGAGCCCCGCACGCGTCTTCCGGGCACGGACCATTCAGCTTTCCTTTTGTGCTTAGATCCGCCGCTAAGGTTCCGCCAACTTCAAGATTCTCTGGTCCGTGATTTTCAAAATGGCGAATCGGTTTTCGCTTTGGCAACTGACGAACAGATACCCATCGCGATAGACCAGGTCGTGAAGGTTGTCGGCACCGGGCGGAAGTGTGTTGATCTTTTGAGTACCGATTTGTACCGGCTGCCTGGGGTTGGATATGTCGACCGCCTCGATCGTCTGCCCGCCAGCTACGAAAGCAACTTTGCCGGCAATCGTTAATCCGTTGGGACCTCGTAAATCGGAAAACGGCAGGGAAGCAACGACCGCGGGGACGGCCGGATTCGCAAGATCGACGACAGAGAATTTGGCCGAGACTTCGTGGCTTAGTTCTGCACGTGCTTCCGGCATCCAGCTGCCGCACACAAACGCGTAGCGACCGGAAACCTGCAGGCGGTTGGCCCCGATTAATTCGGCCGCTTCAACCGTGCCCACGCATTCCCACTGATCATCGGCGAGTAACTGGCCTGCGCAGTTGAAGGCTTTGAAGATCGCTAGCTTGCCGACTGGTCCGGCAAAGTCTTGCGAATCGACGATGACCACATACTGATCGAGGAAATCGATGTCATGTGGCTTTTTCAAGCCGTGCGTATGACGGACATCCAAGGCCGTCAAGATCGTTGGCGCGGTCAAGTCACTGACGTCGAAGACATCAATCCAGCCGGTCTTGGCCGCCGCGAAGATGTAGTTCCCTCGTTTCACCAGGCCATTGAGATGGTCGATTCGATCTCGGTCGGAAATTGTTTGGACAAGCGAAGGATTGGCCGGGTCAGAAACATCCAGCCAGTGAAAGTCTCGTGCCCCCAATAGCAGATACTTGCCCAGCGGCAACACCGTTTCGATATTGGGCAGAGCATCGGGATCACAGCGATGCCAGATCAGCTGGGGCATTGCCGGCTCGGCAACATCGACGATCGCGATCGAGCCGCCTTTGCCGGGAATGTAAGCGAGATCACCTTGCAATTGGACGTCGTGGGGTTCGGCCAAGGCTTCGTCGTCGACCAATTCAGCAGCAAGCTCGAACCAGTGGCTGACCGCTGCTGCGGTTGATGATGTTTGCCCGTCCGCGGGGCGAGAACTGGCAAGTGCGAAAATCAGAGCTAGCAGCGGCAGGAGGCGGAGCATGTTGTTGACCTGAGATTGATCTGCATATCCTAATCAACGGCCCCGCGGGGTCGCGAGCGAGTTTTGAAGTTGCGATTTTTAGCCGCGGAGCGGCGATCGCATCAAGCCTGGGGCGCGAGCCCATCCCTTTGTGGCTCGCGCCCCAGGCTATCGGCTGCCGAGCCTCCGGCACGATCGAAATGCGCAAGAAAACGGACGCTTCGGCTTCGTAACGACGCTGAGCGGCAGGCAACAGCGCACGTGCAAACCGAGCGCAACGTGTGCCTGCTAGAGCAATTTCATCATTGATGTGGGATCATCGGTAGGCCAGGACTTGTCCTGGCGCCAAATTGCCAGGACAAGTCCTGGCCTACGAGATATTTGAAAATGCACTAGCTCACTCGCTGCGCGGTCAATTCGATCGCTGCGATCAGCGCTTTGGCTTTATTCAGCGTTTCTTCGTATTCGGCTTCGGGGTCGCTGTCGGCGACGACTCCACAACCGGCTTGCACGTGCACGATACCATCCTTGATGACCATTGTGCGTAGCGCGATGCAAGTATCCATGTTGCCGCGATAATCGATGTAGCCCACGGCGCCGGCGTAGGGGCCGCGTCGATGAGGTTCGATCGAGTCGATGATCTCCATTGCTCGGACTTTCGGCGCGCCTGAAACGGTTCCTGCGGGCACGCAAGCTTTCAATGCGTCGAAGGCATCCAAGTCGTCGCGGAGTGTGCCTTGGACCTCGCTGCTGATGTGCATGACGTGACTGTATCGTTCCACGACCATGACTTCGGTTAACTCGATCGTGCCGAATTTGGCCACGCGGCCGACATCGTTGCGGCCCAGGTCTACCAGCATGACGTGCTCGGCCCGTTCTTTGGGATCGGCCAACAACTCTTGTTCCAGTGCTTTGTCTTCTTTTTCGGTGCGGCCGCGCTTGCGAGTTCCGGCCAGCGGTCGCACGGTCACGGTACGATCGGAGACGCGGCACATGATTTCCGGCGAACACCCGACCAACACGCAATCAGGTGTGCGGACAAAAAACATGAAGGGGCTGGGATTGACGACCCGCAGGGAACGGTAGATTTCCAGCGGGTCGACATCTGTCTTGACGGAGAGCCGCTGGCTGGGGACGACTTGAAAGATATCGCCGGCGCGGATGTATTCCACGCATTCGCGAACGGCCTGGCAAAAGGCTTCACGCGTGAAGTTAGAGGTGACTTGCAGTGGATGTTTGGCACTTTCCGCTTGCCATTGGTCGGGGTTCCATTCCACCGGTTTCAGGGCCACGTTGCTGGAAAGTTTCTCGATCGTTGCGTCTACTCGCTGGCAAGCCGATTGATAGGCGAGCGTAAATTGATCTGGCGAATTCGCGCTGCGGCAATCGGCCAGGGAAATCACGGTGATCGTTTTATCGACGTGATCAAAAACGCAAAGAGTGTGAAAGAAGGAAAAATCCAAGTCGGGCAAGTCGCGGTCATCTGGCGGAGCATTCGGCAGATTCTCAACATAACGGACAACGTCGTAGCCGGCGTAGCCGATGGCGCCGCCAACGAACGGAGGCAAGCCTTCGATCTGTGCGACGCGGTAATGAAAATGTTTGCGAAAAGCATCGACTGGATCCGTAGCCGTGGATTGTTGTATCGCGCCGTCGGACAAGTCGGTGACGGTGATCTGATCACGTTTGGCGCTGAACCGCTGCATGGGCTCGGCAGCCAGAAAACTGAAGCGTCCAACCTTTTCGCCGCCCACGACGCTCTCGAACAAGCAGGCGGGGCCACCCGAGTCAAGCAGCCGAAAGGCGGAAACCGGCGTCAGAGTGTCGCTCAACAAGCGACGGTAAACGGGGACGAATTCGTGGATCGTGGCGAGGTCGGCGAAATCGTCGAAACAGGGCGTATGCATGGAAGCGAATGCCGGTCAATTTTGAATGATGTTTGCGTTGGGATCTGGCTATCGGGCAACAGGGCTCGGCACTAATAGTGTCGGCCGATCATTCCTTGACGTGTAGGGGACGGGCGGCCAGCCGTGATCATGCGGTTTTCGGTCCCGTCATTGTGCCAGAGGCGAGTGCCGCACAGCGGGGTTCACGTTGACACCACCTTGGCCGACGATAGAATCCCTTTGTCTTTTTCTTTACTCGTTTGAAGCCAAAGATTTACGTCAATGTGCTGGTTTTGGACGCGAGGCGGAGCTGATCATGAAATGCCAATACTGTGAAAAGCCAGCCACCTTTCACATCACTGAGTTGACCGAGCCAACCGGGCCACAGGTCATGCACCTGTGCGAAGAGCACGCGCGGGGGTTTTTGCAGAAGGATTCGATGGAATCTGCGGCTTCGATTGCCGGCGCTTTGGCAAAGCAGCTGAACTTGGGGCAGACAAAACAAGAGTTGGAGGAACTGGACCAGAAAGAATGTCCGGTTTGCGGCATCACTTTTTTTGAGTTTCGCAACTCCGGAAGGCTCGGCTGTCCCTACGATTACACGCACTTTGACTCGGATCTGACACCGCTGTTGAGAAATGTTCATGATGCGACGGTACATGTTGGTAAACGACCCAAGCGGGCTGCGGCAACCGCCGATTTGCAAGCTCAGATGATTCATCTGCGTCGCGACATGGAAGAAGCAGTCGAACGCGAAGACTACGAACGTGCCTCGGAGATTCGGGACGAGTTGCAGCGTATTGAGACCGAGGGCAGTGTTGCGGACGAATCGGAAACTGACGCTTGATGCGACAAATCGTGTCGGGCGGTTTAAATAACGGAGACAATTACGAGTGAAACGCGGCGCGGACTTTGACGATCTGGCTCAAAGCTCAGGTGAGTGGATGCGGGGGACGGGCCCGGAATCGGACATCGTCATCAGCAGTCGCATCCGGCTGGCTCGCAACCTTGCGGACTTTCCTTTCATTCGCCGCTGTAGCGATGAAGACCGCGTCAGTATTGAACGTACCGTTCGCGCCAGAATGGAATCGCTGGATGGCTGGGAAAACATCTGCTACATCGATATCGAGCAGTTGTCGGAAATCGATCGGCAGTTCTTGGTCGAACGCCAATTGATTAGCCGAGAAATTGCCGAAGCGGAGGGTTCCCGCGCCGTCGCAATCGATCCCACCGAACGCTACAGCGTGATGATCAACGAAGAAGATCACCTGCGCATCCAAGTCATGAACAGTGGCCTGGACCTGCGAAATGCCTGGAAGCAAATCAATGCGTTGGATGATAAACTGGAAGCCGCGATCCTGTATGCCTTCCATCCCAAGTACGGTTATCTAACCGCTTGTCCCACCAATGTCGGCACGGGACTTCGCGTCAGCGTCATGTTGCACTTGCCCGCATTGGTGATCACGCGGCAAATCGAAAAAGTGTTCCGCAGCATGCAGCGAATCAATGTCACCGTGCGCGGTCTGTATGGTGAGGGATCGCAGTACACCGGCGACTTTTATCAGGTTAGCAACCAAATCACGCTGGGGCACAGCGAGGAAAAACTGCTTGAATTGATCGGCGACGAAGTCGTCCCGCGGATCATCGAATACGAACGCAAAGCGAGATCCTTCCTGGTCGATCAGAGCCAGCAAGATTTGCACGATGACGTCAGCCGGGCTCTGGGAATCCTGAGCACGGCAAAGAAAATTAGCAGCGAGGAAACGATGCACTACTTGTCCAAGGTTCGCATGGGCGTGAACCTGGGCTTAATCGACGACGTTCAAGTCGGCACGATCAACAAGCTCTTTATCCATACACAGCCGGCGCATTTGCAAAAACTTCACGGACGATTGCTCGGTTCTTCCGATCGAAATATCGAACGAGCAACGTATCTTCAACGCCACTTGACCGGCCAACACGGCAACGGCGAGTTGAATTGAGCCGGGGCTTCGACAAGCAGCCGAGGTAACTTGACTCCGCCCCCGGCGGTTCCATGTCCTTTGCGGCTCCGACGGGGCAATGGCTGCCAAAAACAAGTCGAATCCGTTCGTGGGGTGCCAAAGCGGGCCTTTGGCATCGCCTTTGCATTATTCAGAAGAGCGGCCCCCGGCGATCTGTCGTATTGGCAGTCAGAGAAGGCGGCCGATCCCTTTTCTGGAGTCTGAACAATGAGAATGGTATTGCCTCACCACATGCCCGGTCGTCTTTTTAACGAGCTGGCTTCGGATATGAACGCACTGGTTGGATCGATTCTCGGCGACGAACCGGTGGCATCAAGTTTCTTACCGGCGATGGACGCCCTAGAAACCGAAACCGCTTACAAGCTGAGTCTGGATGTCCCGGGCGTTAACCCGGATGATATCTCGATCGAGATCGAAGACGGCCACGTGTTGATTGATGGTGAACGAACCCCCGTTGAAGCGGCCGAGGAAGTGACATGGCGCTCCGGCGAGCGTCGCTTTGGCGATTTCCGGCGCAAATTTCGCTTGCCCAAACTCGTTGACCAAGAACGAATTGAAGCGAACTACGAAAACGGTGTGTTGACGGTCACTCTACCCAAGTTTGAAAAGAAGGCGGCCAAAAAGATCGTCGTGACTCATTCCGGAGCAAAGTCGGCGGACGAATCTGAAGGCACACCGTCGGCTGGCTGATCCGCTGCCGGTCCGTTAGCAGTCCGGTCCGTTGGCAGTTCAGTCCCTTGGCGGTCCGGTCCGTTGGGCAGCTTCGAGTAACTTCAACCGCGGCGTGGGCAATCGATGCCTTGGGTAATCGATGTCCCGGCGCGGTTTTTTTGATCTTGTTTCAACATCCTCCGCACTCGCCGCTAGAATGGAACTGTCTCAAATGTTGATTGTCATGGGCGGGCCTGGCGTTACTGCCGCCGCCGCCGGATTCGATTGAAAGAAGCTGGAGTGGCCGAAGAGTCCCAACTAATTGATCGAGCGCTCCAGGGAGACCGTGCCGCATTCACGCAACTAGTCGAGATCAATCAGGATCGATTGTTCGCCTCGATGCTGCAGGTGACGGGATCGCCGGATGAGGCAGAAGAGGTTGTTCAAGAGGCCTTTATCCGCGCTTTTATCAAACTGGACACATTTCAGCGGAACAGCCAATTCTTTACCTGGCTGTATCGCATTGCTTTCAACAGCGCGCTGACTCGCCGGCGACGTAAGCGGGCAAGAGTTTCCCTGGACTATTCTCGGGAGCATAATGGCCTGGAGGTCGTCGATCAGGGCGAAGCGGCTGATGAACCGATGCTCCGCCAGGAGCGTGTCAAGATGGTGCGCCAGGCCATGACGCAACTGACCGATGAGCATCGAGCCATCTTGGTGCTGCGCGAAATGGAAGAAAATTCCTACGAAGATATCGCGGAAATCTTGGACATTTCGATCGGCACGGTGCGGAGCCGGCTCAGTCGCGCTCGCCGACAACTGAAATTGACGCTGGAAGCCATGCAGCGAGCCGAGGAAGGCAGCCCCTGATGGCCCGCTGAACGCTCTTTCAAAGCTCACCCGCGATATGTTACAGGTCTGACTTGCGTTTCTCATTTTAATACCCACTGTTCCACACGTTGTTTCATGCTGGGTGAATACAAGGTCAGTCGTTGCTCCCGCCAGTGCCACGCGCTGCGGCGACCGCTGCGCGAGGGCGAATGGTATTACTCCGTCGTCCTGGAGTCGGGAGACGAATACGAACGCAGGGATTATTCGGCTGAAGCCTGGCAGGGACCTCCTGAAGGTGCGATCGGTGTCTGGAAGAATCGCATACCGACCAGGGATGAGCGAAAGTTGGTGTTGGCACCGAAAGAAGTTCTGATTGATTTGCTGCGGCAGATGGCCGACGTGCCGGAAAAGTCAAAAACTCGCTACTTGCTAGCGCTGATGTTACTGAGGAGAAAAATCGTTCAACTCCACCAGCCCGCAGGCGAGCAAGATTCCTCAAACACGCTGCTGGTGAAAGATGTAACCGACGGATCGGTGATCGAGGTCACGACTTGTCAAATTGGTCGCAGTGAGTCAGAGAAGTTGCTGGACGAGTTGAACGAATTGTTGTACTGCGACGCATCTGAATTGGAAGTCGACGACACGGAAGAATCCTGAATCGTGTGCCACCGTTTAGCGGTTGGCACAACTGGAGAAGTCAAAACCAACACGATTGGAAACACGCACGGATGCGCTCGTTCTCTTGGATCTCAATCTTGCTGATTTGTTTTGTATCGGGCGGAGCCACGTGCATGCCGCGCAGTGCGCCTGTAATCTTTCCGCCGCCTCCCCCAGTCCTGAATGAAACACCAACGATCCAGGAGGTGACGGCCGCGGTGAATCGATCAGCCAACGTTCGCCAGTTATCGACCAACTCGGCTTCAGTTGACGTGCTCTCGATGCCCAACGTTCCCAAACTTAGCGCCACGGTGTCGATGGAGAGGGACAGACGATTTCGCCTGCGCGCGAGTGTGCCAATCGTGCTTGGTTCCGGATTGGATATGGGCAGCAATGACGAAGTCTTCTGGTTCGAGGTTCCCGAAGGAATGTCGAAAACGCTTTACTTTGCTGAACACGAAAAATATCGTCAGCAGTTGCACCGCGCGATTTTGCCGATCGATCCAACCTGGCTGATCGAAGCACTGGGGCTGGTACAGATCGATCCCAGTACGGTCGTGGCGGGACCAGTGTCACGTCCGGATGGGAAGCTTGAAGTCCGCAATACGACCGCAATGCCCGACGGAGTCTACCAACGAGTCTGCTTTGTCGAGCCCAGCGGGGGTTATGTGACGGAACAATTTCTGTACGCTCCGGACGGTCGGCTGATTGCAACCAGCCAGGCGACCAATCACCGTTTTTACGAGGAACAACAATGTGTGCTGCCGCATCTGGTGACGGTCAATTTGGCACCGGCATCCGGGCCACCACTGTCGATGAGAATTGACATCGGTTCCTATGCGATCAATCAACTGCTCAGCGGTGACCCACAACTTTTTGTCATGCCGCAGTCGGCTGCCAAGCGAGTGGACTTGACGACGATTTCCGGACTTACCCCGAGCACGGCGGGGATTGTTGCGCCGGTTGGCTACTCGGCTGAACGACTGTCGCCGATACCGCTAAGAGGGACCACGCGAAGGTAGCTGTGAATACGGTTACGCCAGCATCAGTCTGGCGATGTTGATGTAAATCACGATCCCCAGAATATCAACGATTCCGGCGACAAACGGATTGCTCATCAACGCCGGGTCCCAGCCGATGTGTTTGAAGGTGATCGGCAAAATGGCGCCGAACAAGCAGCCCACGACAATCACCGAGAGCAGCGTCATGGGGATGACGACGGCGCTGCCCACGTCGGGGGCGATAAAGATTGCCGTGAGAAAGCCAATCAAGGCCAGGAAACCGCCCAACAGCAGTGACACGATGACCTCGCGTGACAAGACTTTGGGCCAATCACCGTCCTTCACCTCGCCGCCGGTCATTGCCGTGATGACAAGTGTCGCGGACTGGCTTCCCGAGTTACCGCCGGCACTGATGATCAGAGGAATGAAATAGACCAGCCAGGCGTATTGCGCGAGTTCATCGTGATAATGCTTCAGCGCCAATGCCGTCAGTAGAGCGGCAAAAAAAAGAATCGTGAGCCAGATTCCTCGTTTCCAGGAAAGCACCAGCAGGCCGATCCTCAAGAAATCGTCTTCCAGCGGTTCTACGGCGGCGATTCGCTGCACGTCTTCTGTCAACTCCTCGCGAACAACATCAATCACGTCGTCGTGCGTGATGATGCCCAGCAGTTGACGTCCGGAGTCGACGACGGGAATGGCCAGCAAATTGAACTTCTCGACTTTTTCAGCGACAGACTCTTGGTCTTCCGAGACCAGCGCAACGATGACGTCGGTTTCCATCATTTCGCCAAGCGTGCGTTCGGGCTTGCCGAGCGAGGAAACGAGTTGGCGTGCTGAAACGATTCCACGCAGCAGCTTATCGTCGTCAACAACGAACAAGTAGTAAATCGTTTCCAGTTCCCGAGCCTGGCGACTGAGTTCTTCCAGCGCCTCGCTAGTGGTCATTTTTTCGGACAGCATTGCGACCTCGGTGGTCATCAATGCACCCGCGGTTTCTTCCGGATAAGACCGTAACCGCTGGATGTTTCGCCGATCCTCCGCCGGCAGCAGCGGCAAGATTTGATCAACACGAGTATCGTCAAGTTCTTGAATCAGGTCGACGCGATCATCGGCGGGGATATCATCGACCAGATCCGCCACTTGCTCGGGATCCTGAAGATCCAACATTGCAACCTGACGTTCTTCGTCAAAGTAACTGAAGATCTCCGCCCGTCGTGACGACTCGGCGAATTGCAGGACCTGCCAAATCTCGTTATCCGTCAATCCTTCCATGAACTCAGCGGTGCGGCCCGGATTGACCGCAGTGCAGAACTCCTCCAGCCCGGCCCGATCTTGCTCGGCCAGCATTTCGCGAATTTCGGGCAGGAACAGTGTGTTAACCATGAGCGATCATCGCTGCCGGCATCGGTGTGGGTGAGCCGTTGGAAACGCGAACTGGAAAGACTCGCAGCGGAGCTCCGAGTAGCCTCGAAGCACAACGATTTGACGATCATACCCTGAATCGTCTCGACAGATCCGGATCCTGGGAAAGTCTTTCGACTTCCGCTACCGGGGCCAACTAATTACTGACGCGCTCCGTGTATTCACCGGTTCGCGTGTCGATCTTGATAATATTGCCAACCTTGATGAATCCGGGAACGATGAATTCGGCCCCCGTTTCCACGGTTGCCGGCTTGGTCACGTTAGTCGCCGTGTCGCCTTTGGCACCCGGGGCGCAATCGATGACTTCCAGCTCGACCATATTTGGCGGTTCGACGATAATCGCGTTGCCGTTGTACAGCGTCATGGTGCATTTCATGCCGTCTTTGAGATACTTTTCGATGTCGCCGGCAACATCGCTGCTGACCTCATACTGTTCGAAGGTTTCTTGGTGCATGAATACGTAGTTGTCGCCTTGACGGTACAGGAAGGAAACGTCAGTGGTTTCCACATCGGCTGATTCCAACGAATCGCCGCCTTTGTAAGTCCGGTCCAGCGTTGTGCCGCGGATCAGGTTTTTCAGCTTGCATTTGTACAGGGCGTTTCCTTTGCCGGGCTTGACGAATTGCATATCCGTCATCAAGTAGGGCTCGCCATCAATTTGTACCTTCAGCCCTTTTCGGAAGTCGCTTGTGTTATAAGTAGCCATGCGTGTAATGGCTCCAAAATTCGAGTGAGTTGGTAACTTTGGTGGGTCATTGCATGAGAGCTAGAACTTGTTTCAGGACGGCTGTGTCATGCATTCCAGCGAGATTTTAACGCCAAACCCGAATCTTGTCCCCACCGGTTTGGACCGACAGGAATGCCATGGCAGTCAGGAGGTCGACTGGCAGTTGGCGATCAAATTGGCAATCCGTAGCGGTGCCGAATTGCGTCGTCGTTTAGGGCTGAAGGGGGACGAGTCAGCCATCGCCGCCGAATCGTTTCCGACGTTTGTGCCCCTGGAATATCTAAGTCGAATCAAGCCGGGCGACCCAACAGACCCACTTTTGTTGCAAGTCTTACCGTCCGCCGACGAATCGATCGAGCGTGGTGGCTTCGTGCCCGATCCCGTCGGGGAGATTGCCGCGCTGGCCACCGGTGGGTTGTTGCAAAAGTACGCTGGCCGCGCGTTGGTCATTGCCACCGGTGCTTGTGGAATTCATTGTCGTTATTGCTTTCGCCGCGAGTTCCCTTACGCCACGGCTGGATCGATCAGCGATTCCTGGCAAGGGGCGATTGATTATCTGCGGGAACATCCAGAAATCGAAGAGGTGCTGCTAAGTGGCGGCGATCCGTTGACACTGGTTGATGAGAAATTGTTTCAGTTGATTGGCAAAATCGAAGCGCTGCCTCACGTCCGCCGGCTGCGGATTCACACTCGAATGCCGGTCGTCATTCCTCAGCGTGTCACGGCCGCGTTGGTGGACGGCTTAGCGGCAAGTCGGCTATCGGCTTGGATCGTGATCCACGCCAATCATCCTCGCGAGTTGGACAGCAAAGTACTGGCGGCGACGGACCGCCTGATCGATTCTGGAATTCCCGTACTGAATCAGGCGGTTCTGCTACGTGGAGTAAACGATTCGGCTGAAACCTTGATGCAATTGTGCCAAGCGCTGGTTAATCGGCGAATTAGCCCGTATTACCTGCATCAGCTGGACCGGGTCCGCGGGGCGGGGCACTTTGAAGTGCCGATTTCCAAAGGTTTAGAATTGGTAGAAGAGCTACGTCGGATGCTTCCCGGATATGCCGTGCCGACTTATGTTGCAGAGCAGCCGGGGAAGCCATCCAAGACGGTGTTATCGAACAGCTGATGGCTTGCATGGATTATCATTCGATCGGGCACGCTTGTACTTTTCGTTACGCGACTTTCGCTGACCGCGCATGTACATCTTAGAGAATCCAGTCTTGCAGCGCGAGTTGCTCGTAAATCTGCGAACCAATCGAGCATTCTTTCTGCTCGCGATGTATCAGATTCTGTTGGCTGTCGTGGTGCTGGTCGCATGGCCGACGGCTGAACGGTTGGATTTGACCAGCAATCCACCGTCAGCGACGAAGTTGGTGAATTTGTTTTTCCTGGGCCAATACGTAATCGCATCGCTGATGGCACCCAGTTTTGCCGCCGGCACGATCACCGGTGAAAAGGAACGCGTGACTTACGAAATGCTGTTGGCCAGCCCGATGCGGCCCGGCGCGATCGTGTTCGGCAAAATGGTCGCTTCGCTGACGCATTTGGGCATGCTGATTCTGGCTTCTTTGCCGATCATTGTGCTGTGCTTGCCGCTGGGTGGAGTCAGCCTGTATGAAGTCCTGGCGGCTTATCTGGGGTTGATCGTTTCGGTCATTCTGTTTGGTGCGATCGGAGTCTTTTGTAGCAGTTATTTTTCGCGTACCAGCAGCTCGCTTGTGGTCAGCTATCTCGTGATCTTGCCGCTGGTGATCATTGCGGTAATGTTTTGGCGCTCGTTGGCGGGCGATGGTGAACTGCGGCTCAAGTTGGCGGTGCTGGTGATTCCCGCGTTCGTGCTTTCGGCTGTGATTCTGATGTGTTCGGCGGCGGCTGGCCGTATGCTGTATCCTCCGGATGTGGGCAGTGAGGGTAAGGAAGTCATCGACTTGGAGAAGGAAGCCGAAGAAGCGGTTGGCCTGGTGATCCAGCCCGACCAATTTCCCGACCGCTTGTTTGCGCCACCGAAGAAACAGGAATTGATGCCGGACGGGGCAAACCCGGTTTACGATAAGGAGATCCATAGCGAGATCTTTAGCCAGGGCACATTAATGCTGCGGCTGGTCATTCAGATCAGCATGCTGTTGGCGATCCCCTTGATGGGCGTGTTTCTGTTTTGGCAGATCGATCGGGCCCCTTGGTTTGCGGTCTATGTGATCGTCTTCAACATGTTGGTGGGACCTGTGTTCTTGGCCGGCAGCATGACCAGTGAACGCGAACGTCAGACGCTGGATTTGCTGCTGACCACGACGCTGACGCCCAAGCAGATTCTGATCGGCAAATTCGTGGTCGGATTCCGGATCTCGGCCGTGCTGACGGCATTCTTGCTCTGGCCGCTGTTGCTCGGGGCGTTATTGAACAACCGGTTTTGGTCTAACTGGCAAGCCATTGTCGGGATGTTTTGCATCGTGTTGATGGTTTGCCTTGTCAATGCCGTCGTGGCTCTGGTGTGTTCTTTGTTTGCCAAGAAAACATCGATCGCTCTGCTCAGCACCTATGTCGTACTGCTGTTGCTGTACGTCGCGCCGCCGACAATTGCATCACTGATGACGATCCTGGATTTCAGTTCCCAGCAGATTGCCAGCGCCGAATACGGCGGCATCACCAGTCCGTTTTCTGCCTTGTTTTCGTTGCCGCTGGACGCGAATCTCAAGCAAGACTTTGACGAGCAGCCCGCCAATGTTGGCAACCTCACCATTGTGTTTGGCTACTTTGTGTTCAGCGTGATATTGCTGGTGTTTTCATCGATTGCGATGGTGGCAAGACTACGAGCTCGCCGCGGGCTTTCGGAGTAACCCGGTCAGCGCATTGTCAGATATCTCGTAGGCCAGGACTTGTC
>JBFJVZ010000136.1:0-16395 GCA_041623895.1 Pirellulaceae bacterium | reverse complement strand
GCTTTCACTTGTGGGGGAGAAGGGTGCCAGAACGGAGTGTGAGTGAGCACACCGAAGGCAGAAACCGCGTATTGATTCGTGCTGGCGGGTGCATCGACCAGCGCGAGTTCGCTGAATCGCTTCACTGCAGTCTTCGTGAAATCCGTGACGAGAATCTGGAAAACTGCGCCGAAGCCGGAAATCTGCGTCGGTCTCACCACCGAAGCGGCGAAGCGATTTGCTTCTTGACATCGATTTGTCCCACCGATCGCAGTTTGGAGATTCACGAAGTCGCGTCGGATGAGGTGACTTCTCGCAGTTGCTTGTCGTCTGAACTGAAGGCGGTGCATCAGACGCCACGCGAAAGCGGCGAAGATAACGCTTACGGTCAGCAAATTTTAACTCTACCCATCAGTCAACAGGGATGCGCCGCTGCAAGAGCAGGATGGCAATGGCCGTCGCAAAAGAATACGTCGCGTCGCATGCGATGAACCAAAACAAGCCGTTATCGAGTACGAAAGAGAGATTGGGAAATGCGTACAGACAAAACGCAACGTTGCCGCAAATCGTCCAAATGGCGACGACCTTGATTGGCACTCTGTACAGTTTTACGTTTGTGGAAAACACCAGTAGCAAGAGCCCTATTAATAAGGCAAATAAAGAAGCGGACCTCGCCAAGTATGGGACGAGAAGTCCTTCGGGCAGCTTAGGTTCAATTTTCAACACGCACCACGATAGCCAGGAATGTGGCATTACAACGCCTACGATTGCCATGCATCCGAGGACGCCAGCGAATCGGAGTATCCACGTCAGCACAGTTTCCGCAGAGGGCATGACCAAACTTGCTCGAAGTCCTTACCCGTGGCCCGTCGGGCATCCTCGCGATTCATCTCTAGCGCTTCGGCAAGTGCTTCACGAAGGTTCTAAAGTAATTCCTCACGAGTAGGCCCCTGGCAATTTACGCCAGAAACCTCCTCCATTCAGCCAATCCACCACGGACCATCCTGGCAAATCACGGCGCTGTAGTTTGATGTAGTCTTTTCCAAAGTTTGTCATGGGCGTCGGTAAACCAAAACACTCGCTTTAAACATTGAACCACGGACTGTTCGGCGACTACTAGGGGCCGCCCATTGCGGTTCTTCGCGCCTAGTTGGCGTTCGGCTTTTTGACGTAACTTTCGTTGCGAAGCGTCACCAAGGAATCTTGCCAATGGTGCGGCCAGGTGATTTCCTTATCATCGCCGTTCTTCCCGGAAAAACTCAGGACGAGCTTCGTTCCCTTGTCCAACACCACCATAAAATAGGTGAAACGAACGCCCGTGTAGTACTCTTCTTCTGAAAAACGAAACATCACTGCACGCAGACCGTTTACCAACAGATGCTTCGGCTGAATCTCGGCGGCATCGATGTTGATGTCCAACCCCTTGATACCTTTCACGAAAGCCTGGCGGATGTCTTTCGGCGGGCTTGAAAAGAGATCAATCGATTCATCGGGGATGATGGCTACGGTAAGGCCAAAACCTGCTTCGCTGTTAAACCGATAGACAACCGAGCCTCGTCCTATCTCCTCCCGCGACTCCTGTTTGCACCCAGGCGGCAAGATCATGGAGTAACCTTCCTGAAAACTTACTCGATCGGCGGTTTCCGATTCGCTTTCTTCCTGAACCGGTTCTGCCGTTGCCAATTTTTCGGACCTGCGTTCAAGCAAAACCGCGGTCCCAATCAGTAGCATCAATGCAAATAAACAACAAACGGCCGTGATGATGATCGGGGTGTTGCTGATTTCAGTCGGTTGCTGCTTGGGATGCACGGGGTAGGGATGAACGAGCGGTGCCTGAGCGACCGAGGCCGCCGCGATCGTGTTGGATTTTGGTAAGGGAGTCTGTGGAAAAGTACCTCCTGATATGAATGTTGGATTTCGTTCCGCCGGTGGATTGGGAATCCGCATCAATCGTTGGCAACTTGGACAACGCACCTCGCTTCCCGCTGATGATGTCGGTACGCGACTCCGATTGCCGCAGACGCAATCAACCAACATCGTGGGGGCGTTGTCGTCAGACTGGGCCGACGCCGGGGTAGGATGTTGGGCAGCAGGACTTTTGGTCGGCGCGGACGGCACCGGAGCGATCGCCTGATCAGGCATCTCGTTTGAATCGATCGCTGCCACCGTGGCGGACGCCCCAACCCCATTTTCATCCTCGCCAAGTTCTTCTGGAATATCGACCACAGCGCGACATCCACCGCAACGGATCTTCTTGCCCAGCAGCTGATCGCTGATTGGTAGTTGCTCACCACAACTTGGGCAGGGGATCTGCATGTGAATGCTCGAGATAAGGAAGTCTAGAAAACCAATCAAGATTGTCGCACTACCGGCAGCAAGATTCCACTCGGGTCCGACCGGCGGTTTTGTCCGCGAATCCAAGCCGCTGCGAAAGCACCGACGCTAACGTCGTTGACAAGCCAAAACGCAGGGATCCTGAGAGCACAGCTGTTGCCCACGACCAACGAGCTCGGGCAAACGAATTTGCGACTCAGTGAACCCGGCTCCCTCAACCCCCAGCCCCTCTGCCACAGCGAGCTGAAGGAGGCGAGCCAGGACGAACGTTGCCAACCTGGATTGCTGTCCAGCGACACCTGTATCAGTCGATGAAACCGGCAGCTGTTAGGCTTTGGCGATTCAGCGCGGAGGTGAAGATGACCGGTGCGTCGAACAGCGGCGCCCAAGTCGCCTCGGTCGAGGCAAGCGAATGCACCAAGGGGCCCAAATTCCAAATCTGTTAACGTCAAATCGTAGACCCTTGACGTCTCCAACAATTCGCTCAGGCTTCGGGTTACCGCTTTTCTCCTGTCTGAGGCACAATCGCAACTTCAAAAAACGTCAGCAAGTCATCAACCACAATCACGCGATCCCTCCTAACGCTTCGCTTCTATAACACGCGGGCTGGTACAGACCTACGCCCGCGTTAGAAATGACGAAGCCACCGATCGGGATCACTCGTGAATCTTGATGACGTTTTCCTCGACCGTACACGTCAAGTCAGCGCGTTGAAGCAACTGACCCAATAAGTTGCGATACGTTTTTGGATGATATTGGCCAAACGTAGTTTCACGCACATAGGTGTCGGACAATTGCCTGGGAAATTCGATCGAAATTGGCGGATCATCTACATTTCGATTTAGCCGCTTTTCAAGATCTTTGCAGATCCTGCCGAAACGTGGGATCGGGTATTCGATTGTTGTGAAACGAACTCCCCCGAATTCGTCTAACCGTCGTCCAACTTCCGAATCGCTTGAAATCGCGAGCACACCCGTCGGATCGTTGTCAGCTGCTTGCTGATCCGTTGCGACAACGAGCTGTCCGAATTGGAAATCGAACACCAATCCTGCAGTTGCCAGTACTTGATGAATGATGGCGATCCGCGGCAGCGCTGCCGTGGATCCTTGAAACGTCAGCTTGTATGAATTCCTATCGATTAGCATGATCGGAATGACTTCGAAAAGTTTGTCCTCAGCTTTTCTGTACTTAAAAAGTTGACCGGCGTGATTATCGGCCCGAAACTGGTAGTTCCAATATCTTTCGGCGCGGAAGAATATGTCGCGATGATCGACAGCGTCATGAAAGAAGTTCTTCGTCGAGATGCCATCGACGTGCGTCAACCATCCATCCTCAAACCGAAACGTACGATACGGCTTGCTAAAATCACTCGGTGGCAAATTCAACCATTCTTCGATCTCCTCCGCGGGAAGCGATAATTCTTCCCCGGTCACCGCGCGCCTACCGCCATTAAACACAAGCGCCATGCCCTCGTCGTCACGCACTAACGTCGCTCCGAGAATGATTTCGTCACCGATCCGGCAATTGCGAGGCGAATGGTTACTTTCATTGGCGACCCACCACTGCCACTCGCCATCAGCGAGCAGCTTGCCGGAATAGGAATTCAGCGGGCTCTGCGGCCCCTGAGGGACGAGTGGCGTGTCCATGACTTCCGTGCGTCCTCGACTCAATTCCATCGCCAAATCCTTGTTGGAGTCGGCGACGATCAGCTTCCCAGTGACGATGACGCGGCCCTGTTGATCACGATAAGAGACTTGGCTGCTGAGATGTTCTCCACAACGCCAAGACTGAGTCTCAATGACTTGTCCTTTGTCGTTGAGTACTCTTGTTTGGCCGTGCCGTAAGCGTTCGATTAAAGTCGGGCGAGCATAAGTTCGCTGCTCCGTGTGGCGGCCGGGCGGTTCCCACAGGTCACTCGGCTTTCGCCTCATTCCGGCCAAGAAGGGAACTTGCTTGAGCCTCTCCTCGACCTTCGTTGGGATTTGTTCGACCTGAATGGTCTCAACGATTGGTCGGAACCAATACACGCCGAAAGCGACGGCGATCAACAACACCACGACCGCAGACGCCCATAACGCGCGGCGACGACGTGATCGAGACGGGAGTTCTCGTTTCGCTGACTCGTTCATTTTCCTTCGGATCCACCGCTGCGCCGTATGATCTCGCCCGATTCTACCAGCACCGCCTACTCCGCGGACTCGGGAACAAACACTCGCTGCATGATCAGCGCAAGCACCACAGCACGCCATCGACAAAACACGGTGCCCTGGGCAACTCGATGGGCGCTTTGCAGGTCTGGAAGCGTTTGGACCGTGAGGCTTCAGGCACAAAGCTAAATCGCTTCGGCGATTGGATCACTACACCTCTGCAGATCAGCCGGTTAGCTGCCCACTTTCCGAAAACCGAGTCTGTTTCTTCGCGAACTGTGCATCGAAGAAACTGAGCGAACTCGCGCTTGCCGATGCAACCTCCGCGTCGAAGAGACCGCTGCTTCGTGCTATCGGTGTGGTAAACCAGCTTTCATTCTGGCTCCCTTCTCCCCCGCGTCAAGCGAGTGGTGCTCGCTCTTGTCGTGGGGGACATACCAGGGAGCCCGTGTGAAAGAAGAAGAAAAGACCGAAAGGAGTTCGCTTCTGCTCTTTGTGCCCTCGCTTGGACCAACCAAAGGTTGGAAGGATCGGTGCTTCGCGACAGCGGTGGACTCACCTCCGCGCTGAATGAGAATTCTCTCGTAGAATCCGGCCGACATGAAGTTCGCAAGGCGATAACCTCACCCCGAACTCTACGCTCGGGCTAGCACCAAGTCGTCATTCGCAAAACCACCAAGCCAAATCGTACAGCCGTCACTGTTCGAGCATTCGAGTTCGAAGCCAGGCGGATGCGTGTATAGTTCAAACACTGTTGCCAGATCACCGACACCTGGGGGCGCTAGTAAGGTTGTCCCTTCGCAAGCACTCCAGGATCCGGAGTCGTAGCAAGACGGGCCAAAACTGAGCTGAAAACCGTTATGCCGCACACTTGTGCATTTCTGACAATGGAGAATCCGGAAGGCTTCTTCGTTTATGATCACCTCGCATTCGGGCCGTTGCGGAATCTTGGGTGGGACGTTGTCGAAATTCCCTGGTCGCGACCGACCAGGGAATGGGCGGACTTCGATGCGGTTGTGATCCGTTCACCGTGGGATTACCAGAACGCGCCGGAACGGTTTATGGCAACACTGTCGGCCATCGAACAGGCTGGCACTCGACTGTTCAATCCGCTCCGCATCTGCGAATGGAATCTCAACAAGGTCTACTTGAGAGACCTGCAGCAGCGAGGTGTCCCCATCGTCCCCACTCAATGGATTGCCCGCCTTGACGAGACTCACCTCGCGGATCTTTTCAGTGAGGCTGTGTCGTCATCACGTCTCGTGGTGAAGCCGACCATCGGCGCAAACGCAGACGGTATCTTTGTCTTGTCTCCGGATGAAAAGGAACAATCCGATAGGGCGGTGAAGGAATATGCAAAGCGGCCTTCCATGGTGCAGCCGTTCTTGAGTTCGATCCAGACCACCGGCGAGTACTCACTGTTCTATTTCGGAGGTCGTTACAGCCACGCCATTTTGAAACAGCCGAAGGCCGGCGACTTCCGTGTGCAGGAAGAACACGGTGGTATCATTCGAGCGACCACGCCAAGCGGACCGATCATGCATACTGCGACTCAGGCACTGAATGCGGTAGGCGAGACCCTGCTGTACGCTCGAGTTGACATCGTGCTGCTGGATGATGGATCACCGGCTGTCACAGAGCTGGAGCTCATCGAACCGTCACTCTACTTTTCATACGACTCCGACTCGCCCCGATTGTTCGCCCAAGCACTGAACGAGATGTGGACGCGATACTCGTGATACCTGCTGGCAGCTTGCGTCAGCATCACTGGGCACCAAGTCGACCACGTCGCCCGCCACGGTTGATGCTGTCACGAGCAAAGCCAGCGAGTGCAGCGAATAGGTAACGTTGCATGTCAGGTCTCCAAAAGTGGCGGGGGAGCGAATCTGGTGTCGCAAAATCTGCGGCGCCCAGGAGGCATCGAACTGGCTGGATCACCATCTGCCAGTTTACTGGAAGTGGGTTGCCCACTGGCGAGGAGAGAACGAAAACCGGGCGGCCTAACGATGGACGCGAACTTCTCGAACGGTCAGATAATCAGGTGGCGACTCGTAGGCTTCCCGCTCGATGTTTCGCATGGTCGGCCTGGGCCAGCAAACACCGTGATCGTCTTTTCGCAGACGTTTTCCGGGCCGAAAGTCGGTCGCGAGATGATCGAATCTTGCAAGGCTTCATCGGCTTCGGTCTGCCCCAGAGCGTGGGAATGAGGAAACGGCGACTTAACGCAATCGAAACTGAATTCGGAGAATTCGGCGACTAACCTGGTCCGCCCATCAGCGGTTCTTCGGGGGCTCGGATATCGCTGTTGGGTAATCCGTCCGGATGCTCTTGTTTGACCAGATTGATAGCGGCCGTTGCCACCGTGATGTGATGCTTTTTCGTCTCGTCGTAAAAAACCTTTGCCTCGTCCGGCAATTTTGGCTGCCCGTGCAATGGTTTATCAGAAACACACAGCAGCGTCGCGTTGGGGATTCGGTAGCGAAACCCGTTTGCAGCCACCGTGGCCGATTCCATATCAACCGCGATGCTGCGGCTGGCCCGCAAGTCCTCCAGTGTCGTCTTCAAGGACAATTCCCAATTCCGGTCGCTGGTCGTATACACGGCGCCGATGCGATACGGCAAACTCGATTCGTCCAACATCTTGGCCAGGTATCTGTTCAGCAGAAAGCTGGGCGTAATCGGCACGGCCGGGGGCAAGGCGTCGTCCAGCAAACCATCGGCCCGCATGTAGCCGGAGGCCAAGACAAAATCGCCGATCTCCTGGTGATTCCGAACACCCGCGCAGTGCCCGACCATCAACATCGCATCCGGTCGCAGGACCGCCAAATGGTCGGTCAAGTTCTTGGCATTGGAAGGTCCGACACCGATGTTGACGATCGTGATCCCGTTGTGATCACCATACTTGTAATGGTACGCCGGCATTTGAACGTCCGCCCGGCCCGGTTTGACGCACGACGGATAGTCGTACTCAAATGCATCCATGTGCATCTGATAGTTGGTCAGTAGAACATGGCGCTGAAAATCCTCGGCTTTCGTTCCCGTGTAATGCTCCAGCCGCTGAATCGACAGATCAGCCCGCTCGGGTCCGAACAGGAAAACTTTTTTTCGGGTGATATCGAAGTCGCTTTCATCGATCCGTTCCAGCAACTGCGGAGAGTTCAAATCGATGCGTTGCCGTGAACGCTCGATGAAAATCTCGGCACCGTGTTTCGCAAGCTTGAAAAGTTCGCGGCGCAGGTACCAGCGAAAAGCGGTAGGCCTGGTGATTTCACCCGAGATGGTAGGGTTGTGTTTGGACCAGTGACGGAGAACGCGTATTTTTGAGTAGTGATCGGCCGAGTAGTGTTTCTCCATCACGTCGCAAGCGGTTTCAATCCGTTCTCGTAACCCATCATCCGAACGGCCGGCAATGATCGTGATGATGTCGTCCATAATTGACTCGGTCCAACCAATTTGGCACGGCGGGCTGACGTACCTGCGTGGTTTCAATTCACCTGCATGAGGTACGTGATGATATCGGCCATCGATTGAACGTCGATCTTTTCTTCCAGCCCCTCCGGCATCAGCGAAACACCGGTACTTTGCAATTGTTCGATATCGACTCGCAGCACGGTATCCTTGGCATTTTCGGCTCGAGTCAACGTCAGTGTGGTGGCCGATTCGGCGGTGATCATACCGGTCAGTGTATTACCGTCTTCGGTGAGCACGATGTAATTCAAATATTGCGGGTTCACTTCCGCGTTGGGATCGATCACGTTGGCAAGAATTGCATCGGCACCGCGCGATTTCATGGCCGCCAAGTTGGGTCCGAGTTCATGCCCGAACCCTTCGGCTTTGTGACACACAGCACAATGCTGCCTAAACGCTTGGCGCCCTCGAACCAGATCGCCTTTCACACGTAGAGCCTCGCGATATTTGGTCAGCACCTGATCGCGTTTACCGGTTGACATTTTTTTCAGCAGCGCATCAGCACGTTCGGCAAGCTCGAAGTTTCTTGATTTTGCTGCCGTTTGCAAACGGGTCCTGGAGATCCCGGAGACTTGCAAGTCAGCGTTGTCGACGGCGTCAAGCAATGCCATGATGCGTTCCGGCCTGGCAAACAAAACTTCACTGGCAGTTTCGCGTAGTTGCGGGCTAAGTTTCGGCCACGAGAGAATCAGATTTCGAGCCACGTCGGGATGCTGATAGACGCCCATTGCGGTGATGGCAGCTTGCTGCACTTGCTGCGGCTGCCGATTGTCGATCAGCGCGGATAATGCCGGTAACGCCTGTGCAGGCGAAGCCAACGACAGCGACTTGATCGCCTCAACCCGCGATTGCGGAGTCAACTGAGAATCTGCTGCACGTTGGAATGACTTCATCAACAATGCGTCGACCTTGGTCTCGAACGCCGATAGCTTTCCAGCGCCAGCCAGGTTGGCCAGCACGCTGCCCTTTCGGCTGCGACCTTTGACCAATTCGGTGATCACGGGCATCGCCAGCGGTTCCACTGCGGCCGGCAGATTACTGAGCGCACCGACCGCCAATAAAACGTCGGTCTCGCGGTTTTGGGCCACGATTTGGGACGCCAGACTTTGCAGAAAGACTGCGCCCCCGCGTTTCCAGAATTCAACATCACCCGATAATCGACCGAAAACTTCGCCGGCGTCATCCACCAGTGAGCTTTGCACGGCCAAAGCAATCCATTTGTCGTTGGTGTCGCGACGAATCAGATCCGCAAGCGCCGACGCCTTCTGATCGTGTTTGATCGAGCCCAGCGCGAAGGCCAATTCATACCGCACAGCTAGCGACGGATCGTCCATCATCGTGACCAGCTTGTTTGTAATCGAAGATGAATCACCGCGAGACACAGCAAGCCGGACGGCGTGCCGGCGGACTTGCTGATGAGCATCATCCAGGCGCGGCAGCAACGCATCCGCATCCAGGGCCTGTTGGCCACTGAGTGCATAAAGTGCATGGAGTCGACCCAGCGGCTGCGGCTCGCCCGCCAGCTGTTTCAACATCGGAATCGATGTTTTGTCCTGCCGCTCGTACAACAAACGGGCCGCTGTTTCGCGATGCCAGGCATTGGGATGCGACAGTAGTTGGACCAACCGCTCAATCGGCGCTGCAGACAACTGTTCAGTCTTTCGATTGCGTCGGTAATCGGTTGGCACTACGCGATAAATGCGGCCTCGATCGCGTCCCGAAGTCAGGTCCAGGTGTTGTTTGATTTCCGGGGGCAAGCTCTTGGGGTGCTCGATGACTTCGCGGCAAACGTCGATCACGTGAAGAGAACCATCGGGTGCGGCCGCGAATTGTGCGGGCCGAAACCAAATATCGTTGGATGTGATGAATTCGCTTTCCTTGTCAATTCGCTTGGCAATGAATTCCAGTCCATTCGGTTCAAGTCGCTTGCGGTGCACTAAATTACTGCCCACGTCACCAATGATCGCTAACCCGCTCCATTGCTGCGGCCAGGCGTCACCGCGATAGATCGTGACGCCGGTCGCGCCGGTGAAGTAGCCGGCAGCGCGGCCGCCGCCTTCGATCGGGCCGCGCGCTTTCCCGGCGACGCGCAGCCGCGTGCGAACAATTCGCCACGGTTCGACGGGGCTGCTGCGATACACTTCGGCTTGCGGACCGTCGGCTGCGATGGAAATCCGCGATGACGGCGCACGGAGATACGGGTTTCGTGCGATGTCGTGGTCTTCGTACATCACTTGCTGGATATGATTGCTGTTGGAGGAGACAAACTTTCGCCCCCAATCGTCAAAACACATGCCGTGCTGCGCCGCGCCGCTGGTTGGCTGAAATTCGTAGCTGCGAGGGTCAAAGGCAATGTCGCGGCCGCGGACGTTGACCGGCTTGTCATCATCCTTGGCATCGGGGCGGCGAATCTCTCCTCCCACGCTGCTGCAGGCGACATGAATTCGGTTATCCAGTCCCCAGCGAAATGAATTCAATAACCCTTGCACGTTGGACGTGCCGAAGCCGGTCAACACGACTTTCTTTTCGTCGGCTTGGCCGTCGCCATCGGTGTCTTTGAAGTAATAAAGATCGGGCGCATCGCCAACAAACAATCCGCCGTCGAACGGAAAGATGGCGGTCGGCCAAAGCAGACCGTCAGCGAAAGTCGTGCGGCGATCATAAGTTCCGTCGTCATCATCGTCGGTCAACAAGGCGATGCTGGAGATTGCGTCGTCGCGGTCTTCGCTGTAGCCGCGCATCTCACAAACGTACATGCGGCCATCGGCATCCCATTCAATCGCGACCGGCGTGCCGATCAGCGGCTCGCTGGCCACCAGTTCAATCTTGAATCCGGGTGCGACAGTGAATGATTTCAGCGCCTGCTGCGGATCGGTGGGCGGAATCCGCGGCAGTTCGGCGGAATAGTCCTGGGCGCAAACGCTGGTGGCGACGCAAAGGGAGCCTATTCCCAAAAAGGACATCAGCAAGTAATTGAAACAGATGTCAACAATTCGCACCGGACTAAAGTCCGCTGGACGATCAGGGATTACTTTCAACATTCAATCAACCAACAGCTTCTGGACGGCATCCATCAATACTTTCTCCACACCCGGCGCGACTTTCGATGCCCGCTCACTGGTCTCATAACCGCCCTGGCCATAAGCGACTTCCGTTCCGATGTACCCCGGACCATAGTCGCCGTAGGCCGCCATCGCCACTTTCAAATCCGGTCGCATCGCTTTGGCGGCTAGCTGGTATTCGACAAACAACTCTCCCGGCATGTGCAAGATGCGTACGTCACCGATCGCGAGGCAACTAATATCGATCTTGTGTCCGCTCTGGCAACGCAAAACCCAAGCCAATTGTTCCGGGCTGCCCCAGTAATCTTTGCCATTCCAGTCGGCCAGTTTCGCTTGCAGGTCTTCCCGCTGAAGATGTTTTCCCAACGGCAGCGACACCGGCTGAACACGCCAGGCGATGTTATTCTCAGTCACGGCAAACTTTTCTGCCGATTCAAATGCCCGTTTCATCCCATCAGCAACACGTGTTGCCAGAATCATACGGTTCTCTTTGGCACCATCGTTGTATTTACCGGCGCCGATATTGCCGCCGGCTCCATTGAAGTGCACGTGTAAAACATTGGGCACGTCTTGCCCGCGGATGAATCGGGCAATTCCCGGAAAGTCGGGACTGGGAACCCCTGTTCGATAGTAGCTTTGTGGATGACAAGCGTAGTAACTGAGCACAGCGATTGCCTTGTCACCATTGAAGAACGAGAGCGAACTGAGCAGCGGATCGATCGTTCCGTCGGGCAACGCCCGCAACTTGGGATCTCGGGTGGTCGTGTACCGCGTCGCGATCACTTTGCCGTTGTCGACGACGCGGCGGTTGGATGCGACCTTGTAAACTTCCGCTTGTCCGTAACCGACGTGAGTGACCGGTTGGGCCGCGGCGATGCCTTGGGGGATCGCTTGCGAGAGTCGCGTGAGCACTTCACGGGCCAGCGAACCGTCATGCGGTCCTAAGTCGCTGGCCCCCGATTCGTGCAACAAACGCTCGGCAGTGAAGTCACATCGTGGTGCGTCGTGCTGATGCAGCGTGTGAACGGCAACGCGATTGCGCGTGGTCCCGGCGGCTTTGGCCAGCGTATCGCGAAAAGCATCCTGGCCTTCGTTACCAATTCCAATCCAGTCGACAGCACAGAGCACAATTGGCTGATCGGCACCGATGATGACGACGCCACGAGCTCGCAAACCCAACTCTTCGACACGTTTGACCCGGTCGTAGGCCATCATGAATCCCACCGGTGGCGTGGCGTCCACGTCGAAAGTGGCAAGCTTGACCACCGGTTCCTCACCGCTGCCGAGCGAAGGCACGCAGCTCAGCGTCAGCAAAATGGCGATCAGAAAGGGTTGGCGGCAAGCGTCGGCCATGGTGTTCTCCCGCGGCGGTAAATCTAAACGATCCAGTTTACTCTTCCGCCTCCGTCCCGTGTAAACTGTCGCTTCAGCGTAACAGTCACTCCTTGTGCCCTCTGTGCCGTTCGCTCTTGCAGCGTCCCGTGACTCCGCTGGCGGGGTTACGATGGGCGAACCCCAGCCGGGGGAAGTCGCAGGTCCACAACCAGTTTCCTAAATCCCAATGGTTCTGAACAACATGATGCGTTTCTTGATCGTTTTGCCGCTCTGTGCCACTTTTTTGGTGGCGCCGACGTTTGCGCAAGACACCACTTTAGACAAGAGATTCTCGATCCCCGAAACCGACGACGGTCTCGCGGGCGAAGGTCCAATTCGCCGACAAGACTGGTTCCGCAATGTCTGGCGAAACCGCCGCACGAATTTTGCCAAGCGTGCTGAGACCGAGAAAGGCGCGGTTGTGTTTCTTGGTGACTCGATCACACAAGGCTGGGGTGATGATTTTCGCGGCGACTTTGCCGGAATGAAAACTGCGAACCGCGGAATCAGCGGCGATACAACTCGCGGAATGCTGCTGCGATTGAAAGAAGATGTCCTGGACCTGAATCCTGCCGCGGTCGTGATGTTGATGGGCACCAATGACTTGGAGGAAAACGCCGAACCGAAAACCATCGCCGGCAACGTCAAGCTGATCATCGATGAACTGAAAAAGCATGACGCCGGGATGCCGATCGTGCTGTGCCAGGTCTTTCCCAGCAGCGCGTCTAAAAGACGTCCCGCCGACAAGATTCAGGAATTGAACCGGCTAACTGCGGCAGCCGTCAAAGGTGATCCGCAAATCACCGTGCTCGATACTTGGACTTTGTTTGCCGACGACGATGGTGACGCCAAGAAGGAGGAATTCCCTGACTCGCTGCATCCCAACCAGGCGGGCTACGCCAAATGGAAACTTGCACTGGTGCCCATCTTGGCAACGCTCGGCTTGCTGGATACCGCAGCGGATAACTTCGAGTTGGAAAAGGGTTTTGAAAGTCTGTTCAATGGAACGGACTTGACCGGTTGGGGTTACCGGCCGACATCGGAAAAGATGCGCGAGGCCGCCAAGCGATGGCAGAGCCGAGATCCTAACGCGCCGCCGTGGCCGATCGTGGAAACAGTCGTCAATTTCGATGGCCAGACCGTTACGCCCGAGGGTCGTTACCTTGCCAAGAACGGTCGACTGGTGGTCACGACGCCGCCGGAAGGCAGAAAGATTCAACAGCTTTGGACGCAGGCAGAATTCCCCGGCAATTTCAAATTAATGCTGGAATTTCGTGCGACTCCCAACGCTGACAGCGGGATCTTCATTCGCGGACCGCAACTTCAATGCCGCGACTACTTGTTGGCTGGTCCCTATAAGACTCTGAAGAACTACCAGCCCGGCCAGTGGAATGAAATCGTCGTTACCGTGACTGACGGCATCGCGGTTAGCACGTGCAACGGCGAAGTGCTGGAAAAAGCGATGAAAGTCCCCGACTCCGGCCCCATCGGCTTAGAAGGCGATCGCGGCCAAGTAGAATACCGGCGAATTCGCATCAGCAAGCTGCCGTAACGATATCTCGTCGCTCCGCGGGCGAACGTTCGTTTGCGGAGCAAACGACGACCATAAAACCACAGCCCCATCAAATCATCCACCACATCACTAAACTCCTGCTGATTCAACATGACAAACTTCAGTAAGCTGCTCACCCTCTGCTGCCTCACCGTACTGCTTGCCACTACGTCCCTCGCCGATCCGCCCCTGAACCAACTAACCGAAGCTGAACAGCGAAGTGGCTGGCAGTTGCTGTTCGACGGCAAATCAACCGATGGCTGGCGGAGCTACAAGAAAGACAAGATCTCTGACGGTTGGAAAGTCGTCGAAGGTGCGATTGTCCGCTCATCCGGCGGCGCCGGTGACATCATCACCGAAAAGAAATACGCCGACTTCGAACTGTCACTGGAATACAAGATCAGCAAAGGCGGCAACAGCGGCGTGATGTTCCACGTCGTCGAAGGCGACGGGCCGCCTTGGCACAGCGGGCCTGAGATTCAGGTTCAGGACAATGTCGATGGACACGATCCGCAGAAAGCCGGCTGGCTTTATCAACTGTACAAGCCCACTCCGCCGCCGTGGGCAAAACAAGAAGGCGCCATCGATGCCACGCGGCCGGCCGGCCAATGGAACCAGTTGTATATTCGCATCGCAAAAGATCAATGCGAAGTCTGTATGAACGGCGTGCGTTACTACCGCTTCAAGATCGGTGACAAACAATGGAATGACCGCGTCGGCAAAAGCAAGTTTTCCAAATTCGAACAATTCGCGGCTGCCGGCCAAGGCCACATTTGTCTGCAAGACCACGGCAACGAAGTTGCCTATCGCAACATCAAAGTTCGTGAACTGGGCGAAGGCGGATCGGTCCCGCAACCGATCGATGGCGAATTAGGTCTGAAAGGCGAACTGGCCTTTGCCAATTTGAAATGGGACCAATGGGAACCTGTCGACGAAGACGGGCGGGTGCGGCCGCTACGCTTGCTTGAGCTGACTTACGCAAAGGATGGCAGTAATCGATTGTTTACCGCATCTCAATACGGTGCGATCTGGGTATTCGAGAACAAAAGAGATGTGAAGCATTCACACCTGGTTTTGGACTTGCGTACAAAGGTCTACGACTGGAAGAGCTCAGGGGCGAATGAACAAGGGCTGCTCGGATTGGCGCTAGATCCAAACTTTAAGGCAAACGGCTATTTCTACGTTTACTACTCGCATCCGTCGGAAAAGAAGTCCGTGCTGTCGCGGTTCACGATGTCCAGTGATGATTCGAATCGTGCCGACCCGGCCTCGGAGAAGGTGCTGCTGGAGATCGACCAGCCCTATCAAAACCACAACGGAGGTGCGATCGAATTTGGCCCCGATGGTTACTTGTATATCGGCATGGGCGACGGCGGTTTCCGCAATGATCCTGATGCCAACGGACAAGATTTGTCGTCGCTGCTGGGCAAGATCTTGCGAATCGATGTCGACAAGCCGGCCGCCGGACTGGCTTATGGAATTCCGGCGGACAATCCGTTTGTGGGTCAGCAAGGCGCTCGCGGAGAAATCTATGCGATTGGTGTTCGTAACCCGTGGCGAATCGCCTTTGACAAAGAAACCGGTGATCTCTGGATGGGCGATGTCGGGCAAGAGCTTTGGGAAGAAGTCAACGTCATCGAAAAAGGCGGCAATTACGGCTGGAGCAATCGCGAAGGTTCTTACCCGTTTGGAAACCGCGCCGTAGTCGAAGGCGTTCCCGCGCCGATCGATCCCGTTTGGGAATACGATCATCGCATCGGACGATCAATCACCGGCGGCCGTGTCTATCGCAGTTCCAGAATGCCGGAGTTGGCCGGCAAGTACCTGTACGCCGACTACGTGACCGGATCCATTTGGGCATTGAGCTACGATCGGGCCAGCGGCAAAGCAACTCGTAACGAGCAAGTCATACCCGAGAGCATTCCGGTCTTGGCATTTGGCGAAGATCAAGATGGCGAAGTCTACTACCTAACCGACAGCCCCCGCGGTGAATGCATCTACCGGTTTAGCAAGTGATGCCTTAATTGGCCACACAGTACAAGTGCGATTTACTCCGCAAGTACAGCTGGTCACCAACGATGGCGGGCGATGCCATGTAACCGTCACCCAACTCGGTTTCGGCGAGCAGTTTGAATACCCGGCCGGGTTGCAGCGTGGTGATCTTGCCTTCGCGGCTAAACAGGTAGATGCGTCCGCCCGCGTAAATCGGTGATGCGGCGTAATCGCCACCAATCCGTTCTTGCCAGACAATATCGCCAGTCTTGGGCTCCCGGCAGGACACCACACCGTCGTCGCTGATCATGTAGAACAGACCATCGACCATCAATTGAGAAGATTTCTTGGCCACACCCTTGCGATCGGACCAGGCGATGTGAGTACCGGTCACATCACCGCTGCCGGTGGGGCTGACCGCGACCATCGATCCCATTCCATTGGTGATGAACAGCAGACCCTCGCCGTAGATCGGCCGCGCCGAGGC
>JBFJVZ010000135.1:0-16483 GCA_041623895.1 Pirellulaceae bacterium | reverse complement strand
GTGGACAACGCCACCGGAGCGATCGCCAACCCTGATATCAACAGGTACACAATGGTAATGATCGAATCGCCGATGCCGGAAAACAGCGGAGTCGCTGCTTCCTTCTCGCCACGCCGCCTGGTGATGTGATCGACCACCAGCAAGCCCAGGGCCAAGGCTCCCCAGCCCAAACCAACTGCGACAACGGCATCGTCGGACGTGATTGCCGTGTCACTTGAGATGCACGCCCCGATAACGCCGGCAACAGTTGTCCATACGAAAAGATGTACGAACACCGACCGCGTTTGTAGCCACAACGCGTGCAGGTATAGTCCGCCCGCAAGCAGAGTGACCCACAGCCACGGCCACTGCAACGCCGTCGATTGGAGCCCGCTCGCCGCCAAGTCCGTCAGCACGGAAGCGACCAAGATGCTGTGCGCGGCCAGCGAACTGGTTGCGACCACCAACGGCCACTGATAAAAAGGACGCTCGCAATTGGAAGCCGAGAGGCCGAGGGTTGATTCGACGGACCGACGATTGGCACGGATGATTCTGGCCAGGACGACCAGCAGGTTCATCAAAAGCAACGTGGCAACAACCATTTCCCCTCGCGTCCAATCAGTCTGGCTTTCCAGCAATAGGCATAACCCGGCAGTGCCCAGAATGACCGCCGCGTACAACCACCCGATCTGTTTTTGCAGGCGGACGCTCAGCATGCAGGTCGCCGCGGAGACCAACAGTGTGATTGCAGCAGGTAACAACGGCGGTACATCCCGTTCAGCAATCGCGGCCGGGTTGTTCAGCAATTCCCAGGACATTTCGACAGAACCGATAACGTCAATCAATGCCACGGCGACGGCGAGCACGGACAGTCCGGCAGCAAAATTCGATATCGGATCCCCGTAGGTTCGACGGAAATCATCCTCAGCCGGTTTTGCTTCGTCGCCAGCAGGTGAGGTTTCCAACAGCAGTAATCCGATCAGCGCGAAAATCAGCGCCGTGATTGCTGCAACGGGGCCCAGTTCATGGAAACTACCGGCTATGGAAGTAATCGCAAGCGCGCAGCCGGTGACTGAGGCGCAGCCAAGGTACACCAGCAATCGCGCGCGAGTGACCTGGTCCAGCAGATTAAGCGACCGGGCATTCAGCAGCAGCGTCACGGCTCCTAGCGCGCAGGCAACCACAATCGGTGTCTGTGAGACAAGCCAGCCTTCGATCTTCCAGACGAGTAAACCGTGGGCGATCGCTATCACGGCTAGTACGGCCGAACATCGAATCATCGGTCGCTCGTAAACCCGTATCAACGATGCTGCGAGCGGCTTACGGCCGTGCCTGGAAAGCCTGACGCAATGTCTCTCGATGATGAATCCAACCATCCAGAACAGGATCGCGATTAATGCTAGCGCGATACCAAGATGGGTAATCGGCAACCCTGAGATAAGCAATTGAGGAACGGCGCTGAGCGTTACAACGATGGCGGCTGCGTAAGTCAGCGGGGCGAAATCGTAAATCCGTGCCGCGATTGCGAAGCTGACCGCGACGCATGCATATGTGATCAACGCTTGTACGTTGGCCTCGGCCCACAATTCATGTAGGAACCAGCGGTGAGCCAGCATCATGGCCAGACTGACGACGGCGTAGAAAAGTGATGCCTCACGTAACGGTTCTGTCCAGGTTGTCAGCAATGCGTCCACATTGCACGGCCGCGGCCGTAACCAAGACGATGATTGCGTTAAAGCCAATCGTTGTGCGGCCGGTCGGGCTCTGTTCCAACCTGTCGCGAGAGCGGCCAGCGACACCAATACCAAACCAAGGATCGCGATCGCCGGCGCGTCAAGCGGGTATACCGTTCCCCACGCCCAAGCAGCGATTGCAGCCAAATGCAGCGTGAGTAAACCTGACGCCAGCAAGGCAAGGTAACCGGCCAACTGGGATCGATACGTGACGCTGATTAACCCGAACAAGAGACTGACCAAAGCGATCGAACCCAGCAACGGGATTGAGAGATAACGTGGTGGAATGCCAAAACCGGATGCGATCACAAACACAACGACCGCCGCAATAACCGACACGCGTTGAAGTACACCGCCATAGAGGGCGAGATCTCTCAGACGCACGCGTCGATCGGACGTTGTCCTGAGCCGTTTGCTGTAACGATAGATGCCCAGCGTCGCCAGCGACCAACCGACCAAAGCCAGCAGAGCTCCCAGAAGAAGGTGGCAACTGAGGACGAATCGGTATGTGAGTGCCTGCAGTGCGAACAGATGAACTGTCAGGTGAATGGCCAGGCCACTCGTGATCAATGACATCACATAATGAATACCTTTCTCTGCATCGTCTGCGGATTGCAGGCGTCTTGTCTGTTCGCCGGCACGAGCGAACAATAGCGACGAGCGAAGCCAGCCGAATTGGTGCGTCGTAGTCGCGACAAAAAGGGCGAATGATGCCAGATAGATTGGCGTCACCGTCAGCCACGATTGCCCGCGTGGCTCCTGACCAAGAACCCAGTCTCGGCCAACCAGGCAGACCGTCAGATACGCCAGGACAATCGAGACGTGCGCCAGCGGCCGTGCCCACAGTGTTGCGTCCATCGAGACCAATGGCAGCGGCCGATCCTGCCGGCACTGAAGATTCTGCCAGCGTCGTAAACCACTTTCAGAATCTTTCCCGCGCTGGTATCTGCAGATCAGCCAGGCAATGACTCCGAACAGAACAGCTGCTGTTGAAATCGATAATGTCTGATACGCAATCCGCAGTGCTTCGGGGACGAACATGACTGCCGCGGTATGAAGTCCAAGGCACGCCGCCGCCAGAGCGCAGTAGGTTTGAATTCGAGAGCGGTAAATCAGCCCGGAGAAACTGAACGCTACTGTCAGCACAAAACTGATAAAGCCGATGATCGCTGCCGAAGCTGGCGTTATGACTTCTTCAAAGGCGATCTCTTTGGCAACGCCGAACAGCGTTAGCACGCTCGCCACAAAGGCAACGTCCATCAGAATCCCGGCGAAGAACTCTCGGTTGTCGCGCAGTGAGGTTTGCGCATCTTTGTCAGCACGTGATAAACGCACATTGATGACGTAAGCATTGACAGCTGACAGGCAACAGCTTGCCAACGCCAGGCCCGCCATCACGGCCAAGTGAACCAGTCTGGCCTGTAAATCCAGACGCTCATACCCCAGTAACAGGAAAACCGAGGCGTGAACTGCGGAGTATGCGAATCCGATTCCTGCTATATAAATCGCTGGATTGCGAAAGGCTCGCGTGGACAGCAGGTACGAAGCAGCCGCCAAAGCAAGCGTCGCACAGGCTGGCCAGGTGATCCCCAAGACCGTCTCGGCATCACCGTCGATTATCAAGCCGACGACGGTGGCGGCGAAACTACAGACCAGCGAGTAGACCGCCAACGGACCGAGCCAAAGTGCGATTCCGGTCGCATCGAGTGACGGGAGACGAAGCGTCGATGTAATGAACGCGTCTTGTTGCGCTGGCAAATGGCTGTACTGTCGTGGCCATGCGAAGCAGGCTATCGCAGCCGCCGTCATTCCAACAACGCCAAATACCAGCGACATCTCCGGTCTGGGGACATCGACGGCTGTCAGTGCGTTCAGCAAGGCCAGCGTGAACGCCGACAGGGACAGGTAGGATCCCACTTGCGAACCGTACAGCGACGCGGCGTGCGCGAACAGGGGAGCGATCATCGCAGCAGCGACGCATAGAACGATTGGTGTGCCTGCGTTACGGAACCACATCAATCCGATCACTACGAGCACGGCGCATGCCGCCGCCCACGTAACCTGATAAAGCCATCCTGCATAGAAGGCACGCCTAACGCGAATTCCGGGTTCTTTTTTTTCGGCCACACGTTTCAGCAGAGCCTCGCACCACTTGGCGTAAGCGGTCGCGACCGTCCATCCCGCCAGGGAGATCGTGGCAGCGACAAGCAGATGAGCCGACAGTGCCTTTGCATCCGGCCAATCGTGAAACGACAATCCGTGCGCGATCGAGTGGACGGCAAAATAGCTGGCCGCCAGTGCCGTAACGTACAGCCAGGCAACTCGATAGCTGCCCGTCAACCATAACAGCACGATCGCCGACATGGCAGCGCCAATCAAAACGGTTGCGGTCAAGTTGCCTTGCAGAACGTGCGAAGCCGAAATTAACAGCCCGATCAGCGCGAGCGGAATCGCGCCGATCGTCAACGGCTGCTCGTACAACTCCGGCAAGACACTGCCCCCAGGAAGGCCGATCGTCCCAAAGAGTGTCAGCCGATCTTCCAAAGCCATTGCACTTTCTTCTTTCCTTCTCCGCTGAATCAGCGCAGCCACGCTCGTCGCGGCCAGCCCGATTGCAGCACACCACGGAGGAACGGAAGTCGCGACTGCAAACAGGGCAGCGAAAACTGGCAGCTTGGAACGATACTGATAAGCACAAATCAGAAAAGCGATCGCCGCAAAAGCGAGGCCAACCGCATGCAGCAACCCGACTGCGTCAAAGAAATAGGGATGCGGTCCCAGGAAGTGTTGGAGAAATACCATCACCGTTACCAGGGAAGCTGAAAGCAGGGAGCAATCGCAAAGCGGTGTCCGCCACTGGCGTTTCAAGTTGATCCGATCACCAAAGATGGCCGCCGCGCCCCAGAGTGCGGCGAGAACGCCAAGCAGCGCCATCGATAGTGGGCCGCCCGGCAAGGCTGGGCCGAGCAGCGCCGCCAATCCGGCGAGCGATCCGCTGACGTAGACGACCGCCGGTTCTTTTCGAAAGACCGCCATTGCCACAAAGAAGCAGGCATAGATTGCGAACGTTGCCGTCAACCAGGTATAGAAACTTCCCGATGGGGGGCCCAGCCGTGTCGACAACGTGATGCAAAACAGCGCGATACCGAGTCCTGTCAGCACGAGGCGGAACGGCATCGCAAATCGAACCGCGAGATCTGCTTGCTGCCTGGGATCCGCTTCGTCGAGCCGCTTTCGTTTCCGCTCGTCCCATTTCGTAAAATAGTCATCCAGAAAGACCAGCGCGGTAAACAGCGGCAACGCTGCGAGCCCCCAGCTTGCTGGGCCAAATGCCTTGATCGCCCATTGCGCGATCAATACGTGGTATTCGGCGATCACGGCAAGCAGTAACAGGAACAGCGGCGGAATCGATTCGTAACGCCAGACCATCCACGCGTAGACAATGATCGCGATCAACAGTGCCTGGGCGCTGAAGAAATTCTCTAGCAGCGGGCTTGCGCTGGCGGCCACTCCCAGCTCGGCCATCGATATTCCCAGGTAAGGCACAATCGAAAACGCCAGGCCCAGAAACGAAACCGCGTATCCGACAAACGTGAATCGGCTGAATCGACGCAAATCACCGACGGACTCTTTCAGATGAAAGTCCGTGTGAAAGATCATCGCCGCGAGCATGACCAGCAGCGGACCGTAGTGAGCGATTCCGATATAGCCCTCGCCGTGCTGCCGCCAGGCAGGAGCCCCAGTGATCGAGAAGTGGAGAAAGGCGAGTGTAACGACAGCTGCGTTGGCCAGCGTCCCAAAAGTGAAGTAGGCATGCGTCTTCCGGTCCAGGAATACCTTCTTCATGTAGTCGCGGTTGAAACGAAACACGCCATAGCCCAGCACGACCATGACAGCGTATTGCGCCAGCGTCAGTGCTATCGCGGCGAGCTCGGGATTAACGCCGCCCAGCCAGCGAAGGCCCGGCGCCAACAGCATCACGCAGCAGATGCCGACCAACACGCGCGCGTACAGTCGGTAAAACGGCCGTGCGAAAAGCCCCGATGTGATCATCGACACGATGTAGCAGGCAACCGCCGAAATCACACCATAGAACACGCCAATCAAAACCGCTGTTGTGTTCATCGTTTCACCCGGAATGATGCAGGGAGGCGACATCCGCAGGTGTCACCGGGATGAAAGATGTCAGCATCGCCGCCATGAACAATAAAGGAATCAACAGCGCCACGATGACCAGCAAGACGTTGCTTGACGTCTCCAGTTGGGGGTACTTCACTCGCATAAAGTAGGCCAAGGCAAAAAACATTCCCGTCGCTGCTGCCACCGTGATGTAGACCAGCGAGTGCATCAGGATGCGGTTCTGCTCGATCGTTCCCCAGAACGTCACGATCAGGACAATAAATCCGGAAACGACCAGAAAAGCGCCAACGAACCAGCCAAAATTATCGACCAGGAACGGTTTGACCACCGACGACCATTGCGAGGCCGAATCGATCACGCGACGCATTGGACTCGGGATTTCCTCCGCCTCGTCAACAAAACTCACGTCGGCAAAACGCCGCCCAGCGGGAGCGGATTCCTCAATCGGTTCCGCGGTCGGGAGTTGCTCGTCGGCATCCATCGCCGAGATCTGCTCAGCTCGCTTCCGAGCTTCTTGCTCGGAAAGTTTGCGTTCCCGTTGCTGGGCAAGCCGAATCTCGGTTTGCTTTAGCGTTGCCATGATTCGTGAGTCGTCGGGCGCAAGTTGCCTGGCTTGTCGTAGATGCTCTTCGGCCTCTTCCAGTCGATCAGCCTCGAGGCACGCCATCGCATCTTGGAACAATGCTTTGGCCTTGCGGTTTGCTTGCAGTGACTGCTCACGCTGTTGAATCTTCTCTTTGACTTCGGCAATCATTCGTCGAAGCTGATACTCGCCTCGATCCTGCTGGAGTCCGTTTTGAAGTATTTCGAGAGTATCCTGGAGGCGACCGGAGCTTGCCGCGGCCCGCGCCTTGAGCACGAGTTCATGAAGATCGTGCAGCCGTTGTCGTTCAAGTGTCCGATATTCAATCTCCGCGATTTGATCTGCAGAAAAATCTTTGACCGCCTTATACGTCTGAAATTCCATGTTTTGCGCCTGAGCTTCGACGTCATCGATCACACGCTTGTAAATCGCCGCTCGCTCGGTATCCAACCGGTGATGAACAGGCGGCGGTGCCGAGCGAGCCGGAAGTGGCCTGCCGCAGTGGCGGCACCACAGGCGATGGATCGAGTTGTCGGTGCCACATTGAGGGCACGCGATCGTCGAACTCAGCATGCACGCACCTCGATCGCTATGCAACTGATTGCCGCATTCTCCAGCGGTGCCGATCAATCAAGCGACGTAAGACCGCAAGGCAAATCCGATTACCGGTCGGTCTGTTTCGACTCGACTTGCTTTTTCAACGCGGCCAGTTCGAACTCTACTTCCGCGTCTTTCTGTTTTTGTTCCACCTCATGATCGAGCTCGCTGGAAACGTCGGACAGCTCGGCGGCGGCTGCGGCCTCGGATTCCATATCTTCCACGCGGCGTTCCATGCGATCAAACTTGGCGAAGCTGCGTTGAGCACGACTTAATGATGGGGCAACGCTTTGGACTTCACGTTGGGCCTCGGCAGCCATTTGACGAGCCACCAGGCTGTCACGCCGACGAATGGCCTCATCCAGTTTTTCCTCCATGCGCCGCAGATCTGATTTCAGCGAGTCGCTGGTTTGGCGAGCCCGTTCCCATTGCGGCTGAAGGCTGTCGGCAATTTTGTCGTGTTCCTTCTTTCGCGCAAGGCACTTGCGAGCCAGATCCTCATCGGCTCGCTCGATGGCCGCCTCCGCTTTGGCGTGCCAGTCCGCGGCTTCCTTCCGGTTCTTGGTCAAGTTAACTTCCAACTTTTTTTCGCCGGCAATCGCCTTGACGATGCCTTCTCGCGCCGTTTCGATTTGCTCCTCCATCTCAAATATCAGCATTTTGACCATCTTTTCTGGATCCTCGGCACGATCCAGCAAGTCGCTGACATTGGCGTTAATGATGTCCGATACTCTCGAAAAGAAACTCATGGCTCTATCCCCGCTTCGGTTCCAAGTTCCGCGAATGTGCAGCGTTCACACCAACGCTTCAATTAGAGGGAGCCTCTCATCGACGGAAAGCTTCTCGAATTACCAACGTGAGGCAAATTACGTGCCGGTTCAAGGAAGTAGCCTTCGGAACTGAGATGCGATCGATTCCGCAGCGCCAAGTCGCAGAATCGTGCACCGACGCACAGTGCACGCCGAGGTTATTCGGGCAACAAATCGGCCTTTTGACGAGACCGAGTAAGCTCAATAAAGGCCCTGGTGGGTGCAACTCAGTAAGTGTGGCCGAATTTGGCAGTTTTCGAATTGCACTCAAAAGGTGTGTCGGCGCCGATGCTTCGTATTCGGTACGTTGGAATTCACGAGATTCTCTGGGTCTGGTTAGCTTTCGCGTTCGTTGTGGGCCACGCCAAGATTATCCGCTCATTGACATCCGTAATCCGCGGAGATTCCTCGAAGTCTGATCCACCAGAATCTGATCGTTCAAATGGTTGCCGTTTTTGTAATTTTAGGAATCCTTGCCATCATCGGCGTCGTTCTCGGACTCGTGTATCTGTACGAAAAGAAACGTACGGAATCATTAACGACTGTGGCTGCTGATCTCGGCTTGGACTTTTCTCCGACCGAGAATGATGGACTGTTGGAAAAGATGCAGATCTTTTCGTTGTTCAACAAAGGTCACAGCCGCAAGATAAAGAACATCATGAAAGCGGAAACGGAAGCGACCAATCTGATGATTTTCGATTATCAGTACACCACCGGCCACGGCAAGAACCAACACACGCACCAGCAAACCGTGGTTGCCATGGAATCGAATTCACTCGGTCTGCCGAAATTCAGCATGCGACCGGAAGGATTCTTTTCCAAGATCGGTGCCGCCCTCGGAATGCAAGATATCGATTTCGACGACCACCCGGAGTTCTCGAAATCGTTTGTGTTGAAGGGCGAAAACGAAGCAGCGATTCGCAAGTTTTTTGATGCCAAACTGCTCGACTTTCTGGCAGCGCGCAAGAAATCGTATATCGAGAGCGCGCCGGGAGTTTTCATCTTCGTTCACCGTGGCCGCAAAAAGCCGGAGCAAATCAAAGAGCTCATGAACGACGGATACGCGGTCTATGCCGCGTTTGCAGAGCGGTTGTCGCGTTCGCTTGGAGCACAAAAAGAAGGCTGAAAACCTGGACCAACTTCCGCGGATTGTGCGATCGGCTCCGTGCATTCGGTGCTTCCAACCGACGCAAGAACGGCAGGGCAGAAGCTGTCCCGTGCGGCACACCGCCGCCGATTTGCGGACCCGAGTTTCATCAGTCCTTCCAATCAGCCAGATTTCTGAACCGACACATCCAGCGACCCTTATTGCCGCTGCTGCTTACCACTTGGAGAACCATTCCGCCAGCGACAGTCTCAGATCGTCGCGGTGTTTGTCGATCGATTTGTTCAGCCGTGCCGCGAGTTTTTCGTTCTGACGTTTCAGAAAAACTTCACGGACAACTTTCTCCATCAGCTCGCCCCACTCTTCGGCCACATCGCCGCCGATTTTGCTGACCCGATCGACTTCAAATTCAATCAGCTGAAGTTGTGCAGTTTGCATTTTTGGGTCGATTACCAAAGCGGGTGGGACTTCGCCGTAATCTGCGTAGGACGTCAAGTTCGCTGTTGAATCCAAGCGAACTCGCAAGCGGCCCGTCACACTGATGCTGTACCACTGGACCCCCAAATTCCAGCGTTCGACACGCGCACTGAACATCATTGGCGATTCGACCGATGATTCGATCCGCCAATGAGTGGCCTGGTTGGCCTCGCTTGTCTCGGCCCCCGTTTGTAAGTCTCCGTCCCGGGCAACTCGATGGACGGTGGCGACAACGCTGTTGGCACGATTCTCGTTTGCTTTCGTCGGCAATGTCAGTTCATATTTAATCCAGTGACCATGCCGGACATCACGAAAACGGCGTTTCGTTTTCAACTCAAATCCGTCGCGACGTATCTTGACGCCCGACCAGATTTTCTTGGTCTGGCCCCAATCTTTGTCGCCGTGAAAACTGCGCGGCATTCGATCAACGGCCAGATCGGCTAGCCACTGGACTGAATTCCGCGCCTGCGACTCGCTGATTGAGAACGATCGCAAAGCCGAGATCGATGCCTCCGAGACCGCCGTGGTTCGAACCGCGTCGATGGGTTCAGCCGACGATGATAGCGTCGCCAATAACAGAGTTAGCGCAAAAACAAATCCCGAGACACGCATGGTGCCACCGGGATTTGTACGATCGATGATAAAAAACAGCTGTTGTCCTATCGATAGACAACCGCAAAGTAAACGCCGTCGCGTCCTCGCGCCATCGCAGCGCCCGCATATCGCATGCGGCGATCGGTGATAAAGCATGCGGAGACCCTGCGGGGAGAATGCGAACTGGACCATCCAACGCCCTCGTAACGACCCGGAGAAAATGATCCAGGCGGGTGATTCTTAACGCCCATGGCGGCCATCTTCTGTGCCCGATGGTGGGCGACCGCCTGCAGAGTCGGATCGTACATCAAACCAGGGACCCCCTGTCGAGTCCGTTGTGAGTTCAACATGCTAAACACATTGCCGCCCCCGAAGCCCGCATTTGGCGAATACGAAGTCGGGACGTAGGACGTTTGAGTTACTGGCGAGGCCGTTGGAGTGACCGAAGTCAGCTGGGTGGTCTGAGCCGATGTGACCGGCCGGGTGTGAATCCGACCGCATCGAGGACACACGTAGCTTTGTGAAGTCGCCGTCGATGTGGTCACCGCTGTTTGTGCGGTGGCTGAAGTCGACGGAACCAGATACGCAAGCGACATGCTCGCTACGATAAACGCGAAAGATCGCATCATTTTCGCTTCCCTTTGTTTGCAATTGATCGAAAACATGTCCGGCTGGCATGGGTAGCATTTGCTTGCAATTGCCCCGCCAGCTATTGGCCAAACAGGATCGCGACCTTTCTGATTGGGTAAAGGGGGCTGGAGTCGGCTATCTTAGAAATTTAGGAGAAATGGGTTGAGTTTGCGGTGACGCTAGTCCAGTCATGGCAGGGACTTGGGGACATCTGCAGAGACCGAAATTGATCAACACAAAAAGTTTTGCGAGTGTTAATTTAGGTAATTTAGCGGCGGGATTGGATCGTTGCGAGCGGATCCTCGCGCAGAGTTTCGGCGTCCGTGAATCGCCGCAAGTCTCGCCCCTTCATTGCTTTGCAGAGACCCAGTATCCCCAACGAAGGGTCTTGCCTGCTCGCTCGCCGGTTGGTTGCACGACGCACAGGTCGTTCTCACCAATCGTACTGTCAGCGGCCACGTCCCATCGCAACTGATTGGAAAGCTGATACGTGCTGCCCAGCCACTGCGGGGTGGCGGACCGGCACGCCACATCGAATTTCAATGCGGGTCGCTGGCCGTATTGGGAAATTTCCACACTGATGCTCCAGTGGCTTTGTCCCGCCGCGCCGACACCCAGGATCGCGTAGGCATCGTTGATCAATTCACGCGATAGCTGTTGGAGTGGTGGCGATGGTGGCCACGGCTGACTTGCTGTTCCTTCGACGCTGGCCACACGAGATCCATCCGGCAAGACAAATTCGTGCACAAACCGATCTTGTTGCCAGACAAAATCGACGTGCAGGCTGCCATCGGGAAGTGACAATCGGAGCGTTGACGTCGTGGCGGTCATCGCGCGGCAGCAGCGCTGGAAAGATTCGCGAATTCAGCGAGCAGGCCCAGTCCCTGGCTTTGGCTTTTCTCTGGATGAAATTGCGTCGCAAACAGATTGTCGCGCCAAACCATCGCGCAGAAATCGATCCCGTAATTGCACTCCAGCGCCACGACATTCGGGTCAACCGGACGCACGTAATAGGAATGCACAAAATAGAAGTGCGTTCCATCGGCGACATTCTGCAGGATCGGAGCGTCACTCTTTTTGGAGACAGTATTCCATCCCATGTGTGGCACTTTCATGGACGCCGGCAAATCAAATCGAACCACATCGCCCGGCAGGATTCCCAAGCCCTCGTGCTGGCCATGTTCGTAACCTCGTTCAAACAGCAACTGCAGACCCAAACAGATTCCCAAGAACGGCCGACCTGAGGTGACGAAATCGCGAATCGGATCAGCCAACCCACGGCGATTGATCTCCGCCATCGCGTCGCCAAAGGCGCCGACCCCGGGCAAAATCAACTTTTCAGCGTCTTGGATAGCCGCCGGGTCAGAGGAGATCCGGGCCTGACCACCAACTCGCTCAATCCCCTTTTGAACACTGCGGAGGTTGCCCATTTGATAGTCAACGATCGTGATCATAAGCGAGATCTCGGCAAGGACCAAAGCTGGAAGCCTAAAGCGTACTGGAAAGCTGCCCGCAGCCAAACGGGCACAAAAACGCCAACTCAGGTTCGCAGGCTTCTCGTTTTTCCCCGCAGGCCCGGCAGCGGCGTTTTCGCCCAGCCGGCGCCGCCGCGGGCCTTGATTGCGTTCTTATCGAAGGGGATTCAGCTGCAGAGCAGCGGCAGAATGTAGCCAAGGGTCAGCTTGCGTGGCTTTACCCACATTTCAGTGGAGATGCATTCAAGTGTGGAACACGTGAAACCCAAGTCCGCAGGACTTCCACAACAAAGCCCAGGGTCGCGCAGCGCACCCTGGGTTTCGAAGGGAAATTGCGCCGTGCGTTTGCAGCCTATTGTTTTTCCTGCGCTAACTCCTTGGCGCGTTTGAGATCCAGCTTGCCCGTCCCCAACATCGGAATCTCGTCAACTTCCAGGAAACTATCTGCACCCGGGATGAAGAGGTTTGGCAAGCCGGCTGCTTGCAGTGCATTGCGGATATCATCGGCACTTTTGGATGTCGGTTTATGAAGCACAATCAGTCGTTCACCCTTTTTCTTGTCGGGAACAGCCGTCACACACACACGCACTTCTTCGTCATCATCACTTTCACAGAGCAGTCGCCCGATTTCCTCTTCAACGCGAATGTGAGGCACCATTTCGCCGCCAATTTTCGAGAACCGACTCAGACGACCTGTGATGTGCAGAAACCCTTGCTTGTCGACGTGCCCGATGTCACCGGTTTCGTACCAGCCATCGTGGATCGCTTGTTTGGTCAAATCGTCGCGATTGGCATAGCCTTGCATCACATTCGGACCGGTCACCAGTAGCATGCCGTCTTCATCCGCATTCAATTCGTGGCCGTTATCGGGTGAAACGATCTTGGCGGAAACGCCGGGCAGGGGGAGACCGACGGAACCCTCGATCCGGTCAAGTTGGAATTCCGACGCGGATCGACTCGGTGGAACGTTAACCGATACCAGCGGGCTTAGTTCGGTTGCGCCGTAACCTTCCACCGGCCGGACGCCGAATTTTCGCTCAAACGCATCGAATAGTTCGGGCGGCATTTTCTCTGCGCCCACCACGACGACATCCAAATCCTCGAACTGCTTGGGATCGATACGCCGCAAATACCCCCGCAAAAAAGTGGGCGTGCCGAGCAAGACGGTGACATCGTAGCGCTCGGCAAGTTTGCCAATTTGCCGCGCATCCAAGGGGTTAAAGTGATACACGCAACGCGGACCCAAGGTGTTGGCTGCCCACAGCGTTACCGAGTAACCAAAGGAGTGAAAGAACGGCAAAACGCCCAAAACGGTATCGGTGCGGTCAAGATTGACTGCGCAGTCGACAGCATCGACATTGTGACTGATGTTGGCATTACTGAGCAAAACGCCTTTCGGCATGCCGGTCGAACCGCTCGTGAAGATTACCGTCAACAAGTCATCGCTGCGGACTTTGTGCAGCCCCAGCAGTCGATCGACCAGCCACGCCGGCAGCAGCGCACCCTGGATAAAGGCGATCGCTTTATCCATGCCGCTGACTTTTTCCTTCAGCGAATCAAGCAAGACAATCTCGGCATCCACATCGAACTTCATCTTGCTCATGAATTTCTCCGTCGACAGCACGTGTTTGATGCCGACGTCGTGGATGCAGTGGTTGATGACTTCGCTGGTAACGGTGTAATTCAGGTTTGCAGAAATCCGTTGGTCCATCGCCAAGGCGACATTGACACAGACGGCACCGGCACTGGGCGGCAGCAGGACGCCGACGAATTTTTCGTCATCATCGAATACTTCCCGACGCAGCGTCCTCCGCAAAGCCAGCGTGCGGATCAGCATCTCGCGACCGCTCAATTCGGTGCCCAGCGAATCAGCCGCCTGAAGACTGCCTCCCGTTTTTCGCCAGACGCGGATGATGCGGCTGGCCAGGATGGGGAATTCCCTCCGCCGATCGATCTTGGCGCGGGCGCCCAACTCTTGAACTCGAGACCGCATCTGCTCAATCGGTGTATCGGCAGGCAGCGGCTGGCCGATGTACAGCGTCAATTTGCGGCGAAAACGCTGCGGTCGTTTGAAGAAGAATTTGCGTCCGGAAAAGCTGAAGATGCTGCCCCACATGCCCTCCAGCCACATCGGGACCACCGGCGCTTCGTTGCCTTTCAGGATGTTTTTCAGGCCCGGCTTGAATGCTTGCAGCTGTCCGTTTCGGGAAATCGCTCCCTCCGGAAATAGCCCAATCACGTCACCATCGCTTAATCCTTGACGCGCGGCCTGCAGGGCGCGGCCAATCGACTTTGGATTGGCCCTCATCAAAATCGTGTCAAACGCCCCGGCGATCCACTCCAAAGAGCGATTGCCAAAATTACCTCCGTCAACCATGAAACGCACGTTTCGCGGCAGCATCCAGAGGATCAAAATGCCGTCGATGTACGAGACGTGATTGCTGATCACGACGCAACCACCCTCACGCGGCAGATTCTCCAAGCCCATGACTTCTTTGCGATACAAAGTCGCCAGCACTGGTCGAAAGATGCCCCGCACGAAAAGCCGCCGCCGAAAGACTGCGATGATTCCCAGCACGATCAAGATCAGCGCGCATGCTCCGAGTCCATACGACAATGCGTTCACAAGCGGCTTCCATCAAACGAGTACTTCGAGCTGTGATGTGCCTTCTAGCGTACCGCGATCGGGAAATTTGATCGATCCCCGCTAATCGTGGGTGGCATTCCACCGTAGCGGCGTCGTGAGCGCGTCATCCTGCCGTGCAGAAGCTGGGCGCAGCAGCCGCCTTGCAGAATCGTGGGCGTGGCATCCTGCCGTGCTTCGCCCAATTAACACGGCCGAAAACCCATGGCAGTTGCAGCGACGTAATCGAGCCCTGTGGAGGTCGATTCTTCGTGTCCACGTTACACTTGGTGGACTTTGCTGCCTGGTTGAGCGACCGGGTAACGGCCATCGTCGCCGGGCAACACGGGCGGCTGAGCATCCAGAGAAAGCAGTTGGTCGCAATCGGCCAGCCCGATCTTGCTGGCCAGAGCATCTTCCCATTTCGCGATCTTTCCGCTGTAAGTCGCCATGCGGCCCAGGATTGCCGTCATCGTGCTGATGGCACCGTACTCGGCTTCGCAAGGCAAATCGCCGCGGCGCAGGGACGCCACCAAGTCGTGCTGTTCCTGCTGCCAGCCATTGGCCTTGGCTGCGGCGGCATCACTCTTCCAAATCAAATTGCCCGCAGCATCAAAGATTTTGGCATGACTGATATCAGCGGAGCCTTTCGTGCCGTGAACGTATTCGCCGACCCCGTTCCAACAGCCTCGCTGTTGGCGGCACTGGCTCAGCAACCGGGTTCCGGATCCATAGGTGAATTCAACCATGTGATGATCAAAAGTCTGACCTGACAGCTCGTCTTGCCAGCTTCGGCCGCCCTGCCCTTGGGCTTCCAGCGGGTGCGCGTTCAACAGCCAGTTGATCACATCCAAGTTATGAATGTGTTGTTCGCTGATCTGATCACCACTGAGCCAGGTAAACTGGCTCCAGTTCCGCAGCTGATACTCAAGCTCACTTTGATTTGTCTTGCGCGGCCGTCTGGCGGTAGCACTCCCGTTCCAATAAGCGCGAGCAAAGATCGGATCGCCGATCGCACCGTCGTGTAATCGCCGGATGCACTCCTGATATCCCGGCTGATGCCGTCGCTGCAGTCCCACGGCAACCGCCAGCCCGCTTGCCCGCGCTACTTCAGCGGCAGCCAACACACGTCTTACGCCCGGTGCATCGGTGGCCAGCGGCTTTTCCATAAAGACATGCTTGCCTGCAGCAACAGCGGCCTCGAACTGTAAAGGCCGGAACGCCGGAGGCGTGGCCAGGATCACCAAATCTGCGTCCGTTTGAAGTACGCCGCGATAGGAATCCAAACCGACGAAGCGGCGGCCTTGGACGTCAATCTTGTCGGGATGCTTTCCCTTGATGCCGCGGTAGGCGGTGTGAAGATTGTTTTCAAAGACATCCGCCAAGGCGACAATCTGAATACCACCACCGACCGTATTCAATGCCTCGATCGCGGCAGCTGTTCCCCGTCGGCCACAACCAATCAAGGCGATCTTGATCAGGTCGCTGCCATGAGCGTTGGCGCCGCGGGCGACCGCAAGATTGCCGCCAACGATGGCACCGCCAGCCAACATCATGCCGCCGGAAAGAAAATGCCGCCGTGATGGAACCTGATTCACTTCGTTCGCGTGATTGCCGTTTGTTTTGGATTTGCAGTTTTGTGCCATGTGTCCTTGTCAGGATCGCTGCCCGAGGCGGTCGTCCAGCTTTTAGTTGTTAATTTGCAAAGAATCGTAGGCCAGGACCTGTCCTGGCAGCG
>JBFJVZ010000134.1:0-16707 GCA_041623895.1 Pirellulaceae bacterium | reverse complement strand
TTGCCAGGACAAGTCCTGGCCTACAAAAATCAGTACAGTGCCTTGATCGCCAGCTGGCTCCAGGTTTCCAGCAAGTCGATTTGCGACTTCAAGTCATCAACGCCAACAAACCCGCCTTCGGCCAAATCGGGTTCGTTGCTCTCCACATGCGGACTTTCAAGAATGAATCGGTGAACGACACCCAAGTGAACCTGGCCGACTTCGTTGGACGGATCGTAGATCAAACCTTCACGTGTCTCGCGGTATCCGGAATCCAACTTGATTTCTTCGGCGAGTTCGCGGTGCATGCCGGTGGTGTAGGGATCTGCGCCGCCGGCGGCGTCTTCTTCACTGATGTGACCGCCAATACCGACGCTGCGTTTGGCATGCAGCCGTGATTCGCCGGAACCGCCGCCGCGGGTGTAGGTGAACAACATCACCGTGCCGTCAGCAGCAGTCCACTCAAGCAACACGTAAGGTATCAGTTGCTTGAAGCTGGGATCGGTTTCCATCGGACCGCGAGGCTGAAAGGAAAGTTGATCGCTGTCGAGAATCGGGCCGAGAAACCGTTCCACATCCGTTTCAAAGCCCTGCAACCGACCGATGCGATCAATCACTGCTTCGGGCACGACTAAAATTTGCTCTTCGTAGGTCGAGGGCATGAAATGTTCACTCCATTGGACAGATGGAAACGCCGCTGTTTTCGGTTACCTGTGCGACAGGGTTGATGACAACTATTTTTGCACAACCCAGATATTGCGAAAGACCACTGGATTGCCGTGATTTTGCAGAAACAAACTATCGGGCTCGGGGCCTTCAGCGTGACGCCCGGGCGTATGCTTAGGTAGTTCGATATCGTCGTGGATAACCACACCGTTATGCTTGACCGTGATTCGTGCATTGGCGGTCTTGTTGCCGCTGTCATCGTATTTTGCCGCCGTAAAATCGATGTCATAGGTTTGCCAGGAAAGCGGCGGAAAGCACATGTTCACGATCGGTTCGCCGACTTGATAGATTCCACCGCATTCATTGTTCTTGCCGTCCAAGCCGAATGAATCCAAGACTTGAACTTCGTATCGGCCTTGCACGTAAACGCCGCTGTTGCCGCGCCCTTGCCCTCGGGATTCCGGCATGAAGGGGGTGCGGAATTCGACGTGCAACTGATGATCGCCCAACTTCAGCTTGCTGGCACAGTTGGTCGCGCCCAGGTATTTGCCGTCGACAAGTTTGCCGTTTTCAAAATTGTCGGCGGCAGTTCCGTCAAACAGCACGGCGGCGCCCGGCGGCGGTTTCATTCCCAGCGTCGGGCTTTCTCGAACGACTTTTTTGAGAACGACTTTTGTCTCACCATCGGCGGTGACGCTGATCTTACCGTCGGCGATTTCGACCTGCGCTTCTTCGAATTCGAAATTGATTTTTCCGCCCGCTGACTCGCAATCGATGGTTGGTTTATCATCACCTCGGTTCCAACCCTTGCCGGGCAATCCACCGGGATAACCGACCGCGCGGAATTTGCCATTGCCCAGCGCGATCACTTGTCCGCCAAAATCTTTCGGCCCCTCATCGGTTTCGATCTTTCCTTCGTATTCACCTTGAAGCTGAAAGTCTTCACCGGCGGATTCGGCGTCGGTGTAAGCTTTTTTGCCGTCGGCCCCGACAACAACCACGGGAACCAACGCGATCAAAACAAATGCAATCGATATTTTTGTAAGCAACGGACTCTTGCTCCCGATTTGGATTGAAAAAGTGGGGGCAATCCATCGCCAACATTTGGCCCACAGTATATCCAGAAATTCCGGGTTCAGACGACCACCGTCCGCGGTGCGAAGGACATTTTTGTCAGGTCAGATTTGTAGGGCGATTCACCGAGTTTTTTGATTTTTCCCTTGCCGAGTTTGAAACGGTAGCGGTTGGTGATTGGATCGGGAACGCGATGAACCAGGCTATTGGCGGGGGAGCCCGGCATCAGTGCGTTGGTCCACAACACACCCGGCCGCACGGCGTCGGTGACAATGGCCACCCCTTTCATTTCGCCGCGGCCCACCCGGATGTGACCGTTCTCTTGCAGCTTTGTGAAAGATGCCTCGTCAGCGTGGACAGCGATGAAGCCAGCTGTTTGGATCAAGACATCATCGTTGGTGATTTGAACTTCGTCACCCGATTCGATGCCATGCCGTTTTGCATCATCAGGATGGATCTCTATCCATTGCTCCGGCCAGCGTTGGGTGATGTAGTCGCGTCGCGAATCATCAAACATGGTTTGCCAGATTTCATTGACGCGTCCGGATGTGACCCAAAACTCGTCGCCTCGCGGAGTGATCCGCTGGTAGAAATCGGAAAACAACTCCCAAGGTGTCTTGTGCAAGATTGCTTTACCGCTGTGCGAGCCGAATGCGGACAGCCATTTCATGTGGACGGTTGGTCCTTCGGGGTCACCCAGATCGATTTCGGGATCGTGAAGACGTTTTGTCCCGACAATCGCTCCTGTTGTATTGGGATCGTCCAGAAAGCCGGCGTATTTTTTGTACTCGTCGGGCTCGGTCAACTGGTCTCGGTAGCGTACAGGCGTTTGGATTCCGTGCGTGCCGAGCTGGCGCAAAAGATCATGACCGCGTTTGCCGGACTGCTGCGCGTAATGGACCAGGGGATGGTAGTTCAGGATTCCTTTTCGTCCGAAACGCGCGGCTTGTTCGAAGACATCATTGCTGTCTTTCCAATCGTAGTCGGCAAATCCCATCCGTTTGGCAAATTGTGCGATGATCCACCAATCGGGTTTCGCCTCCCCGGGAGGATCGCAAAACTTGCTGTACAAGCGCAAACGTCGCTCGCCATTACAGCGCGTGAAATCTTCTTCGCCCCACGTAGCGGCCGGCAAAACCAGATCGGCATATTGGCTGCCCATCGGGCTGCGCAGATAAATGTCCTGGTCCACAATGAACATGCCGCCTTCATCGACACGCTGTTTTAAGACTTCGACCGCGTGCGTCTTGTCAGCCTTGTCGATCTGATGCGGGCTACCCGTCGTCATCGATTCAAAGGTCTGCATCAGTTCGGCGCTGGCGGCCATCGCCTGGCACCAAGTAGTACCAATCACCCAGGCAAAACGAAGGTTTCCGGCTTCGACCCAGCGATCGAGATCAATTTCTTTTTTGCGCCGGCCGGGACCCTTTTCGGGGGAGTAGATCCGCGGATAGTCGGCGGCGCCGTACCAGCCGCGCTGATGCCCACCGAGCCTGGAGACCACGCGGCCTTCGCGGTTGCCGGCGCCGCAGATTACCGCGAGTGATGCGTAGGAGGCCGTATTGAGGTAGTTGTTACTCCAGTAGTTGCCTTTCTCCAGCGCGAATGAAGTCCGGGGGTGTTTGCCGTCGATCGGTTTGGCAATCATCTCCGCTGCTGTTTGAATCAAGGCCGCGTCGATCCCGGTGATTTCGGCCGCCTTATCCAGTTCCGCGATCTCTTGCGAGAGCACCCATTCTTTGTACTGCTGGAACGACGCCCCCAGCTTTCCCCAAGTGGTTCGCCACTGCCACGGTGTGTTTCGTGTTCCGCGGCCGAATCCGGAGTCGATTTCCCATCGGCTGGCAACAAAGTTGTCGATGAACTGCTGATCTTGCCAGCCGTTTTCGAGAATCAGGCGTGCCAGTGCCAGATGCAGCACCGTGTCCGTCCCCGGGATGATGGGAAGAAACAGTCCGCCGTTCTTTTCCGCCCAGGCCGCGCCGGTTGTTTTCCGCGGCATGACCATGATCAGTTTCTTGTCTCGCTTCATCATCCAGTCGGTGAAGATGATCGTTTTGGATTCGTACGGATCAGTGCCGGAGATGAAGATCACGTCGGCTTTTGACCAGTCGTCGTACGACGCAGCGAAGGTATTCAATCCAGTATCGTCGATTCCAGCGGTGTCGTTACCCGGTCCCGGTTTGTCATGCGGCGCGTACGCGGGTGTCTTGATCGACTCGAATGCCAGTTTGGAGATCGCGTAAGTGTTCTCGAAGTACTGATACGAATACGTCTTCATACCCCAGGCAGTGACGCCAAACTTGTCCAAGATGTACTGACTGACTTCGGCCATCACATCCAGAGCAAGTTCCCATGAAACCGGCGTCAGTTTGCCGCCGATTCGCATTTGCGGTTGGCTGAGCCGATCCTTGGTCGGACCATCGGGTGAATAGACTTTCTTTGCCAGGCAACCACCGCGCACGGAATGATTGCCGTTGACATTGACAACCGCGGAGTCCGGGTCGGCGATGATCACGACATTGTGTTTTTTCCCATCAACCACGCATTGGCTGTGGGCATTCGGGCTGATCCACTGCCCGGTGAACTGCTCGGTGGGAAAATCAACACCCAATGCGTTCTCCCTGGCGCCGGTGCCGCCCTCCGACCCTGTGGGCCAGGTAAAAACTTTGTAGCCGCAACCGACGATGCAATAGTCGCAAGCGGTTGTCAGTACCTGCGCGTCGGCGGGCGGCAACGGGACTCGGTCCGTCGGATTCGATTCCGCCATCACGCTTGCTCCGAAGTTGGATTTTGGCTGTAGCCGTACAAGAGCCCCACGATCGCGGTGGCGAAAATCGTGTCGTCCTGGATTTCAAGTACGATTTGCGGCAGCGACTCGGTTGCATGCCCGGCCACCAGGATGCCATGCCGGGTCAGATCGTACGTGGAAAGATGTTCGCCGCAGCCAAGCAGTTTGTGGTCGGCAACGTATCCGTCACTCATGTCACCGCCCATATGAGTACAGCGTGCGCTAAAAGCGACAATGTCCTGTGCCTCGCCAACGCCTCCACCCGCCGTACGGCCGAGCTTGACCAAAACGCATCCGGTATGCAGCCCATCAGCCGGGTAGGCAAACCAAATCGGTTTGTCCTGTTCCAACTGCGACACCTTGCCGACGGCGACCCTTGGATACGAAGCGACCTGAATGCTTTGATTGGGATCCTGTCCCTGAACGCGGCCCGGGAAGACATCGGCCAGCAACATCGTGACGACACCCGTCACGCCCGTTTTCAGGAAACCTCTCCGAGCAACGCACGATTTGGATTGGCAGCCTTTGGTGTCATTCATTTGGATTCGTCCTTGACGCGACCGCAACTTTCGTTGGCTCGTAAGCGGGCAGTTCGGGCGGCGTCATTCTGATTTCGTCGCCGCTCATCGATTCCAAGAACTCAAGCAGATCCCATTTTTCGTCTTCGGTCAAATTCAATGGTCTCAACAGGGGACTGTTTCCCGCTTGATCGCCCCCGCCGGCATCATAAAACTCGATCACGTCTTCCAGCGTTTCAAAGACACCGTTGTGCATGTAGGGGGCGGTGTAAGAAATGTAGCGAAGCGGCGGCGTGCGAAACTTGCTCATGTCTGATTTGCGTTTGGTGGTGTAATACAGGCCAAGATCCGTCGTTGCCGTCCGATAAACTTCCTCCGGTACACCGCGAATGTAGTGCTGGTATCGCAACGACACCTGGCGGAGCGGATCCTTGGTGAAAAGTGGATTCTCGGGAAGTCCAAGATTGTGAAATTTTTCGTCCGTCAGCAGCGGACCGTGATGACACTGAATGCATCCCGCCTTGCCCTGGAACAGCGCTTTGCCGCGCATCGCCTCTTCACTGAGTGCCGCTTCGTCGCCGGCCAAATACTGATCAAGTGGGCTGTTATCGGCAACAAGTGAACTGCGTTCGAAGGAGGCGATCGCCTTGAGTACATGTTCGTAGGTCGGCCGGTCGATTCCAAAGGCTTCCTGGAACAAAGCAACATATTCCGGAATCTGTGCCAACCGCTCTTCGATCATCACCGGATCGCCGTTGCCGGCCAGGTTGCCGGTGATCGCGCTGTCCGCCTGCGCCTCCAAGCTGGGTGATTCGCCAGCCCAAAACAGTTTGGAAAGATACGCGGAGTTGACGATGGTTTGCGAGTTACGCCAATGCTGCGTTCCGGCGTAGCCGCGTGAGAGCGCGTTACCGTCGCCCCAGCCCAAGCGAGGATCGTGACACGACGCGCAACTGGTACCGAGATCACCGGAGAGACGATCATCGAAGAACAGCAGCTTGCCGAGACTTACTTTCGCATCCGTTAACGGATTGTCGGCTGGCACGGGAACTTTCGGTAATCGCGCCAACGGTGGAAAACCAGCGGCCAAAGATGCTGTCTCATTTGCATCGGCGGCATTCGCCTCGGCCTCATCAGGCTCTGCCGTTGTCTGTTCCGGGCGGCGTGAATCAGCGCTTGCTTTGGCGTCTTCGTTGACCGCGACTTCTGGGCCAGAGGCGACTTGTGTTTCTTTTTTTCCGCAGCCAAGCACGGTAATCGTGGCAGCAAAAAAGAATACAAGCAGGCAATCTTGACTTGTTCTCATCCGCTAGAACTCTCCCAAAGTTCTTAATTGGTAGGCAGGCAATTCCGGCGGCTTGAGCACCAGCGGTTCACCGGTCAATTGCTTTAGGAATTCGACCAAATCTGCCTGTTCCTCGGATGACAACTCCAGCGGTTGTAAATCGTCGGAATCAGATCCGCCGCCATCGTTGTAAAACGCAACCACTTCGCTGAGTGTTGAAAACGCGCCGTTATGCATGTACGGCGCCGTACGGCTCACTTCTCGCAAGCTTGGGGTACGAAACTTGCCGTCGTCCTGGGCATCCTTGGTTACACAGCGGTGTCCAATGTCTTTGCGCAAAGTCGCACACTGGCCGACACCGATCGTCCGCATGAAACGTCGAAACGTGATGTGCCGCAGCGGGTCGGAAAAGATCTGCGGATTCTCGGGCACACCGGTATTGTGTAGTTTTCCATCGGACAATCGTTCGCCGTAGTGACAGCCAGTGCAATCTGCCTTGCTGCGAAACAGTTCCAGTCCCCGCACGGCCGCTTCCGGCATGGCGGTCTGATCACCGCGCAAGTATCGATCAAGCGGAGCCTCCCGGGACCCAAGCGAAGCGACAAACGCGGCGATGGCGTTGAGGATTTTCCCGTAACTCGGCTCGCCGCCGGCGACCTCGCGAAACATCTTTTCGTATTCAGGAACCTGTCTCAAACGTTCGATGACCAAGCGACCATCGGCCTGCATGAAATGCGCCTCGGCGATGTGATCGCGAACGAGCGACGGCAGATCATCCCCCGACAGCCGGGCATCCCAATAGAAAAAATCCTGGCCCGCCGCGCCCAGCAGCGTGGGTGTGTTTCTAAAGTAACGTGATCCCGGGTAACCGGTCGACAGCGGCATCCCATCAGTAAACGCCTTGCCGGGATCGTGGCAGGTCGCACAACTGATCGTGGCATCACCGGATAGCCGGGGATCAAAGAAAAGCAACTTACCCAAGTCGGCCAGTTCGCTTGATGGCTTTTCATCGTTCGGGGGAAGTGGTTTCAGTTCTTGGGCCAACGTGGCCAACGGTAAGCTGCCAAACCAAAGCACGACGATCGCCGCCGATGCAAATGACATGCGATCTCGCAATGGCCGGGAGGGCGAAGCTCCCGCTGAGCCGCGCTGCCAACGCATGAGCGGCTCGGCAGGAGCTGCGCCCTGGTGTTGATGCGTCGGGATGATGAAAGGCAACAAATCAAAACCTGGCTTCAAAAACATGATTTAGCTTGCTGACCTTTCCCGCGTCCAACGTGATCCGTTCTCTTTGGCGACCCAAAAAAGCGTGCCAAATCACGACGCGATATTTGCCAGGCGGAATTGCTTTGATCGAATACTCTCCATCTGCTTTCGTGACCGCGTAAAAGGGACTCTGCGCGGGATAAATCCAGCCCTCCATCCAGCTGTGAATGTTGCAGCCGATTTTGATGGGAGCCTTGCTTTCGACCGGCCGGACAATCGGATCGGGGCCGGGTGGCTGCATTTGATTCCAGCCTCCGGTATTCACGTTGTGGCCGACCGGATCATCGTTGTACACCGAAATCTGTTTGCCCTTTGGAATGACCAACATGTTGGGCAGGAACCGGCACTTTTTTTGGCGGATCACGTAACCCGCTTGGGGCTCTTGCCACTGCCAATCCCCCGACTCTTCGACGCCAATCACTTCGATCACCACGTTTGCGACGCCACCGTCGCTGCCGACAATGTCCTCCACCGTATCCACCGCTCCACAAACCTCTACATCTTTGTTGACGGTGAGTTTTCGCGGCGGAGGGATCTGCCCATTCAAAGTAATGCGGCCAACCAAGTCAGAAAACTTAACGTCAGAAACGGGCTCGCTGGCAGCCGCCGACGTCTTCAGCTTTGTATCTTCAGCCGCCACAGGTTCACTGGGCTGTGCGGAATCAGTTGCCGGGGGATTGGTTTTCGTTTCGGAGGAACCGCATCCACAGATCAAGATGCCAATCAGACTTATTGCCAGCAAACGCATGGGTAAAGTTTCCGCAAGAGCGATCTAAGCTTTCCTGAAACCGTCAGAGGTCATGCAGTTTCTAAGTTGTTTGTTTGCAAGGAATTACACTACCCTGCTTCCGGGAGGCTCGGACGTTGAAACGGCCGGGGAGGGCTTGGGGGCAGCAATCAACTTGAACCGTGCTCATCAAAGTTCACTCGCCCTCTCCGGGCCCGAGAGCTCGACTCTCCCGGCGGGAGAGTGATTCACGTAAACCTCTGCATTACCGAAACTTAAAAACTGCACGACCTCGTCAGTGTGGAGTATCTGGTGACCGAACGCAACGTACCGAATCAGCGCAACGTTACGGATTAGACAATCAACATCGCATCTCCATAGCTGTAAAAGCGATATTCCTGTTCGATTGCTTTCTGGTAGGCCCGCATGGCGAGTGCTCGAGTAGCAAAGGCACTGACCAACACGAGCAATGAACTCCGCGGCAGGTGAAAGTTTGTCATCAAGGCGTCGACGACTTGGAAATCGAAGGGCGGCTTAATGAACAGGTCGGTCATCCCGGACCACGCTTTTAAGGAGTTACCGCCGTTGACGGCGGCGCTTTCCAAAACCCGCACGCTGGTGGTGCCGACAGCCACACAGCGGCCACCCCGCTGGCGGCGGGCACAAATTTTTTCTGCCGTTTCTGCGTCGATGTGCCCCCATTCTTCGTGCATCTGATGATCGGCGATGTTGTCGGTCGCGATGGGACGAAATGTTCCGATGCCGACGTGCAGCGTGACTTCACAGATTTCGGTTCCTTTGGCACCGATGCTATTGAGCAGCTGGCTGGTGAAATGTAATCCGGCGGTGGGCGCAGCCACGCTACCACGCGACTGGGCAAAAACGGTTTGGTAATTTTCCATGTCGGCGTCAACCATTTGCCCGTCACGAATATAGGGCGGCAGCGGAACGCGCCCGAATCGCTCCAGCCAATCCGCGGGATCATTCAGTGTCAGTTCTTCGACGAACCCCTCCGGCAACTCGGGCTTCACGATCAAGTGTCCTTGATCGGTCCGCGCGACAACATTCAACAACATGCCATCGCGGCCGTTCCTGTCTTGGACAGTAATGGTTTCACCGTCGAGTAACGTCCCCCGCGTCTTCGTCAGCACTTCCCAAAGCCCGGTGCCGCTGTCGGATCGCAAATACAAGCCTTGCCAACGACCACCAGTTTTGGTGCGAAAACCGATCAGCCGCGCCGGGATCACACGCGTGTTGTTCAGCACCAGAGCGTCATCGACGCGTAACAATTCCGGCAAGTCGCGGACGTGGTAGTGATCAATTTCTCCGGTGCTGCGATCGACAAACATCAACCGCGCGTCGCTCCGCGTCGCCAACGGATCTTGCGCGATCCGCTCGCGGGGCAGATAATAATCGTAGTGTTCCAAATCACTCATCAGCGATGACGTTCCTCGAGAGCCGAACTTGTCTCAGTCGAACAACGTCGGCGACTGCTTGTTACCGGCAACAGGTGGCGTGCGGTTCAGGTGACGATAGGCCTTTTCCGTCGCCATCCGTCCACGACGAGTGCGTACGATCAATTCACTGCGCAGTAAAAACGGTTCGACTTCATCCTCCAGCGTGTCACTGCTGACATTCATGGTGTGCGCGATCGCAGTCAAGCCGGCAGGTCCTCCGGCGAACACGCGCATCAGCGTGTCCAGATAATTGCGATCTTGTTTGTCCAGGCCCAACGTATCAATGCCGATCATCTCCAGGGCGGCAACCGTTATTTTGTCATCAACGTTGCCGCCGGCTTTGCTCTGAGCGTAATCACGGACCCACAGCAGGCGGTTGTTGGCCAGCCGCGGCGTGCTGCGACTGCGGGCAGCGATCAGAGCGGCCGAAGCCGTATCGACTTCCACTTTCAGCTTGACCGAATTCCGCAATACGATTTGTCGTAATTCGTCCTCGGTATACCAGCCCACGTGTTCGCGAATCTGAAAGCGATCGCGCAGCGGCGCGCTCAGCATCCCTGCGCGGGTCGTTGCGCCGATCAACGTGAACGGCCGCAATTCGTAATTCAGCGTGCGGGCACTGACACCTTCGCCCAGAACGATGTCGATGCGAAAATCCTCCATCGCCGTATACAGGTATTCCTCAACGGCTTTCGGGATGCGGTGAATTTCATCGATGAACAGAACTGCGTTTTCGGACAAGTTGGTCAAATACGGTAAAAGGTCCTTGGGTGCCTTCAGTCCGGCACCATTGGCCAGTTCAACCGTCGTCTCCATCTCTGAGGGGATCACGGTGGCAAACGTTGTCTTGCCCAAGCCGGGTGGGCCGTCGAAAAGAATATGCCCTAGCGGTTCTCCGCGACCGCGTGCGGCGTCGATCGCAATCCTCAGTCGCTCGATCACGTCCCGCTGACCGATCATCTCGCTCATCCGTTTGGGGCGCAACGATCCGTCCCGATCCTCGGGCATCATTGCCTCGGTCGACGATGAGATATCAGATTTTTGGTAGACTGCTTCGCGGGCCATCTGTGTCCACTCCGTTGTAAGTCAGACGACCTAACTTACCGGTTTTCCTTGCTTTCGCGAACCGCAAAGCACATGCCAGGGGAGTTCGCTGGTCATTTTAATGATAATCCTCGTTTCCAGAACCGCTCAGCGGCCCCTGCCGTGCGTTAGGATAGAAGCGCCAGAAAGGCGGCCAGGTGAGATCAATGATGGGCGAAACAGAGCAACAACAACAAGGCGGCGAGGCGGGGCAAAGTGATACCGCTGTGCCGATTGACGTAACCGATCCAGCGATCGTGGCCAAATATGAGCCCTATTTGCGGATGTTGGCGCGAACTCAAATGCGCAAGGCCTATCAGGCCAAGATCGGGGCTTCGGATATGGTTCAACAAGCGATGTTGCAGGCATGCCAGGGGCTGGAAGGATTCCGCGGCAGCACCGAAGCCGAGTTTCGGGCCTGGCTCAGGCAGATTCTGGCCCGTCACCTTTGCCATCTCGACCGTGACCTGCATCGTGACAAACGGGACATTCGTCGCGAGCAATCGATTGAGCAGCAGTTGGCACAATCATCGATGAAGCTGGAGGGACTGTTGGCGGGTGAAGGCCCAACGCCCAGCCAGAATGTTTCCTTTGGCGAGAATGTGGTGCAGTTGGCCGACGCCATTGAACGACTTCCCGAATCGCAACGAGAAGCCGTCCGCTTGCATTACTTGGAAGGAATGAAGTTGAGCGAAGTTGCTGCGAAGCTTGACAAGTCGACCGGTGCCATCGCCGGGCTCTTGCATCGCGGAATGAAAACGCTGAGGCAGCAGTTGGGCGAGTCTGAATAAGGCGAGTTGCTGCCAGGACAAGGAGCGCAGCCGGCTTACGAGGACGGCGACCGCGCTGAAGGCCCAACAGTTTGTCCAGCCCAGCCAGGGCAAGTCAATCGCTTGTACCGGGCGTACCGGCGTGGTGCACAAAGATAAAAGGTTCACACTTGGCCAAAAAGAAATCGTCCCCGCGAAAAAAAAAGACTGCCGGTAGTTCGCGGAAGAGAAGCTCAAAATCAAAAACAGAATCAAGTAAGCGGACTTCAGCAAAGAATAAGCGGACTTCAGCAAAGAAAACGGCTACCAGCAAGAAAGCAAAGCCAAGGAAGAAAGCCGGCAGCAAATCAAGCGAAATCGGCAAGCCAAGATTTCCAGTGGTCGGGCTAGGCGCATCCGCAGGCGGCTTGGAAGCGTTGGAAGAGTTCTTCAGAAGCATGCCCGCAAACAACGGGATGGCTTTTATTGTCGTCATGCATCAGGCAGCCAAGCATGTCAGCCTGTTGCCGGAGTTGCTGGATAAGTGCACGCAGATGGATGTGGCAGCGATTCACGATCGGATGACGGTCCAACCGAATCATGTTTACGTCGTACCGCCGGGCAAGCATGCCGATCTGCTGGACGGCCGTTTGCACTTGAACGACCTGCCGGAGAAACATGTTGCGCCTTTGCCAATCGATCACTTTTTTCGCTCTCTGGCTGCGGAACGGCGGGAGATGGCGGTGGCGATTGTGCTTTCGGGAACCGGCACGGACGGCACGATCGGGCTGTCAGCGATCAAGGGCGAGTCGGGCATGGTGATGGTCCAGGCGGTCGCGTCGGCCAAGTTCTCCGGCATGCCGCAACACGCCATCGACGCCGGATTGGCCGACTACGCACTCGCGCCCGCGGAGATGCCGGCCACATTGATCAGCTACGCACGCGGGCCGTTTCTGAAGACGCCGGCTTCGCTTGAAAAACCGACTCCTGGGATCCAAAAGGCGCTGCCAGAAATCTTGATCAAGCTACGCCGCCGCTGCGGACACGATTTCTCCGGCTATAAAACGAGCACGATTTGCCGCCGTATTGAACGCCGCATGAACGTCCATCAAATCGATGAACCCAAACAGTATCTCCACTTTCTGGATAAGCACGATTCAGAAGCCGAAACACTATTCCGGGAACTGTTGATCGGCGTGACGTCCTTTTTCCGCGAACCATGGGCCTTTCAGGCACTGGCCAAAGAAGCTATACGGCCGCTGCTGAAGCAGAAGACCGAAGATTCTCAATTTCGCATCTGGGTTCCTGGATGTGCGACCGGTGAAGAAGCATATTCGATCGCGATCTTGCTGCGAGAATGCATGGATGAGCTGAAAGTCCATTTGAATGTGCAGATCTTTGCCACCGATCTGGATGACAACGCGATCGAAGCGGCACGCGTCGGCTTCTTTCCCAGCGGCATTACCGCCGATGTCTCAGCCCGCAGGTTGGCCCAGTTCTTTACCAGGGACGATGGCAGTTTTCGGATTCGCAAGGAACTGCGCGACTGGTTGGTTTTCGCGCCGCAAAACGTCATCCACGATCCGCCATTCACAAAACTAGACTTGATTTCTTGTCGAAATCTGTTGATTTACATGCAGGCTGAGCTGCAAAAGAAGCTGCTGACCTTGTTTCATTACTCGCTGCAAGCGGGCGGCTACCTGTTTCTGGGCACCTCCGAAACCATCAGCGAATTTGATGATCTGTTCCAGTCGCTGGACGCGAAAGCCAAAATCTTTCGACGCAAAGAGACCCCGTCACCACCCGATCGTCGCGCGCAGTTTCCCCTTGTCGGCACCAAGGCGGACGAGCGGACGGAGTTGCCAGTCGCTCCCCAACAGCTGTCGTCCGCCGGCTTACGCGACGCAATTACTCAAATGCTGGCGTCCGACTTTGCACCACCGACCGTTGTGGTCAGCGAAAATGGCGAAATCGTCCATGTGCACGGCCGCACCGGCATGTTTCTGGAACTCGCACCGGGCGGGCCGCCGAAAGATGTCGTTAGCATGGCCCGCGAAGGTCTGCAATTGGATTTGTCGTCCGCGCTGCGGCAAGCCGCGAGGCAGGATGCGCCGGTTGTCCACAAGAACGTGCCTGTCAGAACCAACGGTGATACGGTGCTGGTCAACCTGGTCGCCCAAAAGATCGCCCAGCCAAAGTCGATTCGCGGGCTGCTGCGGCTCTCCTTTGAAGTGGTCCCCGACGTTGCTCCGTCAGCTGCCGAAAAGCGAACGGCAAAACAGACGCCGGCAAAAGCCAGCAAACGTCTCTCCGCTCGTGAGCGTGAGCTGCAACGCGAACTGCAGCAGAACCGTGAATCGCTGCAACGCACGATCGAGGAACTCGATGCGTCGAACGAGGAAATGAAATCGGCGAACGAAGAACTGCAGTCGACCAACGAAGAACTGCAGAGCACAAATGAAGAACTGGAGACGTCGAAAGAGGAATTGCATTCACTGAATGAGGAACTGCAGACCGTCAATGCCGAGTTTCAAGACAAGATCCGCGAACTTTCCACGGCCAACGACGACATGACCAACCTGCTCAATAGCACCGACATCGCCACGATCTTTCTGGACAGTGCTCTGAACATCAAACGGTACACCGCCCAAGCCAAACGCATTGTCAGTCTGATACCGACGGACCTGGGGCGATCGCTCCGCGATCTGACTTCCCATCTGCAATACGAATCGCTGGCCGCAGACGCCGAACAGGTGCTGAAGACATTGGTGCCGACAGAATGCGAAGTCCAGACCGCAGACGGTTGCTGGATGCTGATGCGGATCCTGCCCTACCGCACATCCGAGGATCGGATCGACGGCTTGGTGATGACGTTCGTCGATATCGACGATTCAAAGCGGGCTCGAGACGAGGCAGCCAGCCTTACCGAGAATATCGTGGCCACGGTTCGCGAGCCGCTGCTGGTGCTGGACGCAGATTTGACGGTGCGGTTTGCCAACCAGTCGTTTTACCAGGTCTTTCAAGTGCGCGAGTTGGAAACCGTGGGCCAATTGATCTATGAACTGGGCGACCACCAATTGGACATTCCCGTCCTGAGAGACTTGTTACACGGGATTAGTTCCCGAGGCGGCAGTTTTGACGATTACCCGGTGGACCACGACTTCGCCAACATCGGCCGCAAGCGAATGCTGCTGAACGCCCGCCGTATCACCACCCCCGCGGGAAAGTCAGACTTGATTTTACTGGCAATTGAAGAACTGAAAGACTGAAATCGAGTAATAGCCGACGGCCGGGCCCCACAAAAATGTTAGAATGTCTGGGCGATCAGTGGGGGATCTATGGCAATCAGCCGAAATCTGCGCGAATTAGCCGAAGGGAACGTGCAATCTTTGCGCGCCGAGACAAGGGACATGACTGCGGACGAAGTCGCGAAGTTGATCTACGAACTGCAGATCCATCAGGAAGAGTTGGAGATTCAGAATGAGGCACTTCGCCAGGCTCAACTGGAGTTAGAAGAAACACGCGACCGCTATGTGGATCTTTACGACTTTGCTCCCGTTGGCTACCTGACGCTAAACGCCAAAGGCGAAATCGTCGAAGCAAACCTGACGTCCAGCGAAATGCTTTGCCGGGACCGATCGCGGCTGATTGGAACACCGCTGGCCCTTCACTGTGACGCGGATTCGAGAGCCAAGTTGCGGGGCCACCTGGACGACGTGTTGGCAACAGGTGTGCGACACAGCGTCGAGCTGAGATTGCCGCTGCGGAATGGAATCGACGTGCTGCTGGAAACTTGCCGGGCCGAAAAAGATGTCGCGGACCAGTATCATTGCCGCACCATTTTGACGGACATCACCGATCGAAAACAGGCCGAGTATGCGTTGCGAGAGAAAGACCAGCGTCTCCGGTCGCTCGCCGATGCCTTGCCTGTGCTAATTAGCTATCTAAACACCGACTTTCGAATTCAGTTTTGCAATGCCGCCTACGAGGAATGGTTTGGCGCTCCCGGCCAGCTGTTAACGGGCTGCCGTATCCAAGACGCGATTGCAAATCCTAATCAGGACTTGGAAGCTTACCTAAGCGACGCGCAAACTGGTCGACGTGTCGAATTCGAAACGCAGCTGAATCACCGGCATCAGGGCGTGCGCGATGTACAAATCATGCTGGTTCCCGATTTTGCACCCGACAAAACGGTGAAGGGAATTCACAGCCTGTGCATCGACATTTCCGAGCGAAAATTGATTGAACAGCAGAATTCCCGCCGCCACGTTTTTACCAGCCGCATGCTTCGGCTTAACGCGGGTGAGAAAGAAGTTTACGAACTGCTGGTGCGAGGCAAGTCGAACAAAGCGATTTCGCTGGAATTGGATATCGGACTACGCACAGCGGAACGACGCCGGCAATCCGTATTTGCAAAACTGGAAGTCGAATCGCTCGCCGAATTGCTGCAGCACTTGTCGGATATTCAGAATGTGGGGGCAATCTAGCCGCCTTTGCCCAGATTCAATCTTAGGGTGGTGGTCGTAGCCGATGTCGCCAGACTTCGGGGTATCTTGGAACGAACCGAATTCTGGCGAATCCGGCTACCCTCAAGTCAAAAGTTGACAGAGCACTAGCCGCCTTTGCGGGCCCACTGTCAGATTGAGACGGAACAGAGCGGAGAATTCGTCGTCGAGGCGGTCAGCGATTCGGTGCGTCTCGGATCCCCGTATTGAATCGATATTGACCTGGGTTTGGCTCAAAACAGAATCGGCTTGCCAAACTTTCGCCGGACGGGAACAAACTGGCCGGCGTGCATCATCGGATGCGTGCCGATCAACACAAACGTGTGACCGACGGTTGGGCAAAAGGAGCGAAGGTTCTCCGGGGATGGGGAATCAAGTTCGGCATCGGGGATTTCCTCCAACGCCGTAATGGTCGCTTGGCGAACCTGATCCATCAGCTCAAGATATTGCTCTTTTGATTGAAATTTCGAGGGATCGTCCGACGCAGCCGCTTCCTTTGAATGAGCTTCGGCAAAACCAGCAGGCAGTTCTGCGGCTTTGCCGGGACAAATACTGTCCAACAATGATACCTCCGACGCGATCAAGTGCCCGACCTGCCAGGCCAAAT
>JBFJVZ010000133.1:0-16730 GCA_041623895.1 Pirellulaceae bacterium | reverse complement strand
CCAGGTCGATCATGCCGACGGTCAGCATCATCGCGGCAATCGCAATCGAAGCGTACAACAGTATCTCGCACATGCAGAATACAAGAGCGCGAAAAGAGCCGAAGCCGGCGCCCGCAATTTCGTCGATTCTGGAATGTGCGATTAAATAAAAGATCGTGACTATCACTGCTGCTTTAACGATCGACAGCCCGCCCCGCACGGCACTCTTGCTGGAAAATATTCGTCCAAAACCGGAGGTGATGCTAAGTTTGCTCCAGTCCAAATGCAGCGGTTTAAAGCTAATGTTGAAGCCGGTCTGAAAAACTCCGCTTAGCCCTGCGACCACTGCGATGGGAACGATCCACGCCATGCACGTGACGCCAATGAATAGCGTGTCGCTGACCAGCGCACCCACCAACATTCGCGGATCGATGATCAACGCTTCAGAGTAGCTCAGCCGAAACGAAATCGACTTCGTAAGAGCGGCGAAAAATGATTTTCCAAATACTCCGGCCAGGAGCACGGCTGTGGCCAGAATCAACCCGCCTACGAACTCAGGACTGAATCCGATTTGGCCGTCCTCTCGGGCCTTTCGAATCCGCTGCGGTGTCGCATTTTCCGTGCGTTGATCACGATCCTGATGGTCCGCCACTGGTTAACCTGATTTTGACTAAGACAGGAATCTCAACAGTTCCTCGATGTCCTGCTGGACCCGATACAAATAAGTCTGCACCGCCCCAAAGATGACCGGGCAGAACAAAGCGAGGCAAAAGATACCGAACCCGGCCCTGATCGACATGCCAACTGAAAACAAGTTCAACGTCGGGGCCGCCCGGTTTAGAAACGCAAGCGATAAGGTCACCAGCATGAATAGAATCACCAGCGGTGCGGCAATCAACAATCCGTAGTCACTGACGCTGCCAAGCATCGTCACGAGCTGTTGGACTGGTAACTCCAGCAAACCAATCTTGGCAAAGAATTGGTTGAATGATGCGTGGATGACCAAAATCACGAAGTGGTGCAGATTGATCCCAAAGAAAATCAAGACAGCAAACGTCTCGAACAATCGGGTCACCAAGGTCGACGAGTCTTGTGAGCCTGGATCACTGATCGACGCCAGCGACAGCCCAAGCTCTTGACCAACGTAAGCACCAGCGATCTTTGCCGGCCAAAAGAACAGGCCCAACGCGATCGACATGATGATGCCGATGATCACTTCTTTGAAGATCAACAAGGCGCCTGTCCAACTGCTCAGATCGTTAACCGCTTCGCTGCCAAAGCTTAGATTCGTCTCAATCTCAGAGAACCAGAAGATCGACAGCGATGCCGCGAGTCCGACTTTGACGAGGCTGGGCAGTTGCCGGCGAGTGAACAGCGGAAAAAACGCGATGAATGCGGATACCCGTGCCAGCACAAGCATGAACAGGACGAGATCAGAGTTTGTGATCATCGTACAAACTCGACCATCTGACTGAGCACGTTCATGGTGTAGTTTTGCAGCGTCGTCAAATACCAGCCGGTCATCCAAATCAATACCGCGACTACTGCGACAATCCGAGGTGCAAACGATAAAGTCTGTTCCTGGATGCTGGTTACCGTTTGCCCAATGCTGATCAATAAGCCCACAACCAGACTGACGATGACCACGGGCGCAGATAGCAGCAATGCCATGGAAAAGAATTCTTGCCCAATCGCAATGACATCCATGAGTTCCATCAAATCTTCCTCGCTATTGTTTTGGTCGAATTTCAAGTGAGTCGATCAATTGTTCGACAAGCACCGGGTCACTCATCACGCCCAGAATTTTGGACTTTTGACGGTCGGGCATTTTTTGCAGGAGTGAAGCGGCAAATTCCAGCTTGCCGTTGTTGGCGAATTCTTTCAGATAGTCCGCCGATTGCTCCGCGTCCAGATTGGCAAACCAGCTCTTGACGTCGTTGACTTTGCTGTCGAGTTCCTTTTGCTTCGATTCGTCATCGGAACCAGTTTTCTTTTCCAGTTGCTCAAGCTCGATCTTGCGAGATTCCAGCTCATTCAATGTTTTGTTAAATGCGCTAGCCATTTGCTGCAGTGATTCGACTTTTGCGTCGATGCCTTCGCTAAATGCACGCAATTCATTTTGCTCCGTGACAAGATCATCCAGCAGCAGCTTGACCCGCTGCTCATCCTTGATCAGCCGCTGCTCTCGCTCAATGAGTTGTTGCTCCATTTTTTTGATGGAATCACTCATCTGCAAAACCGCTTCGATGGAAACCGCGTTATCGGGGCGGAACGAGACCGGCATCGCCTTTTTGGGACTGGTCTGTTCGACGTTTTGCTCCGGTGAATCGGATGTTGTCTCGCTGTCTTTCGCTGCCTCTTGCGGGGCGCGCTCGTACAGCAGCCTGGTCGTCATCAGGGAAATGCCAAACAGGACTGAACAGGTTAAAACGGCTGTGATGATCGATTTCATTTCGTTACCTCGTCCTACTGATGTTCAGAAATCGTTCGTCTGCCAACAACGATTCACGGTTTTGCAACTGGCCTGCCAGTTCCGCATTTAGTCGGTCGATCAGCGATTCCCAGCCGCGAACCTTGGCCTTTTGCTGGATGGTTTCCGCCAGCATTTTGTCTCGTTTTGATTCAGTTTCTCGGATTTCGGTCTGCAATACGTCCCGGCATGACACTAGATGTCGGATCCAGATCAACGATTGAGCATGCAACGCAATCGCTGGTTCGTTATTTAACGTGGAAGCGTCTTCGATTTGGCTGTGCAATTCAGAGAGTTGTTTTGATTTGTCCGTAAGTACTGATTCAATCGCGGCCAACTCGATCGCGAGTGAATTCAGTTTGCTCTGCTCGAGTGTGCGGAGCCGTTGCAGCCGCAATATTTTTTTGCGTGTCGCATCCATTACGCCGCTCCGATGAATTGATTGAGTGTTGCTAGTTCGTTGATGGTTGCCGCGAAGTCACTTGATGCTCCTAGTGGTTGTCTCAGAAACTCCGTCACGGATGGGAACTTGTCGACCGCGTTATCCGAATCCGGAATGACTCCTTTTTTGTAGGCGCCAATCTGGATCAAGTCCTCGACTTCCCGGTACTTGGCGATGATTTGGCGTGCCTTGAGTGCATATTGTTTGTGTTGGGGCGTGGTAATATCGTTGAACAAGCGGCTGGCGCTGCTGAGAATGTCGATGGCTGGGAAATGTCCTTGGTGCGCGAGTTTTCGATCCAACACGATATGGCCATCCAGGATGGCACGTGCGGCATCCGTGACTGGCTCGTTCATGTCGTCACCATCAACCAGGATCGTCAACAATCCGGTGATCGCGCCTGTTTGGTTGGTTCCCAACTGTTCCAGCAGTTGGGCCATTTTTTGAAATACGCTGGGCGTGAAACCGCGGCTAGTTGGCGGTTCGCCGAGCAAGAGCCCTAGTTCGCGCTGAGCGTGGGAGAGTCGCGTCAAGCTGTCTAGCATCAACAGTACGTTCTTCCCTTGAGCGCGAAACCAGCTGGCCATGACAACCGCCGCTTCACTTGCTCGGACGCGTGCCAACGGCGGCTGGTCGGAAGTGGAAACGATCACGACCGACTTCTCGAGCCCCTCCGGACCCAAGTTCTGTTCGATAAACGGCCGAACCTCTCTTCCTCGTTCACCAATCATCGCCACGACGTTCACATCCGATTCCGCGTGCCTGGCGATTTCACCCAGCAGCGTGCTTTTTCCAACTCCGCTGCCGGCAAACAATCCAACTCGCTGACCTTTTCCGATTGTCAACATGCCGTCGATCGCTCGGATGCCCGTCACCAATGGTTCAACGATGTGGGGTCGGGTCAGTGGATCTGGGGAATCGAATTCGATTTCCGTGGTATCTTCAAACTGAAGTCTTCCACCTGAATCGATGGGCAGGCCAACTGCATTGACGACTCGGCCCAGCATTCGAAAGCCAACGGGTAACCGCATCCGGCAACCCTTTGCGACAACAAGGTCGCCGCGGCGAAAATGGATCCCCGACTCGAAAGGCATCAATTGCACCTGGTCGTGGTCAAATCCGATGACTTCGGCAACAACGGATTTGTTGGCGGTGGAGTGGATTTCAACAAGTTCTCCAAGTCCGGCCTCAACGGTTGCGCAGACACGGCCACTGACACTTTTTAAACGCCCGGTGTGTCGAATCCATTCACAAGGGGGTAATTCAAGCATCAGTTCGTCGCCTGTTTCTCCGCGTTCAAAAAGAATCTATTTAATCCCGCATCCAAAAAAGCATCCAATGTCGCGGAGACACCCGTCTCATCAGATTCGATCCGACAATCGCCAGGTGATATCGACCCATCTTCCTTAACCTCGATCGTGCTGATTGCGGATTGTTCAATCCAACGCTTGATCGGTGCCACACATTTTGGATGAACGTAGACGATTTTGGGTATGTCGGGTCGCATTTGGTCCAAGGCAATTCGGACGTACTGCTCAACTCGCTTCTGAATCAGTATTTCCTCATCGCACAAGACGGCTCGCGCTACATCGAATGCCATGGCAATGAGTTGCTGCTCGAATCGGTCGATCCGAGTCATCGCTTGAATTTCCAGTTCGTTAAACCTGGTCGCAAGCAAATCGAGTGCGGCAATTGCGTTAGCATCATCGTTCTTGGCAGGCTGTGATGATTCCAGTGGCGAATGTTCCACCGTTATCCGCCCGTTGGGCGAGGAAACCGATGCCAGCTCCGATGCGAATTCCAAATGAAACTTTGACATGGCTATTGGATGGTGATAGCGCCTGATTCATCAAGTTCAACGAGTATCTTCAAAACTTCAGCTCGGCCCGCGTCAATTTCCTCCGGTTTTGCGTTCGACTTGTATTCCATTTCTTCCTGCAGCGACTCTTTCGCACGCTTGGACATGTTGCTCAAAACTTTACCCAGTAAAGATTCATCTACCTGCTGCAATGCGAGCACAAGAATATCGGTACGACACTGTCCCAACACTTTTTGAAGATCACGATCCCCAAGCCGCTGGAGATCCTCGAATTGATAGAGCTGCTGCTTAACTGCGTCAGCGAGCGTTTGGTCTTGCCTGGCAAGTTCGTCGAACATAGGCCGGCGCACGGAGCGAGGCAGCGAGCGCATCATTTTTGCCATCTTTTCCGAAGCCTTCTCATCAGCCTGACGCTCTTCGATTTCGAGTGCCGATGCCAATATCGTTTGCAAGACGCGTTCTTGCACCAGCTTTTTGGCGGCTGAGGGTCTGGCAAGTTTCAAGAAAATGCCGGGTCGCATCGGCTCCGGCAAATATTCAAGCGTTTTCGCCGCGTGTTCGTCTGCAAGCTTACGAACGACCAGCGAAATGACGGTTGGACTTTCGATGCTTAACGCCTGTGCGACCTGGTACGGATGCACTCGGTTCAAATCATGAATCGTGTTCCCGGTAAGCTCGGGAGGTTCAAATTTTTTGGTCGGCTCCAAATCGACTTGAAAATGTTCTTCGGCAATTTGCAGAATGGTCGGCTCCTCGATCTGTTTTTCCGGCAGTTCCGCTTCCAGCGTTTCTCGACGCTGAAATGATTCCAAGGACAACTTGAAGTAGCTCTCAAAGTCATCGAGAACCAGGTCGATCTCTTCCTCGCTGGCAGGGTAGTCCTGAAAGTCGCTTAATGCGGTTTCCAGTTCGTCAAGCGATTCGCCATGCAAACCGGAACGAGCCAGTGCGGTTGCGTCCTCTCCCAACAGGTTAAGCAGCAGCGCGAGTCGTTCCGATCGAGTCAGCATTGTCATTGCGTTCTGCTGCTCCTGACCTACGCGGCTTTGCCTTGTGGTGGCTTTTCTTGGTTTTCAACGCCGGACCACGTGCGTACGATTTGAGTGAAGACCTCCGGATGTTCTTTGATCAATGTGGATAGCTGATTCACACTCTCCAGCCGCTCACGATTCAGTTGATTTGCGGCGGTTGATTCATCGCGCTCCGGCAGCGGCCGAAATCGTCGCAGTAGCAGAATACCCATCAAGAACGCAAAACCGGCGGCGATTGCCAGCGAGGCATTTTCGATAATCGAGGTGAGTTGTTGCCAGTTGAAGGGCGGTGCGAGCGGCTCAAGTGACAAGCCGGTGTCAGGAAAAGGCAGGAATTCGACGGAGATCGTATCGCTGTCGTCTTGAAAACCAACGGCGTTCTTGACAATCGCGGTAACCTTTTGGTCAAGTCCGGCGATCAAGCTGCCATCCTCTTCCGTCACACCGGGTGCCGCGGAGTTCAGCAAAACGCTGACGGTCATGAAATTCCGAATCGGAGTCGAATCGGCTTCCTTTTCTTCCGTCTTGGGGACCAGATAGCTGGTCGTGATATTCTCGGTTTTGCTTTCTACATTTGTGCTGCCGCTGCGTCGACGTGACTGCAAATTCGAGGGGATACCGGCGGCGCCTTGCGCAGGTTCTTCGGCGTTCGTGGTCGTTTCGGAGATCAGATTCTCGTTCAGTGGCACCTTTCCGTCGGGATCAAATTTGGTTGTCGTCCTTTCACCTTGCTTGAATGTAAAATCGAGATTCACTTGAACGCTGGCATTTCCATACCCCAGAAAGCGAAGCAATTGAGTTTCAGCTTTCCTGGCAAGTTTGCTCTCGGCTTCGGCAATGTACTGGACCTGGTTGCTGATTTGATGAGTTTGCTCGTCCGGCACCGTGTAGCTGTGGCCGTCCTTGTCGGTGATCTGGACGGCTTCCGGTCTGAGATCTTCAATGGCAAAGGCCACGAACGATGCAATTGACTGCGCCTGCTGGTCGGTCAATCGCGCTTCAGGGGTCAGTGTAAGCAGCACGCTTGCCGAAGGTTCCGCGCGTTTTCGTTCAAACGGGCCTTTATCGGGTATGTTTAGATGCACGTCGGCATGATCCACGATTGTCATCTTCGTGATCGTGGCGGCCAGGTTTTGTTGTTTTTGAATTCGGGCCAGATTGCGGCGCTGGGTGGGACTGTCAAAGGCACCACCAAGTTCTGCGTTAGCTAGTTCCGTGGAACCGGAGACACCGTTACTTCGCGCCAAAAGTCGGGCTTTCGCGTAGTCGCGTTTGTCGACAAGCAGGTTTCCGCCAGCGCCAGAGAGCTGGTACTGAATTCCGGCTTTATCGAGTGCATCGATAACCTTGTCGACCTTGTCACCTTCCGACTCACTCACCAGGACGACGTAAGTCGGCTGGATCGACCAGTATCCGACACCGCCAATCGCCACCACACAAAGAGCCGCCAGCAAGAGTATCCCAACTCGTGCCGCCGGCGAGCTTTCCTGCCAAATCTGTAGCAGGGCATCGATGTAGGGTTTGATTGTTTTCAAGGTACTGTTTTCAGGTTTGTTGACCTAACCGCAGCGAAATTCGTGAAGGTTCTGCAAAGAACATCAAGTCGCCTGAGTTCCGCGACAGCAAAATGGCGACGTCTAGAATTGCATTCGCATCAGTTCGTTGTAGGACTCGATCAGTTTGTTTCGCACCTCCATGAATAATTGAAAAGACATTTCGGACTTTGCCACCTGCATGACAACCTGCTGGACGTTGTCGTTCTTGCCGGTTACTAAATCCTCGATAGCGTTGTTGGAACGTAGTTGATCCTGGTTGGCCTGAATCAGCAGCTTTTCAAAGGGGTTGATCTCGCTGTTGGGTGTCGCCTCTTTGGCTGGCAACGTTTGTGAACTGAGCGAGATTGGCGGACTGGCATTGATGGGCGGTAACGGAGCCATCAGCGGCCTCCTTGTAGAAGCGTCAATGTTTGCTCGACCATCTCCTTGAACAGACTGATCGCCTTGGAGTTGGCTTCATAGGCGCGGCTGGCAGTGATCAAGTCCACCATTTCTGCCGGGATTTTGACATTGGACAGTTGAACGAAACCTTGTTCATTTGCGTGCGGATGTCCCGGGTTGTACACCTCAGGAAACTCGGTTTCATCTGCTTCCATACCGATCACTTTGACGCCGTGATTCCCCTGCAGCGAGCCACGCCGGGCTGCTTGATCGACGGCGGCGGCAAAGACCACGGACTTTTTGCGATACGGCTCGCCGCTTGCTGTCATCGTGGTCCCCGCATTGGCAATGTTGTTTGCCGTGGTTTCCATCCGCAGCCGTTCCGCCCTCAATCCGGATGCGCTAATGTCGATCGCAGAAAAATGCCCCGCCATGGTTCCACCGTATTCTTAGATCAAGGATTGCTCAGGAGGATCAGCCGGAAATGGCTCGTCGCATCGTTGCCAGTTTGGACGCTAACAGGTGCGAGTAGGCTTGAAAGGCGAGCGCATTTTTCTTCAACTCAGAAACCTCTCGCTCCATATCAACGTTGTTGCCGTCCACACGAGATCTCAAGCCCTTGACTCTTTCGACCTCGATCTCGTCGATCAAGCCGCGGCCGGCCGCTTCTGACTCGAGCTGCTTCACAAACTTGTCAAACTCAATCCGTTGCGTCTTGTAGCCGGGTGTGTTGACGTTGGCAATGTTCTGGCTTAACAAGCGATGATTCTGCTCTGCGCCGTTGAGCGCGTTGCCAAGAACATTCATTTGATAAAACAATCCGGTCATGCTTGTTTTATCGGTAAGCCGGATCGCACTTCTTTAAAGCCGGGCTCGACTTGTAACGCGAAGATAAACGTGAAAACGAACAGGCATCAGCGAGGGTTTTCCCTCGGCGGCAACACCGCAGTGCGTAAGCTTGGACGGATCGCAATTCAACCGCAGCGTGCATCTGCGTTGAGGGTTGTCCCGCAATTGAAGCAATGCGTGGTCGCTGATCTCGTTTCCCGATAGCGTGCCACCGGGGTGACCTACATTCCGATGAACAGATTCCGATTTCGGAACTGCAATTCTTTAGTGACAAGATTCTTAAGAGATAAAGTCGCCGCTACGGCATTCGGTGATTCATGGATATCGCGACCATTATCGGACTCCTGCTTGGATTCGGCTTGATCCTGGCTTCGATCGCCATGGGCGGCAGCGGGCTGGGGCCTTTCATCGATGTCCCTAGTGGGATGATTGTATTTGGTGGAGCCCTGGCGGCCAGCCTGATCAATTTTCCGCTCAAGAAAGTGCTGGGCACATTTGCAGTGGTGATGAAGTGTTTTCTGTTCAAATTGCCTGATGCGGTGGAAACGATTCAACAATTCAAGACGTTTGCCGAAGTCGTTCGGAAAGACGGCTTGCTGGCCCTGGAGGATCAGGCAGCTGAAGTCAAGGATGACTTCATGAAGCGGGGAATTGAATCGCTGATCAGCGGTGTTTCCGGTGAGGAGATTACCCAAGCGCTGGAAACAGAATTGTCTTACATCGAACAACGACACGTGTCGGGAAAAAAGATCATCGATTCTTGCGGGGCCGCGGCACCCGCCTTCGGCATGATCGGAACGCTGATCGGCCTGGTCCAAATGCTCCGCGCTCTGGATGACCCCAGCAAAATTGGCGGTGGCATGGCGACCGCACTGCTGACAACCCTTTACGGTGCCCTGGTTGCCAATGTGATCTGTATTCCGCTCGCTGGAAAATTGGAATCCCGGAATCAGGAAGAATCAAACATTCGCGAAATGATGATCCGGGGCATCGTCTTATTGGGCGAAGGCGCGACACCGCGAGTCGTCGAGGAACAATTGCTGAGCTTTCTGTCGCCAAAGTCTCGCCAGTCCGTTAGTCCCCAAGTGACATGAGCAAAAAAGAGATCGAGGCTGATCCACCGGAAGACATTCCCGCCTGGTTTATGACGTACAGTGACGTCATCACGCTGTTGATGACGTTCTTTATTCTGCTGTTGACGTTTTCGACGACCGAACCGGAACGATTCGAGAAAGTCACAATGAAGCTGTTTGGCAATTCCGGCGCGACGGGTGTGGCCGGCCACCCTCACGACCAGCTTGACCGAAATTCTTGGAGTCAGCGAATACGACCACGTGCCGCTCGCATTGCCATGCAAGGGAGTGAGATGCCGCCGGTCGTCCATGAACCCTCCGGGGCAACCATGGGCCGCGGTCTCTTGTCGGTCGATGAGCAACAAGCCAAAAACGACGTGATGAGAACATACTCGTTCGATCTGCCGCTGACAGAGCTGGTCAGCGAGCATCAAAACGTGACACGAAGGGGCATGCAACTTGCCGCAAAACTATCAACTCAGTTGCGATCATTGCCGGTCCACTGTGCGATCGAATTATCGAATCGGTCGATGGCAAAGCGTGCGACTGCCTTGGCTGACTACCTGTACCACGCGGAGAAAATCCGTCCCGGGCAGGTCAGCGTCGGCTTCGTCGATGATGTCGATTCCAACGCCGTTCGATTTGTGGTTGAAAGGTACGAGCCTTAAGAAGAACTATTCGGGGTAATCATGGCAAAGAAAAAGAAACTTTACGGCAGTCTGCCCAGCAAGGCATACCTGGTTTCGTTCGGTGACACCATGACGGCACTGCTGGCCTTCTTCATCGTGCTCAACTCTCTGGCAAAAGAGCAGACCGGCGCCAACATGTATGCCGGTACCGGCTCATTTGTCAGTGCCTTCTCCCGATCCGGATCGCCGGGAGACTTCACCGGCAACCGTTCCCGCGACATGATTCAACAGCAGGCGCAAAAACCGGTATACGCGTTGGCCGAAAACCTGGATCAGAATGAGTCTCGCGTGGGACCCGACGATACAGACGAAAACCAGCGCATTTTGGATCGCGACAAAGAGCAGTTCCAAAAGTTCCTCGACGAAATCGAGAAGAAGTTTGGGCTGCAAAAGCACACGCCGATTAACAACCAGACTGTCTTCGATTCGTTCGAGCGCTGGGATCGGGAGACGGGGGCAATTGGCGGTCATGCCATTGAGCTATTGTCCGAGACGGTCGCCAAATTGCGGCAAAGAGACGTCAATCTTGAGGTGATTATTTGGGCGACCATGCCAAGTAAGGCCAACCTGGAGCGGCAACTCGCTAAGTCGGTTGAACTAAGATCACAAGTGGAAAACATGTTCTGGCTCAAGCCACATGAAAAGCCGCGAATCCGATATCGCGTCAAGCCGTGGTTGTTTGCAGATGCAAAGCGTCCAGTACTTTCGGTCGTCGTTTCCAGAACCGGGAGCGTTGATTGAATTTAAAGTCAACATGATGGCAAACCCCCAGCCGGGTTTGTGATCTGATCCTCCACGCCAAGCTATTCTTGCTCAGAGCCCTGCATCGATCGAGCGCGTTATGGCTCGCAATTCCCGTACTGATTTCGGATCCGGCAATGCCAAAAACTGATGATCGCGCCGCGATCCGCGAATTCTGCTTTGACCTGCCGCCGTTTCCGGCCGCGGCGTCACAATTGGTTGCGGAACTGAATCAGCCGGATGTACAAGTTGCCAGGATCATTCAATTAATTGAATGTGAGCCAATCGTGGGATCACAAGTTATCCGGCTCGCCAACAGTCCCATCTACGGAACGTCTCGACCAATCACGACGATCGGGCACGCAATCGTCGTGCTGGGATTCAAGTCGGTCGCACAATTGGCTCTAACCGTGGCAACAGCTGACATCTTTCAGACCGCGGGCTCAACCTGCGCTGACGCCCGCCGAAGAACTTATTGTCAATCACTTGCCGTAGCCACGCTGGCTCGGGCACTCGCGCGAATCCACTACCGCGCGAATCCCGACGAGGCATTTCTTGCGGGCGTGATGCACGACATTGGAAAAGTGATTCTCTTAGATGCGGCCGGTGACTTGTATGGCGAAATGATTTCCCGGCACGCAGGCGATACGACGCCCAGGGAAAATGAAACGTTTGGCACAACGCACCCGCTACTTGGCGCGGCTTGTGGCAGGGAATGGGGCTTGCCCCACTGTATCGCCCTGGCGATCAAGCACCACCACACGCCTCTGGTTGAGGTTTCCGAACCGTTATCGAAAACAATCATTGCTGCCAACTACTATGCTCGCCTCTGGCAAATAGGCTTCGAGGCGAACGACGCCGTAGACCTGAAAGAAGATGACGAAGCAGATATCCCGGCGGTAGAGGATGCCAGCATCCAACCGGAGTGCATGGAGCAATTCGCTGCCATTGCCGAAATCTGCTTGCCGTAAGAAGACGCCATGCGCAGTTGCAGTTTCCAACGAGTTCTGACGACCGTGGTGGGGATCCTGATCATCGCGGGAACCTGTGGCTACATCTTGATCGAAGGTTGGTCGGTGATCGATGCGGTTTACATGACCGTAATCACCCTGTCGACCGTCGGATTTGGCGAAGTCGAGGAACTCACTCCGCACGGGCGGTTATTCACATCACTGCTGATCACAATTTCCTTGATCTCGATGGCATGTTGGACCGCGGGTTTTACCAGCATTTTGGTGAGCGGAGAGCTGAGTGGTCGATTTCAAAATCAAAGGGAACGGAAAATGATAAGTGCAATGAAAGATCACGTTATCGTCTGTGGCGGCGGTGTTACCGCACTGACCGTGATCGCTCGCTTAACCGCAGCAGGTAAGTCGGTGGTCGCAATTACCAACGACGCGCATGAAATGGACATGATCCGCCGCGCGGCGCCGGAGGTTCCGATCGTCCAGGACGATCCCAAGTCCGAATTGGCGCTGGCCGATGCAAACGCAATCAGTGCCGCTCATTTGGTGGCCGCGGGCGAATCTGACTTTGACAACCTGTTGATCACGATCACGGGTAAAGGGCTGGGCACGGGCATCCGCGTCATCAGCTGTGCACAGAGCACGGAGCTGGCAAGCCGCATGATGAAAGTGGGAGCGGACGACGTGATCTGCCCGCTGATCATCGGCGGCGAAAACGTGGCAGATTTAATTACCGGCGGTCCACTGTCGTAGGCCAGGACCCGCACTGGCAGCGGAATCACCACCAGGACGCGACCCTGGCTAAATCGTCTCTGCCTCCATCGATCCTGTCCCTACCGCACGATGTTGGTTAGCTCTTCCAGCATTTCGTCGGCAACGGTGATCGTTCTGGCATTCGCAGAAAAACCGCGCTGGGCCACGATCAACTGCGTGAACTCTTGTGCGATATCGACGTTGGAGCTTTCCAACTGCGCACCGATGATTTGGCCGCGACCACCAGAAATTCCCTCACCGATCGACGCACTTCCGCTATTCAGGGATTGTTGAAAATAATTGTTGCCGATTGGATCCAGAGCTCCTTCGTTGGTGAAGCTGGCCATGGCAAGCTGAGCCAGGGGCAGAATTTTTCCGTTGGAAGCCAAACCGCTGATTTCGCCGTCAGATGAAACTGCCACGGAAACCAAATTGCCTGGCGGATACCCATCTTGGTTCTGCGATAATGAATAATCTGTGGCCAGATGGCTCAGTTGTCCGAAGTCGATAGCGATCGTCTGCGGGGTGGCAAGCGAATTCAGCTTGATCTCGATGTTCGCATCACCAATTCCGTTGGAGCCGGCCAACGAATAGGTTCCATCCTCGTTAAACGTCAGGTTGAACACGGAATCATCCAGCATGATTCCGGAATCCGGACTGATGTCCGCAGTAACGTCCCAAGAGTCTGGACTGGTCTTGAGGAAGTCAAAAGTGACGCGGTGGCTGGCCCCTCGTAAATCGTAGATTTCCATCGAAAGTTCATACGTGTCGCCATCGCTTCCTTCGGCCTCCACCACCATCGAATTGCTTCCAAAACTTGAGCTACCGACGTTTCCAGCGGCATCACTGAGAAGCAAACTCAAAAATGCCTCGCCGGTTTCGTCGGCAGTGATCGACAGCGTGCCATCAGGCTGAAGTTGCGCCGTTGCCCCCGTCAACAGATTGTTCAGCTCTGTGACGATATCACCAAGCGTCGCGCCATCCGCGGGAATGCTGCCTGTGAACGGGGTTCCATCAGGATTGGTGCCATTGATTTCGATTTGGTCACCGGGTCCGTAGGCGTTCTGGTTGATCGTCAGATCACTGATGCTGGTTGTCAGATTCGCTGGTCCGCTGGCGGTTTCAAATGGTTCAAACGACGAGAGAATCTCTTCGGTGGGCGGCACCGAACTGGCGGGCAGATTTCCAAACAGTTCCAAATTTTGTGTCGGTTCGCCAGGGATTGCTGAACCGATCGGTATGCGGATGGAATTGTCTCCGGGAACCTGGAACGCGAATCCTCCATTGGTGCCTTCTCCAACATCGCCAAATCTTTGCACCAAGAAACCGGTAGCGGGATCAACCAATCGACCTTGTCCATCCAATGCAAACGAACCGGCACGAGTGAATACGGTTTCGCCAGCCTGGCTGTCCAGCGTGAAGAAACCTTCTCCTTGAATCGCAAAGTCAAGTATTTGGCCGGTCGATTGCAGTGCACCTTGCGTGAATTTTCTGGTTATCTGAGCAACCTGAACGCCCGTTCCGATTGATTGCGGATTGATACCGCCGCTTGCCTCGCTGGTGGATCCCGTCCGAATCGTGTCGTACATCAGGTCGCTGAACGTCGTGGACTGTGCCTTGTACCCAATCGTATTCATGTTGGCCAGATTGTTGGCAACGACATCAAGCTTCTGCTGATGAGTCCGTAAGCCGGTGATTCCAGTCATAAGTGAACGTGTCATGTTTATCTCGCTTGTCTATTTCAAGACTTGAAACGGGTGAGTTGAATTTGTTTGGTGGATGAGGAACAATCAGAAAACGTAAGTCATTCGTTGCTGACGCCCACGACGTTGCTGATCGCGATAGTGTTGCCATCGATGAGCAGACTGATGGAGTCTTGCAACGTGAATACGTCGGAGACAACTCCCGACTTGATTTCGCCGCTAACCTGATCCTGGTATTGCACGTTTTTGCCAACCAGGCTCAGGCCTTGAGTGACTTGCTGAAGCCGCAACATCTCGTCAAAAGAGGTGTTCAAGCCTTCGATGCCCTCGAGCATCGAAAACTGCGCCAGGTCGTTAATCAGGCCTTCTTGATCGACGGGATCAATCGGATCCTGATGTTGCAACTGGACGGTTAATAATTGCAAATAGTCGACGGTCGCGACTTGCGAAGAGATGCCATTCATGTCAGTTTCCTAAACCACGATATTCAGGCCGTTGGATGTACTTGCGCTCCGATTCCGGCCAGAAGAATCCGAGTCATTTTGTGGCAAGCCCTTTTCCGTTGCTTGCGGATCAACGTTTTGACGCTGATTGGATTGTTCTTGCTGCTGGTGCGAAATGTCCACACTCGCGCGATCGAACCCTAAGTCAGCCAATGCTTCCAGCAATGCATCTTTGTGATTCAACAGCAGGTCGCTGGAGAGCGACTCCGTTGCGATGATCTGAGTCGTGATTGATTCGGCGGTCTGCTCGATGTGAATCTTGATGTGACCGAGCTCTTCAGGCTGCAGTTCCAGCGAAACCGTTCTGACCGAAGGCGTATCCGCCGATTGGACAGCGTCCTTGATCACGGTCATGACCTGCTTTGTAATCTCCAACGGCCGTAGATCCGCAACTGGATCGGCGGATTGAATCGCTTTACCTTGCGAGCTTGCCGATACCGAATCGAAATCGAATTTGGGGCCAACAGGCATCGCGTCCGGTTTTATGGGCGATTCACTTGATGTAGCAAATTCAATCGATTGAAACGATGGTCCCGGTGGCCGCGGAGTTGTTTCTAATCGGCCTGGCGAGGTTCTGAACGGTGCTGTCGCAGCTTCTCTCTGATCGCGAGATTCTGCACTTCCGTCCTGGACGCCCAAGTCAAGCGGTTCGTCGATGGATGTTTCGCTACTGTCAGTCGGCCGCCTGCCGCTGGCCGGCTCCGAGGCGGCGATCGACGTTTTCATGGAAAGGTTGGCCTTGTCCGTTGGGGCTTGCACGTGTCGACGATTTTCCGCTTGCACTTGCACGTGCCCGGGATCTTCGGCTTGCACTTGCACGTACCAATGTTTTTCCGCTTGCACTTGCACGTGCCCGGAATCTGGCGGTTGCACGTGCACGTGCCGACGATTTTCCGCTTGCGGTTGCACGTGCCCGGAATCTGGCAGTTGCACGTGCCCGGGATCTTTCGCTTGCACTTCCACGTGTCCGGGATCTTTCACCTGCAGCTTCGCTGCAAGCTCTCCAACGGATGAATCCCGTGGCAGCTCAACCACGTCGACTGTTGCCGCGACGATTTGCTTATTCTCTAACTGCGTTCCGCCGGCCGCAACTTTGCCGATTAGCGTCGCCTGGCCGGGATTATCTGCAACGGGTGAACTCTCATCCGCGGGCAAGGCAGGATGGTTCAGTACGGAGCTGATCGCCCCTTGAGGTTCCGCATGCTTTGCGTCTGCCGGTAGTTGAGGCCATGTTGAGCTCCGTTGCGGGTTTTTGTTCAGAGGCTCGCTCTCGAACGTTTGCGCAGAAGTCTCGCCGGCCGAATTCACGTCAGGTATTCGTTCCGGCAAGGCGGGTGTAGATACGACCGCGCCTTGAGCAGCCAAAGGAACTGTTTCAGTCTCAGCAGTCACAGTTGCCTGTACAGCGCGCGGCAGCGATTCAGCATCAGCCGGTAATGCTGGCACAGGCGATGATTGTGCGCTATTTTCAACATCCGATGCTAGTTGGCTTACTGCTTCACCCGTCACGGGAGCCGCACGTTCGCTGATCATCGGTCCAGCTGTTGTGAGACTCAAATGGACGTGATCCGCGAATACCGCAATGGCCTGGCGATTGCGATTGGCCTGTCTTGGTGTGGAAACGGCTACGAGATCTGCTTTTGGCTCTGGTCCTTTGGCGTCCTGGTGGGTGAATGATCCAGAGGAAGCGATGATTACCAGCGGATCGACCAGCTCAACAGAATCGTTCTCGGGATGGATGTTTTCTGTGACAGCGTCCCCCTGATCGGCGATCTG
>JBFJVZ010000132.1:0-16793 GCA_041623895.1 Pirellulaceae bacterium | reverse complement strand
CGACATCGGCTACGACCACCACCCTAAGATTGAATCTGAACAAAGCACTAGTGAGGCAATTTCGGTTTCAGCGCTGCGTAGGCGAACATTCCTGCGATCGCGCCCACAAGTGTGCAGACTGCGATCCACTCGCCGCCTCCGATCTGAGCGTAGATGGGACCGGGGCAAGCTCCGGTGATGGCCCAGCCGGCACCGAACATTGTGCCGCCAATGATCACGCCGGCATGGTACGGCTTAGGTTTGTACTTGATCGGTTTGCCGGCAACCGTGGTGATGCTAAATCGTTTGATGATCTGCATCGATAACATCGCTACGACGATCGCCACGGTGATGATCAAATACATGTGGGCTTCGCGAAAAAGGAACATGTCGTGGATTCGTTCCCAGCGGGCAACTTCCGACTTAGTGAACAGGATGCCCAAGTAAACACCAATCAACAGCACAAACAGGTATCCACTTACCGACATCTCGGCAGACTTCTCTTGCTGGCTAGGCGAAGATTCCGCCGGACTCATTTCGCTGGTCGACATCCCATCACACTCCTCAGAAAAGAAAACGGCCGAGACCCCAGGTAACGGCGAGTCCACCAACGAAAAAGAAAACCGTAGCCACCAGACTGGGCCAGTTAAGATTGGAGATCCCCGTGATCGAATGCCCTGACGTGCATCCGCCCGCGTAGCGGGTGCCAAAGCCAACCATGAATCCGCCGATCAGTAACTTGATGGCACCCGAGACGCTGGCGAACGACGCGGGCAAGAACGGTTTGGGATCCTCCGTCAGGAAACGAGTCGCGAGCAAAGATCCGATTGCGATGCCGATCACAAAAACGATGGTCCAGGCGTTTGCCTTTCGATCGAACTTGCTGAGGTATTCCATTCTGCTGTTTGGAGCGCACACGGCTCCGATCTCTTGCAGACTGGTGGAGATCCCAAACGCCTTGCCCGCCAGCACATAAAGCATTGGCACCGTTAATCCAATCAAGATTCCAGATAGCCACCACGGCCATGGCTGGAGTAAGATCCACTCCATCAACAGTACTCCCTTTTCAATCGGTCCATCACGGTATCGTGTGAGTGGTGGAAAAACGAACTTTTCTAACTTTCTCCTTCGACATTTCTTGTTGGATATTCTGCGGTTTCATGAGCACCGGAAGAACATCCAATGTCGAACAAAGAATGTCGAAGTGCGAAGTAGTTTACCCATAAGAAACCGGAATGGACGCATTTTTTTCCACCACCAAGCCACAGCAACCGTCATGGACCTTTTCATCTCATAGGTTCAAGGTGACATCGTGCGTGCACTGCGACGTAGTTATCGCATTATTGTGACGAATGAAAACATTTGCGCCGACAGATACCATGACTCTAGAGAACAGCCGGGCTCAAGTTCCTTACTCTGCGGACCGCTCTCGTTAGCGTCCGGTTCATCGGGTTCATGTCACAAACGCTTGGCGAGTTCTGTTACCCTGAAATAAGCGTGTCAAAAAGCGTCTTCATTGCCATGAGGTGATTGTTTAGGGCATCAGGCGTCGAGCTGGAGAAGATCGTTTCATCGCCAACCAAGCCATTCGGCGGATCATGAACGACTATCGCGAGAACATATCTTTGGGGCGTCGAGGGCTGCATTACGCTGCCTCACTCGTCTGTTTTTCAATCTGGCTTGTGGGTTGCCAATCACGAGACTCGTTCGAATCTCCGCCTTCGAATCGTTCGGCTGACGAGTCAGCCAGGCAAAGAAACCCACTACAATCTTCTTTACTTGAGCAAGCGGATGACGGCTTTTGGCAGCTTCCGTGGATCTCGCTTGGCAACACTGATCGCTGCGCGGCCGAGATCAACAAGCGGGGAATTGAGCGGATTGAGTTGCAGAAAATTGCCGATCACCGCCAGCAGTCGGCAGTTCTGCAGCAGCTTTGCACGGCATGCCCACAAATCACTGCGCTTTCAATCCGCGACTGGACGTTGTCGTCTGATGATCTTCGGCACTTGTTCCGCACGTTGACTCATCTTCGGACCCTGGAACTTTCCAGCGTCCGATTGACAGCTAGCGAAGACGACAACAGCATCCAACACGATTGGATTCCCCGTCAACTCGCAATCACCAAGCTGTTCATATCCGGTTGTCATGCGCTGGACAACGATACTGTCGGCAAACTGCTGGAAGCCACGCCGAAACTGGAAGAATTGAGCATCCGAGAGTATTGGTCGACGACGGGTGTCTACGATGGCGAAGGCTGGCCGCTTAATGGGCTGACCCAGTTGCGTAACTTGTCGATTACTACCAGCGCAGGCGACGAATTCATCCATCGCCTGTTGAGGGACGTGCCCAACTTGCAGGCACTGCATTTGTGGGATTGCGCCGAGATCACGGGTTCGGGCTGGATGCCGGCCCATTCCATGAAAGAACTAAAAATCGTGCGGTGCCCGAAAGTCTCCGATCAAGCAGTCCGAGCGATCGTCAAACACGCACCATGGTTGGAGTCATTGCTTATAACGAGCTTCGAGGGCGTGATGCGTGGAGATTGGGACCTGACTCCGTTGACCAAATTGCGTCAGCTTCATGTTGTGGGACCGGAACTTAGCGGCTTTCCAGTTGCTCAAGCATTGCCGTCGTTGAAAGATCTGGAATCGTTGAAGATCTTCACGGCAGGCCGAAGTGAACAACATGCGTTGGACTTTTCAACGCTCACCAAGCTGCAATCTTTGTCGATTCGGGCGGCGGCTTTGTCCCCGGAAGTGCTGGCGACATTGCCGACAAACCTGAATTCGCTGCATCTGGAGGACTGCGCACTGACGAGGTGGTCACTTGTGAAAACGCTGCGGGACCTTCCAAACTTGCAATCGTTGAGGCTTCACTCGAACGGCGAAATTGTTGAGCACCGTGCCGACACCGACGCGACCACACGCGTTACTTGGAGTTTTGCTGCCCAGCAGAAGCTTGCGGATGTGTTTGTTATTGATTGTCCGTTCGTCACAGACGCATTCGTCAGTCAGATCGCCGGGCAATGTCCGAATGTGGAGTCGTTGAGTTTTTGGAGCAACGACCAGTTGACCGGAAAGGGATGGAATCTACAACAGCTGCGCAATCTGAAATCCCTGGAACTGCGCAGCCTCGAGAGCCTTGAGAACGGTCTGATCAACCAGCTTCCCGAGTCACTTGAGTCGTTGAAGATCATCCGCTGTCCAAAGATGACGGGACAGGGTTGGCATCTCGCCTCGTTACCGGAATTGTCCGATCTGCAAATACGAAACTGCGTTTCCCTTTCGACTTTGGGTACTCGACTGCCCGCTTCCATGCGGGCTTTATCCGTCTTCGAGTGTGTGAATTTAAAGACCGGGAAACTCAATTATGCGGGGCTTGAGAAACTTGAAACGCTCTCGTTCGCGGAGTGCCATCAAGTGAATGTCGATCGTCTGTTCGCAGCTTTGCCGCGGCACTTGTTGTCGTTGCGCAGGCTGAATTTGACGGGTTGCCCGAACCTGACGTCGACGGATTGGGACCTGTCACCGCTCCGCGACACTCTGCATGAGATCATTTATTGTGAAGGCGAACCTTCCTACGTCGGCGGCATCGACGAAGCGAATAGGCAGTTACTTAAAAAACAGTTGCCCGACTCGAAGATTATCGCACTTTAGCTAGAACAAAGCGCTACTTGAATCAGCCGATCACAGATTCATTCTCGGTGCTCCAATTCGCAATGCGGTTTTCCTCGTCTCGCAAAATCCCTTGTATAATCATTGGGTCTTCCAGCCTCGCCATTTTCTTCACGGTGCGATCATGGGCTTCATCAGAAGTTACGTTTTGGCAATTGTCGTGTTGAGTTTGTTATTATCCTTGCCCGTGGAGGCGGATGATCGGCCAGGTTTTGATTGGGAGCTCGGTTCCAGGTTGCTTGCCGAGGGCAAATATGTTGAAGCCATCGAGGCTGGTGGGATGCGCGGCGACCTTTTGCAGTCGGCAATGACGCAGTTGATCAGCAATTCGATCAAAGACGAGGATCCTCAAGTCACCGCCCGACTGTATGATGCCTACTTCGACTTTTCGCCCTTCGGACGGGCTTTCAACTGGTTCTCCCATGGCCTGGTCGTTCAACAATGCGTTGAATTCAGAGAGCAAGCTGGACTTGCAACATCGCCTGAATGGGTCGACGAAGTAGCCGCGTCCAAACTTTACGCAAGAATCGCTGCGCAGCAGGCCGACCCGCAGCAAGTCAATCCTTGGGATTTGCTGTTAGATCTAGCTCGCCAACATCCCAATAGTCGTTTTTGTTCGGCTGCTTTGTACGCAGTCGCCGCACGAGAGCCCGACACGGACGTGCGTTACAGGCAGATTCAGGCATGTATCCAGTTGATCTCTGATCGTGATCCGAATCCGCGGCGCCTCGTTCAACTTCGCATCGCGGCTCTAGAACAACTCACCACGAACGGGTTATCGGAGGTTGCTGAAGCGATTTCCAGGGAATCCACTCTTTTGTGGGAGCAGCGTTATTACCTGCTGATGGCAGCCAGTCATTACACCGAGGCTGCCGACCGATTTCGATGCTACAAGGAATTCTTGGAAAGATTTCCAGGTGCTTTAGAAACCGACCGAGCAGTTGGTGGTTGGGTGCAAACGCAACTGGAGAATCAAGTGACTCCAGCCGGAGCTCTTGCTGAACTGCGTGCCTACGAATCCAGACACCCGGGACAAGATTTGTCCCAAGCCCTGTTCGCTATTTCTAAACAACACTTTCAGCTGCAAGAATACGAGGCCTCGCTGAACCTTCTCCAGGAGATTCACGACAAGTACCAACAATCAGCAATTCGCGCTCGTGCGCAAGTCGGGATGGCAGAGGTCTATCACGAGCTTGGCGACGAGGAGCAAATGGTCCAGGCATACAAGGCAGCAGTTTCGATGCCGCGCGAGCAAACCAATACGGATTTGATGGACGCCAGTGACACACACAATCGCGCTATCCAGGCGCTGGGACGTCATTTTCTGAAGAAACGCAAGTTCAAGGAATCGATGGCCTACTGGAAACAGTGGGAACCGCAAAGTTGGTGCGGCACTTGCGGCATGGAAATGAACTCGGATCGAAGACGAATGATTGCGCTGTGCTTGTTGCAATTAGAGCAGCCCGATTAGGCACTGGCGGCCCTCGTTGCAGTGAAACACTTTGAACCAGATCGAATGACCAGCCTGTTCCTGATCCGCATGCACGAGCGGGTCGGCCAGATGGAACAATTGGGCAAATGGTTTCAGCAACAATCGGACGCCCATGTTCAGGCCTTGCGCAGCCAGGACCATTGGAAAGATCGGCCAGAGTCTCAGTTGAGAGAAATGAGTCCGATGTTCAGTGCCGAAAAAGTTCTGGCCAGGGTGAAAGCTGATGGTTTTGATGCCGCGGTAAAGGAATTTACCAACGATTATCAGCGCGAGGAGATATCACTGTGGGACTGGCCAGTCACGGCATTCCAGCCGATTGGCAAGACATTTGAAAAACGGATCCATAACCAACTGATCCCGGCATCGGGCCTAAACAACAATAGGCCGTGGCACTCGTCGCCAACCATCTTGTCTGTCATTGTCGCGGCGTTACTGGGTGCAATTGGTGTGCTGCGGTTTTTGCGATCTCGACGACAAGTCGTACAGGTGAGCGCGTAACCCGGCAATTGTGTTTGTCCCGAACGGTGTGATTCTTTTTCCGTGGAGTGGCGGTGAAGTCTGGTCGCGGCGGCCGAGCAACCCCGCATCGCTCGCTGTTCTGCAACAGACGTTAATTCTTGTTGAAGTTTTGCACGAAACCAGTTCTTAAGTGCTTGACGCTGAGATTACCGATCCAGCCGAGACTCTCATAACGCCACTGCACACCAAACCCGCCGTACGGAATCGGCTCGATCTCGCCGCCTTCTTTATGATGGAATTCGGTTACTTGTTCGTCGTTAATCCAGATCGTGATGGTTGTCCCGACGACGCGAAAACGCAGCCGGTTGCCCGTTTCTTTGAGCGGCGATTCTGTTTTGCCATTTGTGAGTTTCGATCTCTTGCCAGCTTTGTTGGTGCTCCATGAGTAAGTGGTTCGATTCTATCCGGGCGTATTTGAAACTGAGTAACGTCTCTGTAACACCACGACATATTCATGTTTTCACGCGATAAGCTCACACCTCGCGCGATCCCTGCCTGTAGGACGATTTGTGGCGGGAAGAATTAGGACGAAAATGGTTGGCTAACAGGATTTGTCTAAAAAGTTGCGAAAAGTCGCTAATCCAGAGATTTGTTCCCAAAAACGCGTTGGCAATGTCTGATCGACCCTTTGCGTCGGACACGGATTACCTGCCGGTATTGTCCGTACGATCCGCATATCCGACTTTTCTCTTCAAATGCTCGACGTTCGTCAGACTTCAAAAGTAGGTTTTGGAAACTGTTTGACGGATGTATTTTGCACATGGTAGCTCGTTCATCACATGCGCGTCTCCGGCGGGGCGCCGCCGTTGTCGAATTTGCGGTCTGTCTACCAGTCGTCGCGATGATCATTTTGATGTGCATGGATTCGGTGCAGGTCGTGCGCACCAAGCAAGCACTCGTCGAAACGGTGCACGAGATGTCTCGCGTCTTGGCCGTGTCTGACGTTGATCGACAAGAGGCCGAGCGGATTGGTCACGAGTTGTTGGAGAAAAAAGGAATCTCAGGGGCCACCTTATCTTTTGAGCCGATTCCCAGCGCGGATCTACCCAGAGGAACGACGTTGTTTGTTGAAATCTCGGCGCCCGTGGCGGGCAATTGCACGCTGATCTCCGGACTATTCTCGTCACGGTCCCTGGAAGCCAACTCGACTGTGTCACGCGAAGTCGGAGATACGCGACTGCCCCCAGTAATTACATCATCGAAAAAGCGGGGCCGACGAAGCAAATGACACGTTATCAGTCGCGCCACAACAACATCAATCTGTTCCGTGATCACCAGCGACGTCGGGGCGCCATGGCGGTGTTGATTGTCATCATTTTGCCGATGTTATTTGCCCTCGTAGCATTCTTCTTTGGCGTGTCGCAAATGCAATTGGCACGAAGCGAACTACGTGTTGCCACAGACGCGGCAACACGAGCGGCCACGGAAGCCGTCTTGCGGACGGGCGACGAAGAACTTGCCTTCCAACATGCAGCGGCCATTGCCGGAGCACACACGGTGATCAGTCGCCCGTGTGTTTTGGAGCGAGGTGACGTTGTTTTTGGACAGTCCAAAAGTCGGGTTGACGGTGAATGGGACTTCATCGAATTTGCGGAACCGTTTAACGCGGCTCGCATTGACATTCAAAAGGCCAATCACACCAAATCGGGACCAGTTCAAATGTTGTTCCCCGGATTTGGTCCATCCTCAATCGCCACATTCAAGACTGCGACTGCCGGTCAGATCGACCACGATTTGATGCTTGTTATCGAAGCGGGCGGGTCGATGCATTCTCCCGATCGCTGGGATGGCGTGCTGGAAACTATTCAGCAAATCAGTATTGCCTCGCAAGAATTGCCAAATCGCATTCGCGTTGGGATGGTCGTTTGTCATAACAATCCCTTCGTCGCAAAGCAGCTTGGCGATACCGACGACCTTGCCAAAACGTTAGCGAGGGTTAGTGAGGAAATCGCTGATATCAAGTTGCACCAGGGACGAAATCTGGGCGACGGTTTGAGGTTGGCATCCGATGTTTTGGAACGAGACACGAGCAGCGTTGCAGACCAAACCATTTTTTTCCTTGGTAATGGGCATCACACCAAAGGAACCCATCCTGCCACCGCAGCACGTTTGGCGGCATCACGCAAGCAAATCATTCATTGTTTTGTATTTGGCAAGAATGCCGACAAAAACGGTGACATGGAATTGGCTGCCGGCATCACCGGCGGTGACTTCGTCGAGGTCCATGATTTTGGCATCTTGCCCGATGTTTTGAATAGAGTGCTGCTGAATCCGTCCATTGTCCTGATACGATGAGCGCGATCACTTCCTGACATGACCACTTCCACGCCAAGACAATCGAAACAGAGATCCGGTGCTACGATCGTTGAGTTCGCAGTCACCTTGCCTATTTTGATCCTGTTCCTTTTTGCGTTCTTTGAAATCGCACATGCTCTGATGATAGATAGCGTTGTCGAAAACGCTGCTTATGAGGGCGTGCGACGCGGAATCATACCTGGGGCCAGTTCAGATTCCGTCGAGAAAGCAGCACAGGATGTCGCAATTGCATCGAGTTTGAAGTCGGTAAACGTATTCGTCGAACCTAATTCCATCGGGCCGGACACCGAGCGGATCACGGTCACAGTATCCGCTCCGCTGAAAAGCAATCGGTTGCTGATCGGTACATTCTTGGGCAACACGATGTTGAAGCGGTCGGCAACCATGATCCGCGAGGCGCACTTGAGGTATCAAGTTGGTCCCGATCCTCCCACGATTCAGGACGTCTCCCCGCAACGGCCCAGGAAGAGAAAATGATTTGCTGATCGTACCGAAGATCGACTATTGCAGGTTGGTCCTCTTGAATTGATTGTGGCCGCGAAAAGGGGTCAGACCCCAATAGTGCAAAGCACCCTTCGGGCCGCTGGCGGCTATTGGGGTCTGACCCCTTTTCGCTCGCTATGTTTAACGCGATGCCGCAGGCCAGGATTTGTGCAGAGCGGCCTCCCCTTCGGGGTCGCGCTAAAGAAAAGTGACGCTATCCAATTAGTCGCGAGTTGCTCGCTCACCATCGTGCGCAAGGATTGACCTTCCAAGTGGTGCTTTCATTTCTTGTTGCGACTGAGCACCCACCAAATTCATCACTTCTTCGCTGGGCAAGTCCACCGCGGTCAGCACCCAATCAAAGACTTGACCGTTGTCATTCGTAGTGACGTGTTGTGCGAACCATTCTCGACGGTCCGGTTCATTGGCAGCGTGTTTGGCCCGCTGCAGATTGTATAGCCATGGTGCCGAGCGGCGCTGTCGATCGATTAAGTACAGATCGTCCAACAGTAAGAATCCGTGGCGTTTAAACTGCAAACCAATCTGACGATGAAATGAATGCGCGTGCTCGTCCCAGCCTGGGCTGACAGAAACGTAGTTCAAATCGAACTGCTCCAGGACTTGTCCGCTGTTCAGATCCCAAAACACGATCTCGCGCCGTCCCCGATGCGCGAGAATAGCGACCAGTTCCTTGCAAGTCGGCTCAAATGCAACCCGCAGAATATCCTGCGGCGTTTCGCTTGCTTTGACCTGACCGGCCCAGACACCCGTTTGAACGTCCAGGATTTGGATGCTTTTTCCGTCCGATCCAGCCAAATAGCGTCGCCGTGCGCTCAAATCGTAAGGCTGCCCAAAGTTTTCGCAAGAATAAATCGCCACGCATTCGGGCAGCTTCCAGCAAATCAGTTTGCCGGACGGATTGATGGTCAGTACCCGGTCTTCGTCGACGAATCGAACCCAATCTGCGGTCTGTGGATTGATGGCCGCAGGCTGGCCGGATGCCGACACGTTTTTCTTGAACGGCTCATTGCTGAAGGGCCGCCAACCGGCGATGTGGCTTTTATCCGTCAAATCGACCACGTCGACTCTGCTATAAGAACCAACATCATTGAACAGGCCGAGCAGAGCGAGATTTCCACTGGGACTAACATCCGCCAAACGAAAATCCTCCCTGATTTGAATCGAGTTCGTGGGTTTCCCTCGTTTTAAGTCGTAGCGGACGACCATTTCCCGGGAATCACCATCACCCGCTTGCTCCACATGAAAATGCGCGACCGCGATGGCCGCGTCCGCTGATGCAAATTGAATCCTTTGTAATTTGTTTTCGAATTCACGACTTCGCAACAACCGCATTGGCAGCTTGACTGTTGCCGCAGGAAATTCAGAACTCGGTTGCGGCTGGATGGATAACGGACCAGCATCGTCGGGCAAAGCAAGCGTGGTCCCGGTCGTCGCATCGGGAATCGTTAGCGGTGGCAACCCGATATCCTGAGCAATTCCGCCCGCCCGCACCACGCTCAACGAATTTTCTAACTGCTGCCGATTTATCTTGGCCGTTCGATACTCGCGGGTATTAGGGTCATCGCCGAGCATCATGGCAAGAATCGTGTCCTGGGAGATTGCGCGGCGAGGCATTGTCCAGTAAGCATTGCCGGGTATCCGATAACAAAACTTGCCCGTTTTGCGATCGATGACATCGCGACCATAGAACAGCAACAATGTGTTATCAGGAAACCATTCCAAGGCAGGACCCAGGACATAGTTGTTGCGCAGCGGTTCCAGCTTTTCACCGACATCGGCTGTCAACAGAGTCTGCCCGGTTTTCCAGTCAATGCACCAGAGAATCTGGCTCGGTCTCTCGACATGCGATCCAAGCACCGCCAACTCCGCTCCGTCGGTTGCAAATGCCAAGGCCTGAATCACCTCCATGTCTATCGGCAAGCGAAGTCGCCCAACGATTTCCGTCGATGGCAGATCGTAGACATAGAGTTCTTGTCCCGCATTGACGACCAAGTAACGACCACCGGGAGAGACCGAAAAGATGTCTACCGCCCGAGACTCGAATTCGGTGCGCCAGCGGCAAGTTGTGTCACCGGTTTTCAAGTCGATACGACGGATCTCCAAATGATCCTGGTCATCACGAAACGACAACATCCCGTTTCGGGCCGTGAGAAAATCGCGAGGATGATTCCAAATTCGCAAATCGTGCGAGTCAGCTGAATAAACGAGTTCGCCCGATACGAAGGAATGAACTTCGACTCGGCAGGCGTGGGCAACATCTAAGTAACTCCGCACATACTCGCCGGATTCGGATAGCTGGTAATTGCCTCGATCGGCTGATTCGAATCGCAGCTCGGAGCCAACGGATTTTCCTTTTCGTAGATCGAAAACGGACCAAACAGATGCATCGTCGGCGGGCTCGCCGGCGGCAAAAAAGTGGCTGCGGCCTTCTGGCAGGATCGTCCAGCCACGAGAAATCGGAATCTGGATCTGTTCGGCAGCACCAAATTGCCAGTGCGGCGATGGGTCAATCACCGCGGACCAGGCGAATGATCTTGATGGTGGTTCGGAACGATTGGACGTTTCAGGGTCGTTAATTGTGTTGCCTGCTGGCAGCGGTGTTTCCGCAATGGGATCCGTCTTTGTGTCTGGCTTGAGGTCCGACTGCAACACGTCGCTCTGGTTGGAGTTGGAAGCGACGGGGTTCCCGGAACCAACTGCCGGCCTGTCTTCGTCACGATCAAGTTTTGCGACGGTACTTGAAGGTGCTTTTGTAGCAGGTGAATCGGCTACGTAATCCACTCGCTGTTCACCCAACGGTTTCAGCACCCAGCTTGAAATTCGAAAGCTGGAGTCCCAGCCGCCAACCATCAATTGTCCGGGACTCGGTCGCCGGAAGAATCGATCATCAAAGCTGAGTCGTGACGGCGTTCCGCGGAAATCGATAAAGACACTGCCATCAACATCAACAAGCACGCTTTCACGGCGCACGATCACGCGGATCATCTTGCTGGAACCGTCGTCGAAGACCGAAAATTCTGAGGACGTGACGTTGTCTTCGCCAAACTTGCCATCAACAAGGTTCAGACCGCTAATCTTTTTTCCCCAACCCTCGATTACGACCAACGTTGTCGCTCCGCCCACGTGCAGGCCGATATTCAACGACTCATCGCCTTCTTCCCTGGCAACGGCCATCAGCAATTCATACTGCTCAGGAACATCGACATCAAAATTCAATTGAATGACTTGTGATCCGGAAAAGACAAGCTCACCTTCCTCGAATCGAAAATCGCCGCGAACGGTGTCACGCTCGGGATCAATTAATGCCAGCAGGTCAACGTTGGGACCCACCTGATGAAGATTGGTCAACGCAGGTCGGGCGGAGTCAACTACTTGTCCTTGCTGGTTGCCAGAGCCGCTTTTCCCGACATCCGTATTTTTGTCACTTGAACACCCGGACACGGCGATCAATAGCAGTAAGACGCAAAGGCATCGGCTGAATCTTGAAGGATCAAAGTTCCAGGTATTTGATCGCGACAAACTCATCTCTCACCCACTCGGCTGAAACCGGATTCCTATTATCGCACAACTCTGTGATGGCAGGCATTATCCACCACTGAAAGGAATGATGACCAGCATTTACTCCGATGATTGCGAGAAACCGAGTAAGGTCTTGCAGCGAATTCTGATCTGGCCGTCTCTCGGTTTCAAATACTGACCGAATCGCGAAATGTGCGTTGCCGCACAGCGATGATTTGTTCGATTGTTTTCGCTCCGCATGATTGCGATTGCATTGTCCGTAATTTTAATACGGTACGCCAATTGCAGCGAGCATCGTGGAGGTGATGTTTTGGGGAATAAGGTTTTGCTCTTAAGAATTACAAATGTCCTGGGACTCTTTGTTTTGATGCAATGCGGCTGGTTTTCCGTGGAAGCAGCGGAAACTGTCGAATTGAAAGGCCACAGCGATGCGGTCTATTCAGTTGCATTTTCGCCTGACGGACGCTATTTGGCGTCAGGCAGCTATGACAAGACCGTCGGACTTTGGGATTTAGAGAATGGGAATCAGGTTGCAATTCTTAGAGGGCACACGGACCAGGTGTTTCGTGTCTTGTTTTCGCCCAGTGGTGAGTCATTAGCCTCATGTGGCGGCGATGGAAAGGTTATGATTTGGGATCTGAGCACGAAGAAACCGCGCAGGATTCTGGCCGGGCACGGAGATCCGATGATCGACGTTGCTTACTCCTACGATGAGAGTTTTGTGGTCACGGTCGGCTCGCACATTCAACTTTGGAAGCAAGGCAACGAAGTCTGGTCAACACCTCATTCCCAGCTATTCTTTTCGGTCGCGATGTCACCCAATCAACGATCGCTGGCTTGTGGCACACAAGGCCACGTATTGCTTTGTGATTCCGCCAGTGGCCGCCCCGAGACGACGTTGCTTGGTGACGACGGGATGGTCTACGACGTGCAATATTCACGCGACGGGAAGTGGCTGGCGTCCGCGTGCAGCAATGGAACCCTTGCCATCTGGGACGTTGCGCAGCGAGAGAAGAAATACACGGTTGCAGCTGATAACAGTGCGCTCTTTTCTGCACATATTTCTCCGGACGGAAAAACCATTGTGAGCGGCGGTCGTGAACGCATGATTCGAATTTGGACGATGCCCGACCTGAAACTGCTTTGGAAACAAGCCGGTCCGCAGGAAACGATTCTATCCGTCAGATTTTCGCCCGATGGAAAACGTATTGCTTCCGGCACCTACGACGGGGTCATCCATTTGTCGGTCATCGACAATTGATTCGCGGGCTTCCTGGCTTGTGGCAACTGACAAGAAAAACGTCCGGAGTGCTTGTGCTGATCGCGTACAGCCAGGTCACCCATCCGTGGTCAGATTGGTTAGATTATCGAAGCCCGGGCGGTCGCAAGTTTGTCTACTCCGGCAACCTGCGGTCACCGATCAGGTGGCTGTGTTGCCTGATCAGACTCGCTCAATGACTCTCAGGCGGCGGCTACGTTGCCAGTCCCACAATAGGCTCCTACAAACAGCGAATTTACCATGTCTGATCGGGCAAATTCGGCGGAAGCAACGATTTCGCAAAGTCGGTTGATGGTCGGCGGCGGCGTCTTTGTGGTTGGACAATTGGCGCCACTCACTATCCCGCTGGTAGCCAATTCGCCACTGCCCGCTGCCTGGAAGACTGCGCTGTCCGGATTATTGTTGTTGGGAGTGCCGGAAATCGCGATCGTGCTGGCTGTTGTGATCCTGGGAAAAGCTGGATTCGACGCTTTGAAATCGAAATTATTTGGATCGCTGAAGGAGACGTTGTTGCCCGGCGAGGTTTCGCGGCGGCGGTACTACTTTGGTCTCGTCCTGTTCTTGATTCCCGTGTTCTTCGGTTGGGCGGCACCCTACTTTCAGGAACTGCTCCCAGGATTAACGCAACGACGGCTGGCCTTCGCGATCGTCGGTGACGTGACGTTGATCGTGGCGCTTTGTACCATGGGAGGCCAGTTTTGGGACAAGCTGCGGGCCTTATTCAGATACGAAGCCCGCGTAATTTTCACAAGCGCCGAACCGACTAGACAAGAGTGACTGCATGATTCGCTGTGCCATGATGATTATGTCGGTTGTGCTCTTGTCTGCGGCTGGCCGAACGCAAGAGGCCGCGGCACCGCACCCGTTACAACCATCGGAAATTTCCACACCTGCCGCGACCCTGAACAGCCTGGTTGATTCCTGCAACGAGCTTCACAGCCTGATCGTTGAGGGAACTTTCGTTCGGCAGCGCGAGGCAGAAGTCTTAGCGGCGAGCGAACGCATCCTTGATTGTCTCGACCTGAGCGAGCTGCCGACGGATCTGCGAAGCACCGCGGGGATCCAGTCCGCGATTTTCTTGAAAGAGGTGCTCGACCGCATTGAGCTGCCCAAAGACGCCGAAATCCCAGATTTAAGTGGGGACGCGACCGCATCAGTGGTGCGCTGGCAGATTCCTGGAACACGACTGGCAATTTCTCGTGCGGTCCAAGGGCCTCATCTTGGCACCTGCCGATTCACGCCGGAAACGGTACGCAGGGCTGCCGAGTTTTACCGCATGGTCAAGAACCTGCCGTACCGCAGCGAAGGTCGCAAAGTATCGCCGGATCTTCACGACGCGTACACTGCAGCGACCAGGCAGCAGCCAACCCAAACGTCCGACACATCCAGCCCGCGTGGCACGCTGACCTTGTTCCTGGACACATGCAATGAATTGCACAAGGCGATTCAGAGCGAACGCTACTTCAATCGCAACGATCCCGAGTATCACCGCCTCGGTCAACAAATCATCTCGTGTTTGGACACAAGTCAATTACCGGACTACTCGCGCGAATATTACGATGCGGAAGCAGCAATGTGCCTGAAGGAAGTACTCGACCGCATTCCGCTTCCTCCAGCGGAGCAAATCCCCGGCATCGAATCCGTCGAAGCCACCGATGGCGGAGAAGCGATCGTTCGTTGGCAGGTTCCTCGCACACAAATCTCAATCTCAAAAATGCAGGACGGACCTCGCCGCGGTGAGTTCCTGTTTTCGGCAAACACGGTCGCCAGAGCGACAGAGTTTTACGAGAAGGTGCGGAAGCAGCCATATCGAGCGGACGAGCCGGCAGTCTCGAAGGGATTCCACAAATGGTGGCTGTCGGTTCCCGGTGATCCCACCGTTGCCGCTTTGGTGGATCGGTTGCCCCGTGCATTTCAGCAACGGTACTACGGCATGGCGATCTGGCAATGGATCGGTCTGATTCTGGCGGTCCCCGTTAGCATCTCGTTGATGGGACTGCTGCTTTTCTGGGGGCGGCAAAGAGGTCAGCGATTCGTTGATAAGAGCCTGCTTCAGTATTGGCTCAGTTTCGTTTTTCTTATTGCCGCGATCTTCGTCCCGATTGCGTTCAAGTATTTCGCGTGGGAATATCTGACGCTGCGCGGATCCTCAAGCTACATCCTCAACTTTTGTTGTGATCTGGTCTTCCTGCTTGGCATCATGGTGCTGATCGTTGGTGGCAGCAGCCGTGCGGCAGAATCAGTGATCGCGTTTCCGCAAATATCGCCGCAGGGACTTGATGCAAACTTGATCCGCATCATCTTTCGCGTGCTGGGCATCGTCGCCGCGGTGGTTGTCTTTCTGGAAGGTGGCCGCTATCTGGGATTCCCGATCACGACGCTAATCGCCAGCGCCGGAATCGGAGGTTTGGCGATCGCATTGTCAGCGCAAGGTCTGATGAAAGGACTGTTTGGCACCGTGACGGTCTTGCTTGACAAGCCTTATCGGGTTGGCGAACGTATTGCGGTCAAGGGTCACGATGGGATTGTCGAAGAAATCGGACTGCGATCCACAAAGATTCGCGCTTTTTCCAACCATTTGATCTCGATCCCAAACGACCAAATGGCCGACGCCGAGATCGAGAATATTGGCAAGCGAAAACATATTCGCCGCTCCACCGATTTACACATTCCGCTCGATACACCACTAGCGAAGCTAGAAGAAGCGGTTTCCTGTATTCGTTCGATCCTGAAAGACCATGAAGGCGCCGACCCGGCTTTTCCACCACGCGTGTATTTTACAGAGTTCAACCCCGATTCATTTAACATCCGCATTATCTATTGGTATATGCCGCCCGACTTATGGAAGTACTACACCTTCAGTGAGAGCGTGAATCTGCAAATCATGAAAACATTCGAGGAGCGCGGGATCCAGTTTTCGCTGCCGTTTCGGCATTCCTATTGGAAGCGCGATGCACAGCAAGGTCCACTCGAGGTCACTCTCATTGATGGACAGCAAGCGAAGATCCAGTCAGCAAGTCCCGAAGATTGATTTAGGTGCGCGACCAGCCGTAATCATGTCGTGCATTCCTCTCAGCTTTTTGGTTTGTCATACGCCCCGCAACTGGAGTTCCCTGGCGTCGTGCCCGCGAGTTTGCTGCTGTGGCTTGTTGGTTCACCTAAAACTTGCCGCCGCACCGCGGTTTTTCTTCATCATTCTCTAGCGAGCACTTCCCAAGCCGCCTGGAGTCCATTGCCAGTGGGATTCCAGTCTTGAGATGCGGTCCATCTCTTGAAGACGACAACGCCGATTCGCAGTACCCAACAACTTGGGCAGTCGGTTTCCAAACCGACTGCCTCCGGATATGAGATTGATTGGAGTGCGCTTGCACATCAGCAAGTGGACGAACTTATTTCGCGGCCTGACAGCGGTGCGCGACATATCGACGAGCAAACGCACAACATCGTCAACCGGCGACTGAATCAAATGGCGATGCCGGATAATACCGTCGCCCTGCACACCCGCGGCTGG
>JBFJVZ010000131.1:0-16899 GCA_041623895.1 Pirellulaceae bacterium | reverse complement strand
TAACGGCCGCGACATTCGTCGACCAGAACGCACCGACGCCGTGCGCTGCGGCAGTCAGATACATGTTTTGAACCGCGCAGGCTACCGCTTGAATCTCGTCCAACTCTCTAATCTTTTCGATCTCTTGTCGCTTCATTCCGATCGCAATCACGACGGGGGCACGCAATGGATTCTCAAGCAGCGCGTCATACTTCTTTTGTTTGAAACTCTCCGGCGTCGTGAGCTGTTGGTAGGTCGCCGCTAGAAATTGGGCGAGTCGCAGCCGGGCATCGCCGCTGAATACGCGAAACCGCCACGGCTCGGTCATCCCGTGCGTTGGTGCCCAATTTGCATTTTCAAGCATCTCGCGGACGATCGACTCGTCGACAGGCCGATCCGACATCATCTTTGGTTTCACCGTCCGCCGCCTGCGAATGACCTGCGTTATCGGATCCGAGTTTGCAATTTTCATGCGTTTTCGATCAACGTGTTTGTGAAATGGGTCAACATCAATTGTTATGCTAATGACGATACCCCAATCCGTCGAACGATGCAGCCATGATGAATCTCACAAAAATCGCTGTTGTCTTGACCGCTATCTGTCTGCCGACCGCAGCGGCCGGCGGCGAGTTTCGTGCGGGTGCCGCCAAGGTCGATATCACGCCGGCGGTGGGCGTCTCATTAGACGGGTCGATCAGCAAGAACGGCCCGGTCACTTCGATTCATGATCCTTTGCACGCGCGAGCACTGGTGCTGGACGACGGACAGTCGAAGATCGCCATCGTTGTGGTCGACCAGTGCATGACGGCCCGCGAAGTATTCGATCGCGCGAAGGCGGAAGTTTCCAACGTGACCGATATTCGTCGCGACCGGATGTTGATGGCGGCAACTCATACCCACGCCGCACCGCGTACGATTCACATCGGGCGTGAGCCTGTCGACGATCAGTATCACCAGGATCTGTCAAAAAAAATCGCTGCTGCAGTGGTCACGGCAAACCATCATCTGGCACCAGCGGAGATAGGCTTTGGATCATTTACCCTGCCCGACTTGATCGCCTGCCGTCGATTCTTGTGCGAACCGGGCAGCGTTGGAAAAAACCCGTTTGGCGAGTTGGGCGAACAAATCAAATCGGTCGCCGGCAGCAGCACTCGGGTCATCAGACCTGCGGGCCCCGTCGATCCTCAATTCTCGGTTATCTCCGTCAGACATGTCGACGGATCGCCAATATGCGTGCTAGGCAACTTCAGCGTTCACTACTGCGGCGGTTACCAGCGGGGAGCCGTCAGCGCCGATTACTTCGGCTACTACGGCAAAGCTATCGAATCAGCCCTGAGCAGCGACACAGCATTGAACGGTAAGTCAAGTCATCCGCCAGTGATCGGCATCATGTCCAACGGTACCAGTGGTAATACTGGCGCGTTCACGCGGGGCGGTAAAAAGCGTGCCCCATTCGAGGCCATCGAATACTACGGACGCACGCTGGCCGATCAGTCAATCGATGCCATCGATGCGATCGATCATCACCGCAACGTCACAATCGACATGCTGGAAAAAGAAATCGAACTGGCCGTGCGAAAGCCAACAGACGCTCGTTTGGCTTGGGCGGAGCAAGTGCTCTCAGCAAAAGAGCAAGAACTGCCTCACCGCTGGTCGAAGGTTTACGCCCAAGAGACAAGGCATCTTGGCCAATACGCTGACACGGAGAAACTGATCCTGCAGACAATCCGCATCGGGGACATTGCGATCGCCAGTGCGCCCTGCGAAGTATTTGCCGAGACCGGTTTGGCGATCAAGAACGCAAGTCCCTTTGCCAGCACATTCAACATGGAACTGGCCAACGGCTATGGCGGGTACTTGCCTCCGCGCGAGCAACACGAACTTGGCGGTTACGAGACGTGGCCTGCGCGATCAAGTTTTCTGGAGATCGGGGCCGAGGAAACCATCCGGAACGAACTGGTCGAGATGCTGCGAACGATGGCAGTACGTCGACCGCTGTGGTCTGGCGCACAGATTGCAGACGATCTTGAATCGATTCCGTTTGTTGACGGCGTCGTTCACCGAACGATTCACACAGCCAGCGAGGACGGGTACAAATTCCTTCACGGTGCGGCAATCATTGAGCACAACGGGACAATGTACGCCAACTGGGCCAACAGTCCGACCAACGAAAATGGACCCCAGGAAACACTGCAAGGCAGACGCAGCACCGACGGCGGAGAGACCTGGTCAGAGATCGAGATCATCGGCCCGGGCTTTGAAGGCCCCGATCGGCACAGCCATGGAGTCTTGCTGGTGCACGAGGATCAAGTCTGGACGATCTGTTCTCGATTCGGCATTGGAACAAGCGGTCGTCGTTTCCCAGGCCTAAAGGCCGAAGCGTTCGTACTGGGCGAAGACGATCGCTGGCATTCCAAAGGCATCGTGATGGACAACTGTTGGCCTTACGACCAACCGGTACAGATGCCCAATGGCAATTTCATCACGGGCGGACAGGACAAAGATGGCTTGCCGGTCGTGGCGGTCAGCAACAGAGACGATCTAACGGATTGGCAAACGGTCCACATTCCCTATCCAAAGCAACTGGCCCCGTCTTTTGCCGAAACGACAGTTTGGTCCGAAGCTGGCGAGGTAACCGCGATCATACGCGGTGGCGCGGGTGTGGCTTGGATTTCACGCAGTTTCGACGGCGGCATGACTTGGAACCACGCCACAATGAGCAACCTGCCGATGCCAAGAGCCAAGGCATATTTAGGAAAACTGAGCAGCGGACAATTGTATCTGCTATCGAATCTGAAAAATCGCGACACGCTGGCGATTTCCGTCGGTGAGCCTGGGGCAACGTCACTGAGCCGGATGTATCGAATCCGACACGGTAAGTCGATCCCGCCGCGGTTTCCCGGCAAAGCCAAGGGCAAACAATGGTCGTATCCCTACGGATACGAACACGACGGCAAGCTGTACGTGGTTTACAGTATTGGCAAAGAAGACTGCGGGCTGTCGATCCTTCCCATCGAATCTCTGTCAGCAAAATGAAACTTGATTCACTTAATCGTCGCGAAGCTCTGGGCATTGCCGCCACACTTTGTGGTTCATCTGTGTTGGCTGAACAAGGCACCGCAGCTTCGACAACCTGCACGTTGGGCTTTGGGGTTTATGGATTGCCGAAGCTGACAACGGAAGCAGCGATCAATGCGGTCGCTGATGCTGGTTACGACAGCATCGAACTTTATGTACTGGCGGATCGCGATTTGGATGCGGGCAAAGTTTCGCCAGCACGACGAAAAGAGCTGCGCGAACGCCTGAACGACAAAGGGCTCCAGCTTACATCATTGATGGAAAATCTGCGGCCGCTGGACTCGGAGGATCGCCACCAAGCCGATCTGAAACGACTGGAAGCGGCTTGTCAGTTGGCTCGAGACTTGAATCCATCTGATCCGCCGGCTGTGCAAACAGTGCTGGGCGGAAAGAACTGGGAGAAGATGCGCGCGTTGTGCGCTCAGCGGTTGCAGGCTTGGGTCGCGGTCGCTGAAAAAATGGGTGTTACCGTTGCCGTCAAACCACATCGCGGCAACGCCATGAACCAACCAAAGCATGCCGCCTGGCTTCTTAACGAGCTTGGCAATCCCCAACTCTTGAAGATGTGGTTTGACTATAGCCACTATGCTTTTCGCGAGTTGCCAATGGAACAGATGGTCCGGCAAGCCCTGCCGATCACTGCAGGCGTTGCGGTCAAAGATGCCGTCAAGGCGGGCGACGGGGTTACCTTTGCGTTACCCGGCAAAGGGGGCACAATCGATTACACAAAACTACTGAAGCTTTTGTATTCTGGTGGCTACCGCGGTGATGTCTGCGTCGAAGTCAGCTCGGCAGTTTGGAAAAAAACGGAGTACGATCCACAAGCCGCTTTGAAAGATTGCTACGATCACTTGTCCAGCGCGTTTGCAGCAGCCGGAGTGCCGCGACCAACGCGCTAAACACGCGTAGGCGCTAAACACGCATAGGTGGGGACCAGTCCTGGCAATGCACGGTTCTTGCCAGGACAAGTCCCGGCCTTTACGAAAAAAATGCCTACACGAAAGCTACACGAAGAACATCAAGTCATGATTCGAACCATCCTCCTGATCAGCCTGGTCGCCGCTTCAAACTTCTCTACATCGATGCTGCTGGCCCAAACGCGTGAGCAGCAGGTCCGTGGCGACCGCGAAAAAGTCGAAGCCGACGGGTTTTGGATCTATAACGACTTGCCAGCCGCCTTCGAGCAAGCAAAACGTGAAGACAAACCGATCATCGTGGTCTTGAGATGCATTCCCTGCCATGAGTGCGTGAAGCTGGATGACGACCTGGTCGACAAGGATCCTGTGATTCGACCCCTGTTGGAAAAATTCGTTCGCGCACGTCAGGTATCGACCAATGGATTGGATTTGAACCTGTTCCAGTACGACACCGATCAATCGTTTGCCGTTTTCTTACTCAATGCGGACGGCACGATCTACGGACGGTTCGGTACCCGGTCCCATCGCACGGAATGGATAGGCGACGTTTCTCTGCAAGGTTTGGCCAAAGCGATGCAGGGTGCGCTCGATTTGCACAACGACTACGCCAATGTCAAAGCATCGTTGGCAGGCAAACTCGGGCAGCCAATGGAAGTGGCGTCGCCGGAAAAGTTTCCCCGCTTGAAAGACAAGTACACCGACAAGTTGAATTACCAAGGCGACGTGGTTAAAAGTTGCATTCACTGTCATCAGATTGGCGAAGCACAGCGTTCGTGGTATCGCGATCAAGGCAAGCCGATTCCCGAGAAAGTGTTTTATCCCTATCCGCATCCCACCGTGGTCGGTTTGACGCTTGACCCGGAAGAGATGTCAACGGTCGTGAAAGTGCAACAAGGCTCGGCAGCCGATGATGCGAGACTGAAAGCGGGGGATGTGATCGAGAATATGGACGGGCAACCGATGCTTTCGCTGGCCGACGTGCAGTGGGTCTTGCACAATGCGGATCCCGCTGGAGCTGCGATTCCGATGCAAGTCCGCCGCGGCGAGAAAAGAGCAACGCTGACTCTGAAACTGAACAAAGGTTGGCGGCGGGCCGGCGATCTTTCTTGGCGCGTCTCCTCTTGGTCATTGCGTCGAATGTCGGCCGGCGGCTTGGTGATGGAGACATTGCCGGAGGAAGCTCGATCAGAATTGAAATTGCCGCAGCAGCAAATGGCGCTGCGGATTAAGGGCGTCGGCCAGTACGGCGCACACGCAGCAGGTAAACGCGCGGGTTTTCAGAAAGGCGACATCATCCTCCAATTCGACGGCCGTCGTGACCTGATGACCGAGGCAGAATTGCACCACTTTGGAACCAACCACCACCGAGTGGGGGATCAGGTAGCAGTCACGGTGTTGCGAAATGGTCAACGAAAAACGCTGAAATTGCCGATGCAAGAGTAGTTTCGGGCACGGATTGCCGTCTCGCAGCCAATCAGATCGATTGCCCAACCATACGGTCGGCCAAACCCACATGAACATTGCCGATTAGTTAAAATACGGATAGATTATCCGCTCCCGCTTATCATCCAGTACTACTGGAGTCCCGCCTCAATCCCCAAGCAGAACGTGAGTTAGTCATGTTGACGATTTTGGGAAAAGCAAGTCGCTACTGCGATGGAGTGTCACGTCGTGGCTTTCTGAGAATCGGTGGCCTATCGATGGGGGCCGGCGCCTTCACGCTGGCAGACCTGTATCGGGCCGAAGCGGCCAGTTCCGATCCAAGACCTCACAAGGCTTTGATCAATATCTTTTTGGCTGGCGGACCGCCTCATCAAGACATGTGGGAAATCAAAACGGAGGCTCCATCGGAGATCCGCGGCGAGTTCCGGCCGATCAAGACCAACGTTCCCGGTATCGAGATCTGTGAGGTCTTCAAGAATCTTGCCGGCTTGATGGACAAAGCGGCCGTGATTCGTAGCGTTGTCGGTTGCCGCGGCGGGCACGATGCGTATCAATGCATGAGTGGCTGGGAACAGAACTCATTGCAGAGCATTGGTGGGCGGCCTTCGATTGGATCGTCCATCTCGAAGCTGTACGGTCCGGTCGACCCATCTGTGCCACCGTTCATTGGACTGGCCCAACCGACCAAACACGGGCCGTGGGCACATCCGGGCAAAGCGGGATTTCTCGGTTCTGCACATGGACCCTTCAAGCCGGATGGTCCCGGCATGGCAAACATGACTTTGAACGGAATCTCGATCGATCGGCTTTCCGACCGCCGCAAGCTTCTGCAAGAAGTGGACACATTGCGTCGCGATATCGACATCACCGGCACGATGGAAGGAATGGACGCTTTTGGACAGCGTGCCTTGGATGTTTTGACCAGCAGCAAGTTGGTGGATGCATTGGATTTGTCCAAGGAAGACCCCAAGATTGTCCAGCGCTACGGTGACGGCAAACCGTACCAATATCAGTACGACGGTGCACCAACTTGTAACGAACAGTTGCTGATGGCCCGCCGGTTGATCGAAGCCGGAGCGCGCGTTGTCAGCCTCAGCTACGGTCGCTGGGACAGTCACGGTCAAAACTTTGATCTGGTCCGCGATCATGGCGGCAAGCTCGATCAGTGCTTGAGTGCCTTGATCGAAGATCTCGATTCGCGCGGGATGCTGGATGATGTCACAATTGCGGTTTGGGGCGAGTTTGGGCGGACCCCAAAGATCAACAAGAACGCGGGCCGTGATCATTGGAATCGAGTCAGCTGCGCTTATCTGGCTGGCGGCGGGATGCGAACCGGCCAAGCGATTGGGGCCACCAATCGTCTGGGTGAAGAACCGTCTGAGCGACCGGTGCACATGCAGGAAGTCGTGGCGACGCTGTATCACAATCTTGGCATCGATACTTCTTCGGTCGCGATTGTCGACCCCACTGGCAGACCGCAATACCTGGTCGACCACGAGCCCATTGGCGAGTTGATTTAATGTCGCGTTGCTGCATGCTTTCCACCTCTTCATCGGGAAGAGGCCGGCTTACCATTGCTGGGCGGCGCGGCGCCGGCCACCGCTCTCAGCGGCGACATCGCGGGATGATCGCTCATCCCTTTAAAATTGCACTACTTGTTTTGCTTCTTTGTGGCAACGCATCAGCCAGCGAACTTGTTTCGCTGCGAATTGAGAATCAAGCCGGTGACGAAGCCAAATCCTTTGCTGCCACAACATTGGTTGGACGAGATGCGCGTCTGCAATTGTTGGTAACCGGCGAGCTTTCCGACGGCTCACAGCTCGATTGGACCCATCAAGTCAACTATGCGGCCGAGCCGCCGGGCATCGCGGACATTAACGATAGCGGCTTGGTGACGCCCTTGGCCAACGGTTCTGTAACGATCACCGCCAAAAGTGAAAACGGCAAGGCCGCTCAAGCAACCCTCCAGGTCACCGGCTTTGACCAGAATGCCGCTGTCAGTTTTCCCAGTCAAGTCGCGCCGATCTTCACCAAACTCGGTTGCAACGGGGGCGGCTGCCACGGCAAGGCGTCCGGCCAGAACGGCTTCAAGCTTTCGCTTTTAGGCTTCGAGCCGCAAGCGGATTACGAACGCTTGATTAAGGAATCACGTTCACGTCGCATGTCGCTGGCCGCGCCCGACCAAAGCTTGTTGCTGTTAAAAGCGACCAACGTGTCTCCCCATGGCGGCGGCCAACGTCTGGACAGGGATTCGCATGAGTATCGGCTGATCCGGCGTTGGATCTCCCAAGGCATGCCGTACGGCAGCGGCGACGAGCCCCAAGTCGTATCGATTGATGTCTTTCCCGATCAACGTCGCCTTGGCAAAACCGACTCACAGCAGTTGGCGGTCGTGGCAACATACTCCGATGATTCGACGGAAGATGTCACGCAAGCCACCGTTTACGAATCAAACGATACGGAAATGGCGGATGTCACACCCAGCGGTTTAGTCAAACTGCAAAACATGGTTGGCGATGTGGCCGTGATGGCTCGCTACCAGGGTCACGTGACCGCGTTTCGCGCTGACATTCCCCTGGGCGCGACCGACAACTGGACGGAGGACCAGTGGCCGGAACCGCGAAACGTCATCGACCAATTTGTCTACCAAAAACTTAAATCACTTGGCATTCCGCCCGCACCGGAGTGTGATGACGCCACGTACTTGCGACGCGTGACATTGGATATCGCCGGTCGCTTACCGACACTGGCTGAAGTCCAGCAATTCCAACAAGACACTCGCGAGAACAAACGCGAGACGCTGGTTGACCGTTTGCTCGATAGCGACGATTACGCCCATTACTTCGCTCGTAAGTGGAGCACGATCCTTCGTAATCGCCGCACCAGCGGTAGCTTGCAGTTACCCAACCTTGCCTTTCATCGCTGGATCCGCGAAAGCATTCGAGAAAACAAACCGTACGACCTGTTTGTTCGTGAGCTGATGACAGCCTCGGGCTCGATGATCAGCAACCCGCCGGTGGCGTGGTTCAAGCAGGTTCCGGACACCAATCAGCGCGTTGAGGATGCGGCACAGTTATTCCTTGGCCAAAGGATTCAATGCGCGCGGTGTCACCATCACCCATACGAAAAATGGAGTCAGAAAAACTACGCACAGCTGTCGGCCTTCTTCACATTGGTTTCCACGAAAACTAACGGTGATCCCAACGAGCCGGCTTTCTTTTCTCGTGTCGGCGGCGCAGCGGCCAGGCATCCGAAGACGAATCAGAGTCTGCCGCCGGCGGGACTCGATAGCGCTGAACTTTCGGTGCCATCAACCGATGACCCGCGGGTGCATCTGGCCGATTGGATGACCGATCCGGAGAATCCGTTCTTTGCACGATCGTTGGCGAACCGTTACTGGAAACATTTTATGGGTCGCGGAATCGTCGAACCCGAAGACGACATGCGGGTCACGAATCCTCCGTCCAACCCTGAACTGCTGGACGCGATGGCGCAGTCATTTGTCGAATCGGGCTACGACATAAAGTCCCTGGTGCGGATGATTTGCCGTTCGCGAGTTTACTCGTCGGCGGCCGACGCGAACGAGGACAACTTGGGCGATCGCCGCAGTTACTCACGGTTTTATCCAAAGCGTTTACAGGCGGAAGTGTTGCTGGATGCAGTCAATCAAGTCACGCTCAGCACGACGCCGTTCGCTGGAATGCCAGCCGGCACTCGCGCCATCGAACTGCCCGATACTGGATTCAGCTCGTACTTTTTGGATGTCTTCGGAGAACCGAACTCGGCGACCGCATGCGAATGTGAGCGGTCGCAAGAGGCGAATCTGGCTCAGAGTCTTCATTTGCTGAACTCGGATGAAATGCAAAAGAAGCTTGCCGCCGATGGCGGCCGAGCGGCCAAGCTGGCCGCTGACGGTCGTAGCGACGAAGATAAAGTGCGCGAACTATACTTGATTGCACTCAGCCGACAACCTCAGCCCGCCGAGCTGACCGCGGCAATCAATTATCTGGCGGCCAAGGAAAATAAGCGGGAAGCTTACGAAGATGTCGTCTGGACGTTGGTCAATTCCAAAGAATTCATGTTCAACCATTAGTCTGTGTTTGCCGGGTGCCTGCTGCAGGCCGAACAGAGTTTGCTTCCAGCCGGGCCCACGGCACAAATGTCACGACGACCCCTCCCGCCATGCTGCCCCACTCAAGACTCTCTTTGACGGCGATTGTTAGCTGCATCCTTGCCTCGCAATGCCTCGCTCAACTGCCCGTCATCGAGTTGACCGCGATTTCTCGACTCGGCGGTCAAGCCGGCAGTGAGTTTGAAATGCGTTCCTCCGCCGGCAGCCGCTTGGAAGAAGTCCAGCAACTGCGGTTCTCACATCCCGGCATCGCGGCCGAATTGTTGACCGATAATCCGCTACCATTCAGTGATCAGCGTCAACCGCGTTACGGTAACTTCCGGGTAAAGATCGCGGAGTCCGTTCCCCCGGGCCGCTATGAATGCCGGGCGGTCGGCAGGCACGGCGTGTCCAATCCAAAAGCTTTCCTGGTACACACGCTTGATGGTGACATCGATACTCCGCCAAGCACCAGCAAGGACAAACCAACGCCGCTGCCGATCGGGAACATCTACCACGCCAAAGCAGCACCCGCGCAGGTGCATTACTATTCCTTGCACGTCGATCAGGGACAAGCCATCCGCATCGACTGCCTGGCCGCCGACCTCGATACTCGCATGATCCCCGTCCTGACACTCACCAGCGCGAGCGGTCAAACCCTGCAAACACGCACCGGTTCCGATACCATCGATCCGCACCTGGTCATCGAGCCTTACGAGGCAGGCGATTATGTGCTGGCAGTGCACGACGCGATTTACCGCGGTGGCGAGGAATTTGCGTACTTACTTGTTGCCCAAAACAAAGACTCAGCCATCAATCTTGTTTCGCCGGCCGGTCAATCCGCTGACGGGCAAACGCCGATTGCCTGGCTGCCGGCTGCGACCTCAGGTTTTGCGGAATTGACAGACAATGCGATCGGCATCGAAGAAACTTCCGACGCCAAATCCATCACACCGCCGTGCACGATCAAGGCGGCGTTTGATTCTCGTGAGGACGAAGACGCCTACGAATTCACAGCACAACAAGGCGAACAACTTGCTATCGATCTAATCTCACAGCGTCTTGGGCAACCGACTGACGGCCGCATGATTCTGGAGAGAAAGGAGCCCCAGCAGGCTGGCGATCCCAAATGGCACAGCGTGTTCAACGAAGACGATAGTCAAAGCATTGGCGACGCTGCCTTGACGCTACGGTCAACCGATCCGTTTGCAATGTTCACAGCGCCTGAGACCGCCACGTACCGATTGACCATCCGTGATCTCGATTCGGGCACAGCTCTCAGCCGACAACAAGATTACTTTGTCGATCTGCGCCGCCCGACAGCCGGCTTCGACCTGGTTGCGTATCGGCCTTTTCCAAGTAAGGATCAGAACGCCTCCCGGCAACATGGATCACAACTGTTTCGCGGCGGCGGCGAAGCGATTCGAGTCTATTGTGTGCGGCGAGACGGCTGGTCCGGACCGATCGAATTAGCTGCCGAAGGTTTGCCCCCCGGCGTCAGTTGTGCCGCAGCAACGATCGCCGCCAATCAAAATCAAGCGCAGCTCACGTTTATTGCCAATGACGACGCGCCGGCAGCGGTCGCCGATGTCAAAATCATTGGTCGCGGCACCGTCGGGGGAGAGCAGAAATCGGTGACCGCCGCTCCGGCCGCCATTCAATTTGGCCGCGGACATTCGCGCGAATACATTCGCTCGCGGTTGACTACGACCTTGGCAATCGCTGTTTCTGACAAAGACGTATCGCCAATCTCGATTACCGTTGGCGACGGAACGGTCGCGGAGGTCAAAAAAGGCGAATCGCTGACGTTGCCTGCTAAACTGACCCGCCGTGAAGGCGGAAAGACGAATTGCGTGCTCAGACCCCGAGATTTGCCGCCCAAAGTGACCTCCGCCGACGTCACCATCAATGCCGACAAGAACGAGGGAAACATCGTTTTCAAGGTCGCTGGGGACGCAACTCCAGGAACTTATTCGCTGTGGCTGCAAGCGGAAACTAAAATCAAGTTAAAGCCTAACCCTCAAGCTCTCGATCGAGCCAACGCCTATCGAGCCCACCTGAAACAGCTGAGCGAGGACCCGGCCAAAGCGGATCAGCGTGAAGCCGTCAACGAAGCGATCAAGGCCGCAGACGAACGAGTCAAAGCGGCCCAAGCATCGGCGAAAGAACAAGAGATAACCATCTTCCCTCCCTCCCCACATGTGACGATTCGAATCGTCGAAGCCAAATGATTCTTCAACCTATCCACTTCGCGGCAGCCTTCCTGCTGGCGAGCTTTGCCTTTAGCGGAAGCGTGCTCGCCGAACTTCCCATTCAGATCGCTGATATCAAGCGTGATAAGCCCGTCGACTTTGCCAGCGAAATCTATCCCTTGCTGAAACAGAATTGCCTGGCTTGTCATCATGCAAAAGAAAGCGAAGGCGGGCTGAACCTCGAGTCGCACGAGCAAATGCTCAAAGGCGGTGACACGGGGCCGGCCGCGGTTGCCAAAGATGTGGGCGCCAGCCTGATTCTCGCCCGTGCTTCGGGTAGCGAAGAGCCGTTGATGCCGCCGGAAGACAACACGGTGGGCGCAAAGCCGCTAACGCCCGAGCAATTGGGCCTGCTGAAGCTGTGGATCGAGCAAGGTGCCGTCGGCGGCGAAGTCAAATCAGCCGAGCCGATCGCCTGGCAACCGATTCCTGAATCCGTTCGCACGATTTATGCACTCGCTGTATCACCCGACAACCGGTTGGTAGCCTGTGGCCGCGGAAATCGTGTGGCCATTTACGATTTGCCAAGCGGTCAAGAGGTCGGGCGATTGATCGACCCCAGTATCGAATCGACATCCGGCCCCGCCGCCGCCGATGTGGATATGATTCAGTCGATCGCTTTTTCACCCGATGGCAATCGAATCGCAACCGGCGGCTATCGAACCGTGCGATTGTGGAAGAAAACGATATCGTCAGCGACCGACCCCTCTGCACCGATTGCCGCTGCTGCCGGATTGATCGCGATCAAGGCGGACAACACGCAAGTCGCTTTCGTCAATGCGATCGATGATATCGAGATCTGGGATGTTGCCGGAAAAAAACGTCTGCACACTTTGACTGGCCATGCCGATGCGATCTCTGGCTTGGATTGGGCCAGCGAATCCGACCGACTTGTCAGCTGTGATCGTGGTGGAAAAATTATTCTCTGGCAACCATCGGACGGCAAGCTGATTGCCCAAATCGATGCTGGTGCCTCGCTCAGCCGAATGGCCCTCGCGCACGATGGCAACTTGATTGCGGCCATCGATTTTGAACGAAAAGTGCGACTGTGGCGTGGGACCGACAAACTTGAGCCCGCGGAGTTGGAAGCAACCAAGCCGATCGCCGACGCGACGGCACTGACATTGACAGGTAAACCGGCGCCCATGGCAGTGATCGCAAGCGAATCTGCCGGCGTCATGTTGGTGGGACTCGCTGACGGCAAGCTTGTCCGCAAGGTCGATCACGGCTCGCCGGTTGACGCATTGGCAATCAGTCACGACGGAACACAGTTGGCGACGGGTGGACGAGACGGCAAGACTCGTCTCTGGAAGACCGAAAACGGTGAAGCCACTGGCACCCTGGAAGGCGACCCCGATACCCAGATTCTCCTGGCCATGGCGAATCGAGACGTCAATCGTCAGAAGGCTGCGGTGACACGGTTGGAAGCCCGTACTGGCGAATTAGAAAAATCGCTGACCACAGAAAACGAAGCCGTCAAGAAAGTCGCCGAAGAACGTGACAAGTCCAAAGAAAAGGTCGCCGAAGAGGAAAAGAAATTCACCGAAGCTGTCGCCAAAGTCACGGCTACCGAAGGTAACATCGCCAAGACAAACACCGACATGAAGACGGCCGAAACGAAAGCGACCGAGGCAAAAAACAAAATCGCCGAACAGGAGAACTTGAAAAAAACCGTGGCCGAACAAGTTGCCCAAGCAAAAGCAGCTCGCGACAAAGTTGCCGAAATGCTGGCCGCCGAAGAAAAGAAATACCAGGAAGCAGTCGCTAAAATGACCGCGGTCGAAGCCGAGCTCAGCAAAGCGAAGACTGAAGAACAAGCGGCAACGAAGGCGATCACCGACGCCAAGACGCAACTGGATACGCTGACCAAACAACTGGAAGCAGACAAGAAAGCTTCTGCCGCTGCCGACGAAGCAAAGAAGAAAAGCGATGCTGATCTGGCCAAGCGTGAGCAAGCATTGGCAGCGGCCTCTCAGGCCCAAGCCCGCGCCGCAGCCGCCGTACCAGCACACAAGGCAATCGTCGAAGCGGAGAAACGGCGGAGCTCCTTGATCGAGCAGCGTTTGGTCAGCATCCAAAAACGAATCGCCGATCCAGCAAATTCCGTCACCGCCGTCGCATTTGATTCGGCTGGCAAACGTATCGCGACTTCACACCTGGCAGGTTCCGTTCGCACCTACGACGCTGCGACCGGCAACCCGCTGGCCGCTTTTGATGACCAGATTGGAGCCGGCACCTTGCAGGGCGTTGCTTTTCTAGGTGAACAAGTTTGCCACTTCGGAGCCAACCGGCCGACGTCGGTTTGGTCGCTCTCGGCGACCTGGCGGTTGGAACGCACGATCGGCGCGCCCGATGATTCGCCCATCAGCGACCGCGTCACGGCACTCGATTTTCGCCGGGACGGACTGTCGATCGCCGTTGGCAGCGGTCCACCCAGCCGTTTTGGCGACATTAAAGTCTTTGCCGTCGACTCAGGACAAATGGTTCGGGATTTTGGCGAAGTCCATAGCGACACCGTACTCGGACTACGTTTTTCACCTGATGGACGGAGCCTGGCGTCCTCATCGGCCGACAAAACGATTCGTTTGCTGAACCTGACCGACGGCTCCGTGATCCGATCACTGGAAGGCCACACGCATCATGTTCTCTCGCTTGCCTGGCAGGACGATCTGCAGACCATCGCCTCAGCTAGCGCCGATCAGAATGTCAAAGTCTGGAATGTCGAAACGGGGCAGCAGCGGCGAACCATCGGCGGGTTCTCAAAAGAGATCACAGCAATCGCCTTCCTTCAGCAGTCGGCACAAGTCATCACGGCCTGCGCTGACGGTCAACTGCGTTTGCATGACACCACCAACGGCAAAGCGATTCGAACGTTCAACGCCTCAGGAGACTTTTTGTTTGCCCTGGCCGTCAGCGACGATGGAAAAACACTCGTGGCGGGAGGTCAAAACGGCATCCTTCGCGCCTGGACGGTCGCCGACGGCAAACAAATCTACGAAGTGAAGTAGCAGCGGTGATGCCTAGCGATTATTGCCGGAAAAGCACCCCCGCTCCGTTGTTGATCTGAAGCGTTATCGATTTAGGGCATGACAGGTTCTGGCCTACGATAGGGCATCATTGACGAAAATGTTCTAAACTGTTCGCTCGTGGGTTGAGTGTCCTGTGTGCCAAAACCGGTACGGCAGGATGTCAGACCTGCGAAACCGCATATTCCACAGATAGGCAGAACCTCGTGACGCATCGCATTTCCCGAAGAACCGCCATCGGAACCGCCGCCGGCATCGCTTTTTATCACGGCGCGACAGCTCGTCAATTATCGGCTGCCGAAAGCCCCAACGAAAAACTGAACATCGCTTGCGTGGGAGTCGGTGGACGAGGGTCGGCGAACGTGGGCGGCGTCAAAAGCCAAAACCTGGTCGCGTTTGCCGATGTCGATCAGGTACGCGCCAAAGGATCATTTCAAAGTCATCCCAACACCAAGCGCTACACCGACTATCGCAAGCTGCTTGATGATTTGGGCAGCCAGCTTGATGCGATTGTGATCAGTACGCCCGACCACTCACATTTTCATCCGGCCTATGCTGCCATGCAGCTTGGCTTGCACGTTTATCTCGAAAAACCACTCGCCCATAACGTTTGGGAGACGCGTACGCTGACCGAACTTGCCAAGAAAAACAATTTGGCAACTCAGCTTGGGTCACAGCGTCACGCCATGTCCAACATGCATCGCGTTGTCGAACTGATCCAAAGTGGCGCGATTGGCAAAGTCAGCGAGGTCCACAGTTGGATCGGAGGTAGCCGTGGGATGCCTGCCATTCCGGCCGCGGAGCCGGTCCCCCCAACGTTGGACTACGACCTCTGGGTCGGACCAGCCAAGTACCGGCCGTATTCGTCAAAGATTTGTCCTTACGGATGGCGTTTCTGGTGGGATTACGGAACGGGCGAGACTGGAAACTGGGGATGCCACGTTCTGGACATCCCGTTCTGGGCACTCGGATTGAAATACCCCACGCGTGTCGATGCGAGCGGGCCGGAAGTCGATCCGGAGCGGACACCAAAATCGATGCACTGTTCTTTCAAGTTTGCGGCCAGCGATTCGAATCGTCCGATCGATCTGCACTGGTACCACGGGATTCCGGCGATCATCAAAGAAAAAGGACTTTCAGAAAAAGGCAACAACACCTTGTTCATCGGCGACAAAGGCATGCTGCTGTGTGGATTCAGCAACCATAAGCTGCTGCCCGAAGACAAATTTTCCGATTTTAAAGCACCTGAAAAGTTCATTCCTGATTCACCCGGGTTCCACAATGAGTGGATCAACGCCTGCAAAGGAGGCGATCGAGCGACGTGCGACTTTGTCGATTACTCCGGGCCGCTCGCGGAAACGGTGTTGCTTGGCAATGTCGCTTACCGAGCCGGCGGATTTGACTGGGACTACAAGACGCTGAAAACAGGCGACAACACCACGGCGCAAGATCTGATCAAAGTACAGTATCGACCCGGCTGGGAAATTTAATCGGGATGCGACGCGAAGACGACGAAATCAATCCGTTCAGCCGCGAGTACACCGCGAAACAATCGACCGCGAAACAATCAACCGCGGATCGATCGCACCCCGCGCCGCCGCCGCCCCGCAAGACGGGCGGCGGCAGTTTCTGGGTTTGGCTGATTCCCCTGCTGGTGGTCATCTTCGTCTTTCCGCTGGTCTGTTGCGGAGGGCTTGCTTTTTGGGGCGTGGGCAAGGCTGTCGAAGGAATGAACAAACCGCTGGACGCAGCCGTGGCAGCGATCGAAGCAGACAATCGGATGACCGCGAAGCTCGGCACACCGATCGAGCGAGTCTCAAGTTTTGGCGTTAGCGAGTACCACTACGACAACGGAAACGGCAGCGCAGAAGTCGACTTCACCATCAAAGGCCCCGATGGCTCGGCCCGCGTGCGGGGCAAGATGAAGTTATTTGCCGACGTCTGGAGCCCCGAAGACTTGACGATCACCTGCCACGACGGAACTGAATTCAAGCTGCCGGGCACGGTCGACGTCGAGGCCGCCCGAAGTTTTTGATGAGTGCTTTGCCAGGCTTTGATTTTGAAGTAGCGGAAGTCGGAAGACTCCCGATGGG
>JBFJVZ010000130.1:0-16907 GCA_041623895.1 Pirellulaceae bacterium | reverse complement strand
GCCGTTCCACTTGCCTTGATTGATCACGAGCATGCCCCACTTGAGCATGTCGCGGGAACGGATGCTGCTGCCGGCGGCGGCCTTGGGCAGTCCGCTTAAATCGTCTTGCCAGGCGAAATTGACGATTCCCAGTTTGCCAAGCAACTGCGTTTTGATGAAGTCTTGTGCGGAGCCCGGCACGACTGCTTCGACAACCTGCATGGTGATCGACGGGTCGGAACCCTGGTACTTGAACTCACGAGGAGTTGCGGGAATGGCGGCACTGTTTTCCAAGTACGCCTGAATCTGTCCCTGACCCTTAAGCAAGTCCGGTGTTTGCCTCAGGTGCTTTGCAGTGGCATCATCAATGCGGATCCCCGAGCGCATATTCATTGCCTCGGCCAGCGTGATGGCTTCCGCACCGGCGACAAATCTCTCGGGTTTCAATTCCTTCAGAAAGCTGACGACGGGCTTGTCCAAGTCCGCCATCGTCAGGTGCCCGAGATGAATCGCACGTCCAATTGCCATTGCCGTGTAAGACTTGGTGATCGACATCTGATAGTGCGGGTAATTGATCCGGCCGCGGCGATAGTACGATTCGAACAGCAGCCTGCCATTTTGATACAGCAGCAGACTGTCGATCTGTCCATGCTTTCCGGCGGCGACCTCGGTGGCGAATTTCAGGATCGCGTCCTTGTCACCGCCATCGACCCCAAGCTCACCAACCTGGATTCCGTCACCACGATCCGCAGGACTCGCGTCGATATACGGCATCTCTAAGTCGGGTAACTTCGCTTCCAACGCGTAGGAAATGTCTGCGGCGTTAAGGTCCGTGAGTTCTGGAGCCAAGCCGTTCGTCTCGGTTGCAGAATCTGCTGCGCCAGACTCTTGCCTCATTTCAGGCCGCTCCCAATCGACGGACTGATACCCAGCGGGCTTGGCGGGTTTATTGACTGTGAGGATTTCGTCGTCCGGTGCGAAGAGTGGCCAGTTGTCTGTCCGGAATGGCGAAGCGGGAAGTCCCGCCTGGTTGTAAAGCAGGTTTCGCCGGGAAGGATTCATCGCCCAGGCGTATCGAACGGCGGCGGCCTTGGGGACATTCGCAGAAGAGACGATCACCGTATCACCGCGGATCTCGGCGTCGCCCCAATGCCACTTACGGTCTTCTCCCGCGATCGCAAATGCATCAAGTCTGCCGGGTCGGGCCGACATCAAGCCCGGGCCAACCGAATCGAAATTGAGAATCATTTTGTCGCCATCAATGGCATGATCGCGGTAGCGGGGACCGCTGCCAACGACGTCCTTGCCGTAGGTTTGTTGCAGCGCAAGGTACGCGTGGCGGATACCGATTGGCTGTTTGTTTTTCGGATGAAGCTCAACGGCGTCGCCGGTATCGATCGAGACGACCATCCCGGTGTTGGCGAGATCACGGTTGACCAGTCGCATCGATTCACGATTCACCGCCCAAGCTGCCTGCAATCCTTCGACCGGTTTTTCCTGCGGCGGATTCCAGCTGGGAAGCTGAGTGAACTGAAACGGGAAATCCTTTGCCACGTTCCCGCCCGACTGCCGGTGCCAGGTTTCACGAAAGTAATCAATCAAAAGCGATAGTTGCCCGCGGTAGTGAAACGCCTGCGGGGCATCTTTTGAGTTGCGCTCGCCCTGGTACCAGATCATGCCACGGATTCCGTAAGGGCGAACCGGATAGATCATGGCGTTGAAGATATGCCCCGGATACTGATGCCCAAGATTCGCGGGCTTGGTGATGATTGGCGGCGTCAACGCCCTCCAGGCATTCTTCATCGTCTGTCCGGCATCGATCTTGGCGTTGTAGTCCGCCAGTTCCTGATCAAATGCGGCCAGCGCTTTTTCCACCGTTTCGCCCGCGTTTCTGATTCTCCGCTGGGCGTTTTCATCCAGTGCCCGTTTGTGATCAATGGTCCGTGCGTCGTCTTGCTGAATCTCCCATGGCATCCAACCTTCGATCGGCGTCCCCGCGTAGGCTCGCTGGATAATGCCAACCGGAATCCCCAGTTCCTGATGCAGCATTTTTCCAAAATAGTAGGCGACGGCAGATGTCTCTGCGGCGGATTCGGGGGCGCAAGGTTTCCAGCGGCAGAGTCGGTCGCGGTTTTCCTGCAGCGGCTGGTGCCAGTGTTCGCGCGCTGATTTAAATATGCGGAAGTTCGGCAGATCGACGTCGGCTTCTTGCTCCGCGTCGAACGAATTGCCCATCGCCCAGCCCATGTTCGACTGACCGGCGCACAACCAGACTTCGCCGATCGCAACATTGCGGATCTCGATCGTGTTGTTTCCGGCGACGGTCAACACATGTCCTGACCCGTGAGCCGGTGTTTCCAGAAACAGCTTCCATTGCCCGTTATCGTCAGCTTTGCCGGCAGCAGTCGTTCCCCAACTTGCTGCGACTGTCACAGTTTCACCAGGCTCAGCCCATCCCCAGACCGCGTTCTTTGTCTGCTGCTGCAGGATCATGTTGTCACCAAAGATCCGTGGAACTCGGACGTCAGCGACGGCTACGGAACTGGCATTGAGTGCAACGGCTAACAGAAAGCAAGTGACGGCAACTAAAGCACAACGCATCTTCATTTCGTGAATTCTTTCGGCAGGGAATTTCTTCCGCATGGACCCGCGGCTAACATTCAGTAGCAGGACGGTTCGTTACGCAAGGACCGCTTTCACGACGTGCCCGTGGACGTTGGTCAGCCGCCGCTCCAGACCGTTGTGGTAAAAGGTCAGGCGCTCGTGATCGAGTCCCATCAGGTGCAACAGAGTTGCGTTGAAATCGTACACGGTCGTCTTGTCGGTGGCGGCCTTGAAACCAAACTCGTCGCTTTCGCCGTGGCTGAATCCCTTCTTCACTCCGGCGCCCGCGAGGAAACAGGTGAAGGCGCCGGGGTTATGGTCTCGCCCCGTTCCGTTAGCTTGCAGGAATGGCATGCGACCGAACTCAGTGGCCCACACAACCAACGTGTGCTCAAGCAAGCCACGCTGTTTCATGTCGGCGATCAGCGCGGCCGTTGGCTGATCCATGATTTCAGCCTGCATCGCGTGCGTTTTGGCAATGTCCGAATGCGAATCCCAGTTGGTGATTCCGTTTCCGCCCGAGGGATCGCTGCCGTTGAAGAGTTGCACGACGCGTACGCCTTTCTCCAGCAGGCGTCGAGCGAGGATACAGTTTCGGGCATACTGGCCGCGGAGTTCGCTGCCGCCTTCCACACCGTAGGCCTTCAAGGTTGCTTCCGTCTCGCCTGACAGGTTCATGACTTCCGGCACGGATGTCTGCATTCGGCCCGCCAGTTCGTAGCTGGCAATGCGGCCGGCCAGATTGCCGTCGTCTGGATACTTTTCCAGATGGCGAGCATTCAGTCGTTTCAGCAAATCGACGGTTTCCTGATCGTCTGCCACGGAAAGGGAATCCGGTCGACGCAAGTTGTTCGGCGGGTTTTTCGCGTTGAAGTCCGTCCCCTGAAACGCTGCCGGAAGAAATCCATTCCCAAAGTTGTTCTTGCCACTGCGTGCGAGGCCGCGCGGATCGTTGATGGCGACGAACGCGGGCAGTTCCTGATTCTCTGTTCCCAGCGCGTAGGTGACCCAGGCTCCAAACGACGGAAAGCCTTCCATCGTGAAACCGGTGTTCATGAAGTTCTCACCCTGCGGATGAGCACTTGTGTCGGTCGAAAGCGCGTGGAAGAAACAGAAGTCGTCAACCTGCTGAGCGAGATTTGGCAACAGTTCAGAGACCATCTTGCCGGTCTCGCCTCGCGGCTTGAATTCCCAGAACGGCCTGGCGATGTTGCCCGTTGGCCCTTCAAAGGTAACGGCGGGAATTCCCGGTGGTTTCTGGCCATCCAGTTTCGCCAGCGCGGGCTTGTAGTCGAACGTGTCAACATGACTGACGGCCCCCGGACAGTAGATGACCAGCACCTGTTTTGCGGCTACGTCGAAATGATGCTGACGCGCCGCGTAAGGATTGCTTGGATTAATTTCCGGCCGAATCGGTGTTTTGCCACCAACGGTTCTTGGTTCGTCGGCCAGCAAGCTGTCCGCGTCCAGCAAGCCAGCCAAGGCAAGTCCCGCCGTAGAAAGACCTGCCATGCTGAGAAAGCTGCGACGATCCAGAAAGCGGCGACCGTGGAGCGAAAGTAGTTCAGGGTTGGTCATGGCAGGAAGGCAAATTCGTTGGAATTGATTAACGCTCGACAAACGAGCGACAGGTTGTCTTGTTTCGCCAGCGCCCGGCATGTCCGTCGTTCCTGGTCATCCGGAACGCGGCCAAGAAGCAATTCAAAGCAGCGCTCGATTGCTTCGCTGGCGTCGCCGTCAGCATCTTTTGCGGCACGGTCGGCGATCAGTTTCGATTGTTCGATGACGAAGTCGCTGTTCATCAGGTTCAGTGCCTGCAGCGGAGTGGTCGAAACGGGGCGTTTCGCTCGAACCTGGCCGCAGTCGGGAAAGTCGAACGCCGTAAACATGCCGTCGTCCACTCGACGCATTCGTTCCTGGTAGATCATCCGCCGCCATGTTTCCGCACCGTGATTGTCGGTCACTTCCCATTGCGCATATCGCTTTTTCACATTGTGGATTCGATAGCTGCGGCCACCAATCGTACGATCAAGCGAGCCCGAAGCTTGCAGGATCGAATCGCGAATGACTTCGGCTTCCACGCGTTTGGGGGGAAATCGCCAGAGCAGTGTCGCATCCGCATCAATGGACATGCTTTGCTGGCGAGGCAAGCTGGATTGACGGAACGCGCGGGACATGACCATCAGTCGAATCAGATGCTTCATGGACCAATTGGCTGGCTTCACGCTTTCGTCAGATTGGGTCGGCTGCATCAACTCGGCAGCCAGCCAATCGAGCAATTTCGGATGTGTGGGCGGTGCGCCGGCAGCTCCAAAATCGCTGGTTGTCGAGACGATTCCCCGTCCGAAGATATGATGCCAGAGGCGATTGGCTGCGACACGCGCGGCCAGGGGGTGTGTGGGGCCGGTTAGCCACTGGGCGAACGCCTTGCGGCGCTGCCGTCCCGATGCGTACTGCTGCAGCTGCAGGTCGCCATCGAGTTCCCGCAGTCCGGCAGCAAACACTTCATCACGGGGACTTTCAGGGCTGCCGCGATTAAGGACGTGAGTCTTCACCGGTTTAACGAAGCGAGCAACAAAGCTCGGTTTGGGCCCTTCTTCGTTTACCTGGTGAATCAGCGTTTGCAACTCCGATAGAATTGCAGCGCGGGACGGATGCTTTTTGTTCAATTGATCGAAGGCCATCGTGGAGGCGACTTGCTGCCACTTGCCGTCGGTGTCTTCTACTTCCACTCGATAGCCGCCGAAGTTGAACTTGTTCAGCCCCAGCAAATAGTCGGTCTCCAGAAAGTCTTCGCGGTTGGTGCTCAGGCGGATGCGATTAAATTCGTGCGGCTGCTGGAAGCTGAATTCAATGAACGGCTTTTGCTTGCTGCCCTTGGGAGACTTGCATCCCCAACCCTCCGTGCCGTACTCGCCATCGTTGACCTTATGTAGTTCCGCGCGAACGACTGCCATCTCTGGCGGGCTGTATGCCTTGGTCCCTGCGGATGCGAGTGCCAGGTTTCGGCGACGTTCTTTAGGACCGAAGATCTCGATTTCATCCAATCGTACACCGTTCCAGTTGAAAGTGATGCGAACCTTCTGAGTCGTCGTCGTGGGAACGTGAAGCTCTTTGTAACCCGTCCAGTCTTCTTCCCACGGGCCCATGTCGCGCAGCTTCGCGTGCAATTCGAAGATCTGTCCGTACAACTCTTTCCCACGTACGCGCCGCGGATGATCTTCCGCCAATTCAGGAAAGCGGCTGCCGAACTCAATGTCCTGAAACACGGCGGACATCGAGTAATAGTCTGTGATCGAAATCGGATCGAACTTGTGATTGTGACATCTTGCGCATCCGATGGTGACGCCCAGTGCCGACGCGCCAACCGTTTGCAGGATTTCGTCCATACGATCGGTTCGCGCCTGACGTCGTGCCGCCGGTTCCTGGCCGACGGTTGCAACCGGCACGTGCGGACCGGAAACCAGATACCCCATCGCGTCGCCCTGGCCGACGGTGTCGCCGGCGATTTGTTCGAACAAAAACTGGTCGTAGGGCTTGTCTTCGTTGAAAGCGCGGATCACATAGTCGCGATAAATCCAGGCGTTCTTGCGATACATGTTGCTTTCGCTGCCGTTGGTTTCCGCCCAGCGAATCACATCCAGCCAGTGTTGCGCCCAGCGCTCGCCAAAGTGCGGTGATTCCAGCAGTCGGTCGACGAGTTTCGCGTACGCCTTGTCGGAGTCCTGCTCATAGGCGTTGACGAATTGCTCAACATCCTCGGGTGTTGGAGACAAGCCGGTCAGCACAATCGAGGTGCGCCGAATTAGCGACCAAGGATCGGCGGGTTCGGAAAACGTCAGTGTGTCATTTGCCAGCCGCCCAAGCAGGAAGGCGTCGATGGGATTGCCTGAGCCGACGGCGCCGGCCTTCGGTTCAGGCACGGGCGGACGCACGATCGGTTGAAATGACCAATGATCAGACTTCTCTTCGGCGACAGCTGCCATCTGGCCGGGCCAGACGGCGCCGTCCTTGATCCAGCGAGTCAGCAGGTCGATTTCTTTGGCGGGGATCTTGTCCTCGTCAGGCGGCATCTTGAGATCAGGGTCGAGATGCTTCACCACGTCAATCAGATAGCTCTTATCCGGCTTGCCGGGAACAACGGCGGACAAACCGGAGTCACCACCACGTAGCATGTTCGCGCGAAGATCGAGACGCAGCCCCGATTCCTGTTCGTCTTCGCCATGGCAGTACCAGCACCGCTCTTCCAGTATTGGAGCGATGTCGCGTTTGAAGTCGACTTCTCCAGCGCTGGCCGCAAGGGCGCTGAAACACACACTGCAGGCAGCGACGAGCAATCTAAGACTTGTTGAATTCATGGTTCTGCGGTCGTTCCTGGTCAACACAAGCGCGAAGCATCCACAAATCCGGCCTCGCTGATGAACACTTTGCATGAAGATTGGTAACCCGCAGCGCGAACAAGGCATAGCTCCCTCGCTGACGCTGCGGGTTACCTGCTTGCTGCCAATACGTTCCGTCGCTTCATGCAAAAAATTCTTATGCTCTGGGTGATGATCGTTCTTAAGCGTTGTTATTTCGGCGGTGGATCAAACTTGGTTCGGTAAGCTTTGTATTCCGGCCAGGTCAGCTTGCCGTCTTTGTTGGTGTCGGCGGCGGGATGCTTCGCGAAGTATTTGTCTTTCCAAGCCTCGGCATCCGGTTTTGGATCAGGGATTTTCGATGCCGGATTCTTCGGCTGGAACGCCGGTTGTGGTGGCAAGTCGGAGCCGGGCGCTGGAATTCGCGCCCGCAGTTGTCGGCGGAACGCATGGAGCGTTTCGGCGTGAGCGGGATCATCCGCCAGGTTCGTCCATTCGTGAGCGTCGTCCTTGGTAAAATACAGCTCTTCCTTCCCGTTTTCGTAGCGGATGAACCGCCAGTCCTCCGCCCGTAGCGAATAGCTCTCCTGCGATGGATCGTATCTTGTCCGCCATTTGTAAAGCGTCGTCAAAGCCGATGCGGGACCGGACCACTCGCCGCTGGCTGGATCCTCAAGCAGCGGCTTCAGACTATGGCCGTCAAGCGGATGACCTTTATCGTTCTTCTTGGTCTCGCCGCTCAGCCCGCAAAGATCAATCAGCGTCGGGTAGATATCGATCAGGGAAACCGGTTGTGGTGAGACACCTTCGGCTTTGCCAACTCCCGGAGCGCGAACGATCAGCGGCACCCGAGTGCTCTCCTGCCACAGCGAATTCTTGTACAGATAATTCTTCTCACCCATGCCCCAACCGTGATCGCTGGTCAGGATAATGATCGTGTTGTCTTGCAGTGGCGAGTTATCAACGGCATCCAGAATCTTGCCGATTTGTTCGTCCACCGACACAACACTGGCAAGATACGCCTGAATGAAATGGCGCAGCGCGTCTTCCTGCGATTCGTACGACTTGACCAAAGTGTTAAACAAACGCGTTCCCATGTCTTCGCTGCGAGGAGCGTCCGGTTCCGCGCCACCGGGCAGGCCGCGAATTGATCTGGCATGCGTGTCTTCAACATCCCCTGGCCGGATGACGGGCAGCTCGATCGACTCAAGCGGAAACATGTCGAAGAATTTTTGTGGCACGATCAATGGCGTGTGCGGCCGAATGAAGCCAACCCCCATGAAGAACGGTTGCCTGCCGGGTTTGTCGGCCCGGCTGAGAATGTTTTCGACCGCCCAGTTTCCGTTCAATTCATCGGCCGTCAGCTCGCGGTCTTCCTGAGAATCGACTCGCAGCGGCCGCACTCTACCCCAGCCACCGGTTTGCCACTGCAGCGGTCTTCCGTCCGGCGTCTTGCGTCCAGCCAAATTGACGAGCGGCCCGAAAGAACCGTCGACCGCGCCGATTTCACGGTACGGCGCAGGCACATCAGGGTGGGCGACTTTGTCCTGCCCATCGAACGCGAACGGCCCGTAGTCAGCAGGATTGCCGTACTGCCTCCACTCCTGCCGAACCATGTGGTGCATCAGCTTGCCGGTGCCAAGCGTCTGGTAACCGTTCTCGCGAAAGTGGTCCATGATTGTCCGCGAGTTCTTTAAGACTTCGTAGCCGTCCCACTTCGTGAAGCCAAAGCAACCGGAGTTATGCGGATAGATGCCAGTGAAGAGGCTCGCCCGCGACGGTCCGCAAATCGGACTATTGCAATGTGCCTGAGTAAACGAGACCCCACTGCGAGCAAGCCGAGCCATGTTCGGCGTCTTTGCCTGAGGATGCCCGCCAAAGCCTTCGACGTAGTCATTCAGATCGTCACAGATGATCAGGATCACATTGGGACGCTCCGCGGCATGTATCAGTGCGGACTCTGCAACCGCCGAAAAACCGCAGAGGAAAGCGAGGGCGTACAGTTTCATGGGGGACATCGTTGAATGAGAAGACGCTTTCCGGAATATTTTGTCGCAGAATTTCGGTAGTCGTCAGCGGCCGTGCCGAAAGTCTTGGCGACTTCCGCTACCCCCAAAGTTCGGCCGTTGGAAGTCCACATTGTACACGGTTGTCCGATGTGGGTCGCCTGTCTGTCTACGGCACTCCGCAATAACATCCATCGCGCCGCAGTGGCGCAGGTTCCGGAACAGTCGATGGGGGAACCGGTTTGGCTGCTTGCCAGTTTTCCGGCAACGAACACGGCATCGGCTTATCTGATTGGAAGATGTGATCGACCACGGTGTGCCCCCAGCCACCGGAATGCTTGTCGACGATCTTGATCACTGCCTGCTTGCCAACGAACTCAGCAACATCGAACGACTGCCAATCCATGACTTCCTGGTTTTTCGAGTTCTTGAGCGAGTACCCGGTCGCAGTTCGCACGGTTTTGTCATCCACGCGAAGCTGGATACCGGCCCGGCCGGGATGGTTGCCGCCACCGATCAGGAAGTTGATGTGCTTGCGCCCGATTCGGAACGGTGGTGAGATCAGCTCGCCCGTGGATTTGTCGCCGTTCAGATATGTATTCAGAAATCCTTTGCCCAGATAACCGGAGGCCCGGTTCTTATGAGTTTCGGCGTGTGCGGGCTGCTCGCCAAACGCGTCACCGATGATTTGCCAATTGCCGTAGTCGGTCTGCTCGAAGTCCGCGATCACGATGTCGTTTTCGGCGGCTTCGTAATGAACCGGCGTGACATCGATTCGCGTGGGGCGATTGTTGGCGAGTTTGATCGCAGGCTGCGTTCGTTTGGGGCCCGAGGCCAACGCCTTTTTTGGCTGAGGATTTTGCGGCAACCATTTCTTGTGGGCTGCGATCACGTCCGCGTGTTCAGCATGGCTTGCCAGATTTGTGTGTTCCCACGGATCATTGTCGTGATCGTATAGCTCCTCAGTTCCGTCGGCATAGTGGATGTATCGCCAGCGATCGCTGCGAATCGCGTGATTGCCTGCTCCCTGAGTCATCACGGCGGGGCGATCCCATTCAGCTTTCGGATTCTTGATCAGCGGCAGCAAACTGACTCCGTCCAGGTCCTGCTTTTTCGGCAAGCCGGCGAGGTCGATTAGCGTGGGGTAGATGTCCAGCAAGCTGACCGGTCGATCGATCACGGTTCCCGGCCTGGTCACACCAGGAGCCACGATAATGAAGGGCACGTGATTGGCTTTTTCCCAAAGTGTGAACTTGACTGTCGCATTCTTATCGCCCAGGTGATAGCCGTGATCGGACCATAGAACGATGATCGTATTGTCAGCGCGGCGACTAGCGGCAAGTTGATCGATCAAGCGACCCACCATCTGATCCGCGTAGTCGGCGGATGCCTGGTAACACTGCACCATTTTCTTAAGGCTGCCAGGTCGGTTTTCCGGCGGTTTGATCGTGTTGTCAAAAATGAAAGACTCGGTGCGTGACATTTGCACGCCGATCGGCGGCACGTCGTCAAGATCATCCGCCGGTCGCGGTGGCAGTTTCACTTTGTCAAACGGATATCGTGCGAACGATCGCGGCGGTGCCCAGAACGGAAGATGTGGGCGAAAGATGCCAGCCGCCAGAAACAGCGGTTTGTCCCGCGACTCGGTCTTCATCACCTCGGTGACATAGTCGACGGTGTACTCGTCCGTTTGTTTCTCGACGTCATGCACACCCCAATCCCAACTTGGACTTGCCAGTTGTTTCGGATCGCGGCCGCGAACGTAGCCGTTGTAGTTAACGTCCGGTTTGCCGGCGTGGAGTTGCAATTGAAAGAACTCTTGAAACGACGGTTTGTCCTCTCGGTCTGATCCCGTTTTCCCGTGGTGAAAGATCTTGCCGCCGCCTTTGGTTGTGTAGCCCAGTTGCCCGAAATACTGCGGCAGGGTCACGACGTCCGGCAGCAACTGTTTCCACGATTGGCCGTTGCTGTAGACGCCCGAAGTGACAGGGCTCAATCCCGTCAGAATCGCCGTCCGTGACGGATTGCAGGCGGGTACCGCGCAATACGCTTTGGAGAAAAATGCTCCCCGCGCGGCGAGCCGTTTCAGGTTGGGCGTCTGGATCGGATTCTTTTCGTCAAACAACGTTGTCCAATCGTTCATGTCGTCGATGGCGATGAACAGCACGTTTGGCAGGTCCTTGCGAGCGACCGAATTTAACGTGCCTGTGGGCGTAGCCGAGATGTCTTCGTTAGCGGCTCGGACGTCGGCAAGCCCCATCAAATCTCGCAAGCGGGGCAGCTCGCCCGGTGCGGAAATGATCGGTTTCGCGTCGTCGATAAAGGCGGCCGGACGAGTGTCGGCGGCGATCCTCCGGGCGTGCGCATCGAGAAGCTCGTCGAGTTCTTTGACAATCTCAGGATGCTGGGCGGCGAGATTCTTCTGCTCGCCAATGTCCGTCTCCAGGTCATAAAGCTCAGACGTTCGTTTTCCGGCCCTGCCGGTGCGGACCAGTTTCCATTTTCCTCGCCGAATACCATCGATCTCGTAATACAGGATCTCGTGCGGTGACTTGGCGGCCGGCTTACCCAACAGCACATCGAGCGCGTCCTTGCCATCGATGGTCCGATCATCCGGAACTTTCGCACCGGTTAGTCTTGCCAGCGAAGGCAGCATATCGATGGTCGCAACGATCTCGTCGCTTTCGACTCCGGCCGGGATTGTCCCGGGCCACCACGTGATGGTCGGTTCCCGCATGTGGCCTTCGTATTTTGGTCCACCTTTGCCGCCTCGCAGCGGGCCCATGCTCATGCCGCCCGCGCCGCCGTTGTCTGAAGTGAAGACAACCAGCGTGTTCTTGTCGAGTTTGAGTTCCCGCAAAGTATCGAGCACGCGTCCGACACTGGTATCGACCTCTTCGACGTTGGAGCGATTGACATCGCCGCCGGCTTTTTCATAGATCGCCGGACGCGCGTAACGCGGGTAATGAACGTAGGCGTGAGGCAAGTAAAGAAAGAACGGCTCTTTTTGATGCGCTTTGATGAACTTGACCGCCTCGTCGGTCATGACTTCGCAGAGCAATGACTGATCCGAACCGTCGCTGACGTAAGCCACCGCCTGGTTCTGTCGAATGATGGGAAGCGGCGTGTAGGGGCCGCGGTTGGTGACCGGATTACCACGCTTGTTCCCCGGCCACATGTCGTTGGAATACGGAATCCCGAAGTATTCGTCAAATCCCTGGGCCAGCGGTAAGAACTCGGGCTGATCACCGAGATGCCATTTGCCGAAACATCCGGTCGCGTAACCTTGTTCCTTGAGTAATTCCGCGATCGTAATCTCGTCGGGATGGAGTCCACGTTTCTCGCCGGGGAACACCACGGACTGGTCCATCCCGATGCGATGCGCGTAGGTCCCAGTCATTAGCGCCGATCGCGATGGCGTGCAGGCGGTATTGGAAACGTAAAACGCCCGCAACACATTGCCTTCTCTTGCCATGCGATCCAGGTTCGGCGTTTGGTTGACTGTATTTCCAAACGGGCCGATGTCTCCATAGCCCATATCATCGATAAAGATGAAGACAACGTTGGGTTTTTCGGCAGCCGGTGACGCGGCGCACAGGAACAGGCACAACCCCAGCGACGGCAGCAGGGATCCATGGAATGATCTGATCATCGTTTCGATTTCTTGATTGGTTTCTGTTGTTGCCAGATGTGACTTGCGCTCGATGCCAGCTGCTCGCATCCGCCGATGTCTTGTTTGAAGTATGACGATAAGCTCTTGCTTGTGTCGGATCACCAACTCACGCGAGTATAGGGACTGGAAAGATAGGTGGCGTAGGGCCTGCCATCGTAATGGAGCGTCTTTCGATGGTTGCTGAAGAAGTCGATGCGGGAGGCCGTCGGGTCAAGCTTGATCTCGGCCGTCCACACGCCCCGCTCGGAGTCGTGGATCATTTCCGCGGAGTTCTCATCGGGAATGAGCTTGCTTAGGTAACCCGGACTGCCGTCGGGAGCGCGATCATAGATCCACCAGATGCGGCCGCTCTGCTCGCCGGAATCCAACTCGAAACGCACCTCAACCTTCAGTCGGCCGCCTTCGATCTTGTGCTTGACGACAGGAGCGGCCAGCAGGCGATCGACTTTCTCCGGAAAGAAATGCCGAAGTAGAAACGCATCCCGGTTGCGATTGTCGCGCTCGATCTGCGGATGACCGTTCTTCTTTCCGTGCCCGGTATTGGCACCAAGATAAACCGGAATCTCCGGATGATGCGCCCCGCCCCAGGCCAGATCGTAGGCGACAAAATCGTGTGTTCCCGGATGAAACAACATTTCCACGCCGCGACGACGGAGTGCATCAAGGTTGCGTGAGATGAAGACGCCGCCGGAGACGTTCTCCGCGAACTTTTCGAGCTCCTCCCAAGTGTGGCCAGCGTCAAGTGCTGCTTGGTTGAAAGCAGGTCCGAAGTGGCCGCCCGCGAAGCCGCCTTTATTTCCGGGCTGCTCTTGTAGTTCTTTCCAGGCCGCCCGGTCACAAAGCCGGAGCGGTGAATCCCAGATCGGCGACACGGTCGCATGCACCGCAGTCATCCGATCGTCGTGCAGAATCGCCATCGATGGCGAGGCACCATTCTTCGATCCACCGGTCATGGCAACCTTACCCGGCTTGAAGTGATCGGTCTCCGCATGGGCAAGCGTGACGGCACGCATCAAAGTCGCTGGCCAGGCCCAATACTGCACTTTGTCATGCGGGTCCAAGGACTTGGCAAAACGAACTTCCGAAACCCTGCCCAGTGCCCCGAGTCCCATTCGCCCGGGATCCTGAACGACCGTGTAAACCAAGCCAACTCCGCCCCGCAACAAAACCTGCTCGATCGCCCAGACGGGTCTGTCCCGCGATAATTGTTCTGGATTGTTTCCACCGGTGAGATGAAAGCCCTTTGCTTTGCGATCGGCGGGAACCACCAGCCGCACCGGCACCCGGTAATCCTGCCCCGGCCATATTTCACCGACGTTGATGGTGACAAACTTCTGCCGCGTGGGGACGGCACCTTCAACGAGATGCCAATCCCGCAGGACCTTGATTTCGAGCGTGCCGGGGTCGCGGATGGCCTCCATGTCAAACAGTTTGATCTTCGGGTCCGCGGCGAACCCCGCCGATAGCCAGCAACAGGCGACGGCGAAGAGACGTGCGAAGGGATGGAGCAGCGATTTCATTTGGACGTCTTCGGGTGAATTTGGAACTTTAGAAATGACGACGGCCTTACTGCTCTGCGGCAGCGGTATTCTCCGTCGGCGTTGGCTGAAGCTGATTCGATCGGTCTTTTGTGCCGGTAGGCTTGTCGCCAAATGCGTCGCCCGTTGTTTTCCAGCCGGCGTAGTCGCTGCTCTCGAAGTCGGCCATCAGGATGTCGTCTTTGGCCAGGCGGATCGGCTGCGATGCGGCGTGTTTCAGGCTCGGCACTCCGCCGCGGGCCAGACCGGTTGATTTGCGATCCGATGTGGGCGGCGAAGCGTAGATGCCGGAGGTCGCTGTGTAGAAAATGAATCGCGGGTTATCGAAGGCATTGAAGTTCTGTTTTCCTTTCGGGCCGTTTTGAGCATCAAGCACCGACACCACTAGCGTGTTCTCGCCGGGCTGAACCGCGTCCGTGATATCAAATGAAAATGCGTCGTAGCCGCCCTTGTGCGTTCCGACCTGTTTTCCGTTGATCCGCACGGTCGCTTCGTAATCAACGGCCCCGAAGTTCAAGCGAAGACGTTCATCTTCCGCTAACGTCGGAGCGTCAAACGAGCGGGAATACCAGAGCCGGTCATCTCGTGTGAACTTTCGCTTCACCCCGGAGAGCGCGGACTCGATACAGAACGGGACCAGGATTTGCCCTTCAAACCCGGTGGGCTGAGGATCGTTGGCGCGAGTCACCGCGTAATCCCACAGCCCATTCAGATTCACCCAGTTGTCGCGCACCAACTGGGGCCGAGGATATTCCGGCAGCGGGTTGTCGGGGTCAACGTCATCCGCCCACTTCGTCATGATGTGACCCGGCACCGGTTTCCACGCCGGTTTCTCGTTTGCTGCGTACAGCGGACCGGCGCAGATGCACAACGCCGTGAGCATCCAGGAACTAATGCAGCTCTTCAAGTTCGGTGCAGCCGTGATCATGCCTCTTGCTTCTTCAGTCTCAGGTAATCGATAGCGAAGAGGTGGCTTAGCGTTTTTCCCAAATGGACTGCAGCTCGTGAGCTTCCAGCGACACAAGCTTTGCGTTGCCGCCGATGGCCGTGACGGAGACTTCGGTTGGATCGAGCTTTTCCGGGCCGCGCCCGCTGATGAAGACTCGCCCGTCGTTGCCGATGATTTCGGTCAGCGAGCGGTCGGCCAGCACCTGAATGCTGATTCGGCCATCGGCCGGCTTGAGCGGCGCTTCATTCAGCTTCGCGGCCTTCACGTCGTATGTAATTGTTCGACCCGGCAGCTTCAAATCGATCGCCGTCGCGGTGCCAACTTCTACTGTCAGGCGAACATCAAGCAGGTCGCTTCCCACCGGCAGCGTCACCGGATTGTCAGCGATCAGATTCTGGGACTCGGCTTTGTTGGTCTTGGCACGCAGGTTTTCGATTTCTCTGATCGGCTTGGCAAACATGCGAATACCGTCGTCGGTCTTGCGGAGCGTCAGCCGGTGCGGAAAACTGAAGTGCTGGTTGTACGGGCCGGGCGAAGCGATTCGCAGCCAGCCGATCTGGATCTTGCGGCCGTCCGGTGCATTGTCGAAGGTCTGTGAGGCGTAGTACGGCCCCCAGTGGACCTGATGCTTACCTTCGTGGTCCGGGGTAAAGGTCTTCCCGTCAAACGTGCCGACGGCGTATTTGGCGTCTGCGGCAAAGACGACCCAGCGAGTGTTGATTTCGTCGCCACCGATCGCCAGCTCAAACAGTTCTGTGCATTCGAAGTAGCCGGGCAGGTGGCTCTGTTCGGTCCAGTCTTTCAGGTTCGTCGACGTGTAGAACGCGGCGTTGCGTTTGTAGTCGGGGTGTTCGTCATAAACGACCATGACCCAGTGACCGCCGAGTGACTTGGCCGTGTCGTTCAGCGGCTTGTCAGCGTCGTCGTAGGCGTACCAGATGACCTTTGGGTCGCGGCCCTTGTGTTTGACGACGGGATTGCCTTCGTACCACGTGAATGTCTTACCGCCATCGGTGCTGTAAGCAATCGATTCACCAGCACCGGTGTCGGTCAAGAAGGCGACAAGCGTATTCTTGCCCCAGCCGGCGGTGTTTTGTTTGTCGACCGTTGCTCCGCCGGAGAAACAGGCACCTTGTGCCATCGTGGTTGGAAACAATTTGTTGGGCTGCTGCTGCCAGTGAAGCAGGTCTTTGCTGGTTGCATGTCCCCAGGTCATGTTGCCCCACGGCAGGGCGACCGGATTGTGCTGAAAGAATAAGTGCCACGTGCCGTCGTGGTAAACCATCCCATTGGGGTCGTTGTTCCAGCCGACCTTCTGCGTGAAGTGGAACTGCGGTCGATGCGGCTCCGTGTAGAAGTTTTCCTCGCCCGGAATCGTGTCGGACTGTTTGATCAGGGCAAAGCCTTGTTCGGTGACTTTGCTTGCTGTAACGCGTGCTTGCTTGCCTTGGTAGGCGTCGATCGTGAAGAACGCGTACCAGTCGGTGGTGTCCGTCGAGGTGGCGATGTTCAATCCGTACTTGCGGACTTCCTGATCAGCGACGAAGAGCTGAATCTGACCGCTCGCTTTGCCTTTATTAGCAATCGGGATGATCAAGTAGCGGGCTGCGACCGTGAATGTCTTCTCTCGCCGAAGCAGTTCCGGCAGTTTTGGTTTCGTGTCGGTCTGGACAATGTGGTCGACATTGATGTGCCCCCAGCCGCCGGTCGCGGCGTCCACGATCTGCAGCGTGACGGTTTGGCCAGCCAGCTGCTTGACGTCCCAAAACGCCGGCGCCAGTTCCTCGCTACCGCCAGCCT
>JBFJVZ010000129.1:0-16907 GCA_041623895.1 Pirellulaceae bacterium | reverse complement strand
CGATTTGGCGGCTGTGCCGCCAAATCGCCGCGGGGAAGGTTTGCTGCGGATCGTATTCCTGGGTTACACCCAACTTCGCTGTCGCTCGTCGGTTCACCCCAGGCTATACGCTGCCACCGCTGCTCTTCTCGTGATTGTTAAGCAGAAGTTCCTAAGCCGGCCGCTCTCCAGGTCCTGGCCTAGGAATCCGCGCGAGCGGTCGATTCAGCGATCGACCTCCAGACCGCTTGCCCGCAGAATTGCTTCGTGTGCGGCAAGATCGTGCCCGGCATCCCACTCCAGTTTTTTCTCGCCACGAATCACCGCTGCAAGATCCAACATGTCTCCGTCGTAACGGCCTTGACGCGGCGGAAACTCCGGCGACTGTGTTCCGCGTTTGAAACCGCCGTGATCCCGCTCCAATGATAATTCCATTCTCGGCGGCTCCAGCGGGCGAATTTCAGCGACTCCTTCTGTCCCAACTACTGTGAATTGACGACGCTGAAAACCAAACGGTTCGACCACGCTGGTGCGAATACTGGCAGTCGCTCTTGGGTACTCAAACGTGGCCAACATGTTATCGACCAGGTCGTCGTTTAGCGTTTTGCGTCCAAACGAAGTGACTTTGTCCGGCGCTCCCAAGATCCAAACCAGTGCATCAATCAAGTGACATCCCAATTCAAACATCGTGCCGCCGCGGTACTGACTTAAACTGTCACGGGCTGCTTGATTGACTTTCTTGCTGATCACACCATGCGTTTCAAACACTGTGCCCAGCCAGCCTTCACCCGCGGCTCGTGCCGCCAGCACGAATGCCGGGTTGTAGCGAAACATGTACCCCATTTGAATGCAGCGATTCTTTTCCGTTGCCGATTCGTGCAGGCGGCGGAATGCTGCCAGCGATTCTCCGGCGGGTTTGTCCAAGTGGACATGCATCCCGGCGTCGACACAACGCTGCGCTGTCGGGACGAGTTGGTCGATTTCCGTTTCCACGGCGACACAGGCAAGTTCTGGCGCATTCAGTAGTTGCTGTTCGGTCATCCAGGGAAGATCCGCGTAGGCCTTGCTGGCTTTGGCACGTTCGCGCCGCTGCTGGTCCGGCTCCACGACACCGATGACTTCGTAGTGATCAGACAGTTTGCGAAAGGTTTCCATCTTCCCGGCTGCGTGGGCGTGGGCCGTGCCGATCTGGCCGACGCGAATTCGCGATGCCCCGTCAGCAAAAGCCACGTGCGGTTTCAGAACCGCCGCCGCGCCACACAAGGTCAAAAACGAGCGGCGATGCTGTTGTGCAGTCATGGTGTTTCGCAGGTCCGCGTAAGAGTGATCAAGAAACAGCCGTGCACGCGATCAAACGTGAAAAATTGCGTCGTGCAGAACGCCTGTGCTGTCCGAGAATGACGGCTCGTAAATGCCCATCGAATGCAGGATGCTGATAAAGACGTTTGACATTTTCGTCTCGCCGTCACGCCAATATTGACCGTGCTTAAGCCCCATGTTCGCACCCCCGGCAATCATCGTCGGCAAGTTCTTGGGATAGTGCGTGGTGCTGGCTCCACTGCCGTACAACACGATGCTGTTATCCAGGACCGGGCCATTGATGTCCCTGTACTGCTGCAGCCGTGAACAGAAATACGCCAGTTGCTCACTGAGAAAAAGATCGTATTTGGCAAACTGCAACTGACCATCTTTGTCGCCGGCGTGTGAAAGATTGTGATGCGTGCGAGTCAATCCTAATTTCAGCGGAAACGTGTCACTGATTCCCATGCCGTCTTCGCGATTGAGCATGAATGAAACGCTGCGAGTGATATCCGCATCGAAAGCCAATGCGATCAAATCAAACATGTTGCGGTAGTACTCACCGGGTTCGCCTTCTGGTGTCGCATCCAGATTGAGGTGTGAGTAATCTTGCTGCTTGAGCGGGATGTCGAGCCATTTTTCCGAGGCGACCAATCGGGATTCGACTTCGCTGAGCGATGTCAGGTACTGATCCATTTTTTCCCGGTCGGACTGGCCGAGTTTCTTGTTCAGTGCTCGAGCATTCTCCAGGACAGCATCAACCAATCTAATTCGTTTCGCCAAACGCTCCTTTTTCAAATCGAACGAAGCCCGGTCACCACGAAACAAGCGATCAAAGACTCGCCGCGGGTTGTTTTCTGCCGGAATCGGTCTGCCTTCCTGACTGTACGAGATCGTTCCGGTGCGGGACAGAAATCCGACACCGGCATCGATCGATAGCACCAGCGAAGGTTGGCGGCAGTGCTGTTTGGTGTGCAACGCGACAACCTGGTCCAGAGCCACTGAGTTGTAGGTTCCCGGTTTTGGATTGTGCAGCGGCGCTCCTGTCAGCCACATATCAGAACAAACGTGCGGGTCAGCCTTGGTACCGTTCTCGTGATACAGACCGCCCAGGAAACTAAGTTGCTCGCGGAACGGGCGGAGAGGTTCGGTTGATTTCCCAAATTCAAACTGGCCATCCTTTTCAGTCCGGGGAAACCAACTCCAATCGTCAATCCCATGTTCAGATTTTGGCAATGACATTCCGTTGGCGGTGTAAAGCGCACAGAACCGCCGCGGTATCTGTTCAGCCACCTCCCGTCCCATCGCTTCCAAAACCGGCAAGGCCAGCGTTGCGCCCGCAACACCTTTCAGCACAGATCGACGATCGAGTTTGACGGGCGTGACCATGGGTTGCTCGCGATTACACGGTGGAAGAATTCGTTCGACTACGAAGTGGCCGCCAGGCGAACGTGCGTTTCAGAATCAGATTACTTTTCCAGAAACAGTTTACTGGTAGCAACGAAACGAATCATGTCCTGTAGCAGATAACCGTCCCGCTTCAATTGTATTCCTTCCTGCTTCAGAAACTCAATCTCGTTGTAACTCAGACTGCGTCCGGTCGCATAAGTGGCTAAATGCTTGAGAAAACTGAAAGCAACCTGGTCGATTCGATCATTGGCCAAATACTCCTTCAGCTCATTCAGGTTCGCGACCTGGGTGTTATCCGGCAAAGTGGAGTGGGTATCAACCGGCCCAGGCTTTAGCAAACCAGCCGCATCGTACTGCTCAAACGGAATCCCCCAAGGATCGATCCCCGCATGGCACTTGGCACAGCCTTGTTGGTTTCGATGCCGCTCGAGTTTTTCCCGCAGTGTTAGCTGTTGGTCTTCATCCGCGGGTAACTCCGGAACATTGGGCGGCGGATCGTCGGGCGGCTCCGCAATGATCTTGCGCGCCAGCCACGCGCCTCGCTTGACCGGATTGGATTCGCGTCCATCGGACAGACCGGCCAGGATCGCGGCTTGGCAGAGCAGGCCTCCCAATTTCTCGTCACCGTGCGCGACAGGCACAAAGCGAAATCCGCTCTCAAGTTGATTGGACAAGCCGTAGTATCTGGCGACCACTTCGTTGGCGACGACGAAATCTGAATCAAGCAATTGCGCCAGTGGCAAATTGTTGCTGATCAGGTATTTCAGAAAACACGCGGGTTCTTTCCTGAGTTCCGCCTTCGTGTCGCGGGTGAGCGATGGATATCGCTGTTGATTCACCTCGACCACGTCAAACTTGTCAAGCCCGAACCACTGGGAGGCGAACTCATTGGCAAATTGATCGAATCGCGGATCGTCGATCAATCGATCGATTTCGGCATTCAGTGATGTACGCAGATTGCCGGCCGCGGCCAACTGCAACAGTCGATCGTCGGGTGCCGTGTTCCAAAGGAAGTACGATAACTTGGACGCCAATTCATAGGAGTCCAGCGATTCGGGCTGCGGGCTGTCGCTGCTTTCAATCAGGAATAAGAACTGCGGCGATGTCAAAACGACAAGCAAGGTATCTTTGATGCTTTGTTGAAAATCGTGATGTTGCGCATAACAGGTTTTCCAAATTCTCAGCAACGACGCGGCTTCGTCCGCCGTGATTGGCCTGCGAAACGCCCGGCTGGCAAACGAGCGAATGATGTCGCCGGCATACTCACTCGGGTTTGCTTGATGGTCAGATTCAATGAAGATGTTTTGATGGGTTGCCGGCGGCCACGATTCGTAATAGGGCCCTTCGAACTCGACCGAACGAATCAATAAGCGTGGCATATCGCGACCATCCGTATACAGGCTACGCACGCCGATTTCTCGCACTCCCGCCAAATAATTGACGTTGTCTTCCTCGACGTCGGGACTTGGGTAGTTGTTGATCGCGTCGGTAAAAACAAAATCGTGAAAGTCCGGCGATTTCACATCTTGAGGCCCGCCGACCTGGTTCAAAGTGCTACCGCAGTCTCGTCGCAGGCCGACAAACACGCCCAATCGTGGTGATCGCGTTTCAAAGCGGCGAAATTCCTGAGTGAGCGGATCAGAGTCATTCAGCCGCGTGAAAACAATTCGCGTCACAGGTGTGTTTCCGCCGTAACTTGCTTTCACGTTCAGCGGTCCGGCCGGCAAGCGAACGACCATGAATGCGGCCTGGTCAAGTCGTCGGCTAAAGCTACGGTTGCCCAAAGTTAACAGCAGATCCTGAGGATTTTCCGGCGGCGGCGGCTGAACCAAATGAAGGCCGGGCTGCACCAGGGCCTCGATTTCGGCGACTTGCAAAGCGCGGCGATAGAGTCGAACCTCGTCAATTTCGCCCTTGAAAAGTTGCGCATTTTGGATGCGGCCAATGTGCAAGGCAACGTCTGGATTATCCAAGTCAACGTCACCGATCGTGCCCACGGCGACCTGGTAACCGTTGACAAACAATCGCGTTTGATTTTCACCGCGACGTACCACCGCCGCCACATGCTGCCATTGATTCTCGCGAATCACACCCGCTCGCGATTTCACGGTTCCATTGTGCTCTCTGCCGGGCTTCGCTGTTTCCAAACGCAATACTCCTGTGCTGTCCGGCATGTCGAACAACCAACCGTGTGTGTATCCGTATCCACCCAAACAAACGATGCCCGATTGTCGAAGCTGTCGCGGATGGATCCATGCGGCCACCGTGAAATCGCCAGCACCAACATTGATCCCATCATGACGAGGCACGACGACCGCATCCGCATCGCCGTCCAGTGAGATCGCTTTTCCAAAAGGCGAGTCAACAAATTCTGCTTCGCCTGCGATCTTGCCGACGAGTTCTCGATCGTCCGACCGGCCCTTGGTATCTCCGTCAAGCGACCAAGCCCCGATCAAACCCTGATTCAGATGCGAATCGTCAACTTCGATCGGGCCATCACGGGAATTCAGAAAAACATCTACCTGATAAATCCCGGACTGCGGTATTTCAACCTTCACCGGCTCCGAGAAACCTCTAGCGGTAACGGAATGCTCGCCGCTTTCAGCTCTCGGTCTTGTTCCTTTGTCCAACAACAAGCCATCGTCGCAGCGGGCTGCCCGCACGGTAACGCGAAAGTTGCCGTGGTCGGGTAATTCACGAAGCGAAATCTTGAAGTTCGCTTTCGGCCCATAGGTGCTGGATTGGCCAAACAACTCGGAACTGGGAATTGCCGGTCGCAGCAACAAGCCCTCGGTTACCGTTTCGTAGGCTTTCCCTTTTGGATAGCCTTCCGTGCCTCGCAGGCAGGCGAAAACTGCGTGATAGATGCTGTTGTAATCTCTCCATCCACGAACAGTAGCGTTGCCCTGATAGCCTTCGATGAATCGGTAACGCGTCTGCATCGACAGGGGGTCGTACGAGAACGGTTTCTTTGGTGTCAGTTGCCGAACCAGAAAGTCTTCGTTTGCCAGTAGATGGCTGTTAGCACCAAGAATCAATTTATCCGGGCAAGGCTGCGGGTTAATCGACTTGCCGAACTCCATACGGAAAGTCTGGATGACCGGCTTTTGATTCTCATCAACGATGCATCGGTCCAATGCTTTCTCCGCGACTTCAAAGTACGCCTCAATCAATAACGGAGACAACAGCATCGTCGATTCGTTATTGAGAAAACCGTCTGTGGAGACGCTGTCGGGCGGTAGAGCGTCGGTCAGATCCTCTTTGATTCCCAGCAGGTCCGCTAAGGTATTGCGGTACTGCGCGATAGTCAGTCTACGGAGCGAGCCATGCTTTTCAGGATCACGTGTCTTGGCCGCATGAAGTTCGCCGCGTATCCACTGAATCAGCACGCGACGTTGATCATCGGTTGGCTGCGGTTGATCCGACGGAGGCATTGCCCGCTCGCTAACCTGCTTGAGAAGCTGTTCGCCGAGAAAAAGCTGTTTTTCGTTCAGCGTCTTGCCGATCTGATCGACGCGAATGCCGGATTCCATTTTCTCAGCGTCATGACAGCGAACGCAGAATGTACTCAGCAGCGGCCGAACGTGTTGTTGAAAGTTGAACGTTCGCGGATCGCCATGTTCCTGAGCCAAGACAGGAATTTCTTGAGCAACGACTGCCAGAGACCAGAGGCAACATGCCGCAATGAGTAATTGGCGTGCGATCATTCCTTAAGATCTCAGGTTCATCGCAGCGGACTCAGGAGATGCAAATTACGGTAACCCATTCTGGGAAACTCCCGCGTTTCGCGACGAATCGATCTATCGGTTGGTTTTGCTTCGTTGAGGCGGTATCGGCACCGAAGGTGTTGGCCGCGATTGTGACGATCCCCGATTCGACGTTGTTGCTGGTGCACCCAGCAAGACTTCCTGCAGAACCGACTCGATAAATTCAGCATTCAGTGGCGCGATGACTTCGACCGTTTGTTTGCCACGCGCGTCAATCGACATCGCCAGCTTTTCTACTTGCGTCAACAACTGTTCGGGTGCCGTGACGATCAGCGAGTTACTCGGCTCATGGACGGCGATTGTCATCTTCGGTTCAAGATCTCGCGGCGGTTGGCTCGCTTTTTTTTGCTGCGGAGGCTTCTTGGAATCGGCCTGTTTCGCATCGGCAGCAGCGATCGCTACCGCTTCACGCTGAGCTTGCTGGTTCTGCGGATTGCCGCCGCCCGGTTGATTTGTGGACGCAGCCGCCGCAGTAACACGGCCGGCATAGGCATCCCGAATTGCCGCAGCGACTTCGTTGGCTTTGGTGTGAACCAATTCAATCACCCGAGAAGTGCCGTAGGTTTCGATGGCAGTGATGCTGTTATCCTTATCGACAATCTTGAGATACTGTTCGATTCGATCGATGTCGCTTGCGGTTCCTTGCGTGATCAGGCGATTCAATCGCGAATCGGCAACGATGGTGATCGATCCGGATGTCATCGTGATGGTGCCGTCCCGCGAAGTCACCAGGCTGCCCAGAAAGGAATCTGACGAGGACACGTATCCGTTTACCAGTGATCCGCTTTCGGCCAGTCCGGCCGCCTCACCGCCATCCAGCAACTCGGCCAGCATTCGAATGGCGTCATCGGCCTTGGTGTATTTCATGTAAAACACGATCGGCGGTGAAGGTATGGAATCGGGCGGTCCGGCGATGGTTCGTAAATGATCCTCAAAATGATCCAGCGCCCGCGTGTCTTCCGATTGCATCAACAAGCCGCGCGATGTGATTTGGCAACGAATGGACGGTGCACTCGAATTTCCGCCCGATGTCAGCAACAATTCGCTGGGAATCGACAAGGCCACGGGCTGCACCGGCTGCAGAGAAGTGGTTTTCAAATCGCTGCCCGGAACACGTTCTGTCCGTTCGCCGGTGTCCACGTCGCCAGTCTGATAAAGGAAGACGGGGTTCGCTGCGCGCCAAAACTTTGCCGCCGTCGTCAGCACCTGCTCGGCCTGCTTTCCCTTCATTGGAAAGATTCGTATCTGATCGTCACTTCCTGCGCTGGAACTGATATCCAGCCCCGCAACGATCTTTTTGATTTGTTCGATCCGTGGTCTCTTGGCGCGAACAAACAGACGCATGTTTGCTGGATCCGCATCAATCTTGGGGGCGTCCGGATCGATCTCTTCCGGATCATCCAGGGCGTCCGGCAGATCGAGCATCTCTTCCAGCAAGCTGATCGCAAAATAGGGGTCCACGGTCTTCAGCGGAATCACTTCAAACTCTGCCTCGTTGGCCTGCAGCTGAAGCACGGTTTGTTCGATCTCGCGTTGCACCGCTGGTGATGCCAAGGCAACCACGCTGCTAGCCGCTTCATCCATGGATAAACGTACTGTCTTGCCAGCCAGCAATGTCTGCAAGACGTTGTACACGGTTTCGACGTTGCCACCGTCCACCGGATAAGCCTTCAGCTCCATGGCGCCGTTCGCCGTCGACATGTCTTGCTTCGGGTGGTCGATGGCCGTCACCAGGCCTTCGATCAGCTTGACCTTATCCTCGATACCGGTGACGAAGATGTTCTTGCCTTGCACGTCCGCAGACAAACTGACATCGATGCCGATCATTTCGCCGGTGGCCAATCCCAGGTGCGGCCTGGCCACGACCAGCACGTCTTCGGCATCCACGTATTTCAATGTAAAGCTTTTGACCACGGTCCCATTGTCCATTTGGGACGGTACAAATGAATCAAGAACGGACTTGACGTTCTTCAACTGCGCTGCCGTATCCGTAATCAATAATTGCTTTGTCTTCTCGAATACGGCCGGCTTCGTCATCAGTTTCAGTGCGGCAAGCTCTTGGACTGCTTCCTCCGGCTCCAGTTCAACGAGCGGAAAGAAACACTTGACAACATCGTGATCATTTTGGTCGGCGAGCTGATCGACCGTGACTAACTCAGCCAGTGCATCCAATTGTTTAACGCTGCGCGGGTCGCCCAAATTGATCACAGACAATAGTTGCCCGCTACGGACGACGGTAAATCCTTGCGGTAGCAAAAACAGATTGACTCGATCAATTGCCCGCTGGTGGGTGTACGGATTCGGATCGGAATACGTGAAACTTCCCGTCGGCAAATCGCCGACATGCAAAGCCAGGTCGCCTTCATCGGCAAGCCACTGAATGACATCTCGCCAAGGTGCTCCGGCAAACGAAAATCGCAACGCGGCCGAATCATCCTCCGCGGCAACCGATTTCGTCTCGTCAATGGGGAACTCATCGGCCCGCGCCGGCAAAGCCGTGATCAGCAGACAAACCAATACAAATGGAATCCGATTCCAACTGTGTCGAAAGATCCAAGAGCTTGACATTGGCAGGATGACAGAGCGTCGTTGAAATGAGAATGCATGCTTTGCACGTGCCGGGAAACAACTTGTTCCCATGGGCATCACGATGCTGACGCAATGAAGGTTAGCGACCATGCACTCGGTTGGTGGGGGAGTCGCACGCAGCGACTGCGTTCGCAAATAGCAAAACGCTCATTTAAGGTAGCTAAATATCGGGAAAAGTCAATCTTTGCTGCGGATCAAAACCATATCCATGGACTGAACTGCAGACCGCCTGATCTTCCCCGAGTGCCGTTTTTAACTCTCCGGAGGTGTCCAGTTTGATGATCAGCGGGGGCCTGTGAATTTCCAGGCAAAACGCAGCAGGGGGGCGGCAGCAAACAGCACAAAAACTTTTCGCTCGATTGTTCTACAATCGCGATCATTCCATCACCCGCCGACTCGCTAAGCCCGACAGGTATACGACCATCATGCGCCACAACCGCCTACGAGAATTGCTGGATTCCGGCCAACCAACTTTGGGTACACGAATCTTGTCAGCTTGGCCAACCATTATCGAACTGGTTGGGCACAGCGGTGTTTTCGATTACGTCGAATTTAGTGGCGAGTACGCACCGTACGATCACAATAGCTTGGAAAACATGGGCCGCGCGATCGAGCTGTTTGATCACCTGAGCGGGATGATCAAGATAGAACAGGAGTCGCGCGCGCACGCTGCCGTGCGGGCGATCGGCGCGGGTTTTCAAAGCGTCTTGTTCGCCGACCCGCGCGATGTGGGCGAGGTGCAACAGTGTGTTCGCGCGATTCGCAGCGAGCGGCCGAAATCTGGCGGACTTCACGGCGTCAACATGCACCGCGCCGCCCTGCTGGAAGGCGGAAGTGAAGCTTGGGCGGATGCCTTGGACAGCGTTGTCATCGTTTTGATGATCGAGAAGAAGCAGGCGATTGAGAATCTGGAAGCAATGCTCGCTGTGCCGGGCGTCGACATGGTCCAGTTCGGACCAGCTGACTATTCCAACAGCATTGGGCTGACCGGGCAGTTCACTCACCCCAAAGTCAAGGAAGCTGAACGATACATGATCGAGACCGCTTTGAAGTCAGGTGTTGCGCCGCGCGTGGAATTAGCCGCCCCCAGCGGATTCGAGCCTTACTTACAGATGGGTGTCAAGCACTTCAACGTCGGCATCGACGTGAAGACGCTGTTCAAATGGTTCTGCGATACCGGCGCGGTGATGCGGCGCGAGCTCGGAATCAAATCTGCGAGCCGTGAAAAAACGACTGTCAGTTACGGACAATGATTCTGGGGAGGGATGGTGGAAATGTCCAGAATTGGGAAAGCTTGTCAAAGTCGGTGAGATGGATTTTGTTACCGCGAAGTGTTCCCGGGGGTGGCACTCGCTGCGCTCGCTTACCCTCGGCTACGATCTGCGATCCCTTTGGGATCAAGAAACCTGCGAAACAGATTTCAACACAGATTCTTCAACACTTTTTTCGCCGCATCGATCGTTTCATCAATCAGTGCTTCGGTGTGAGTGCGGCCGAAGAAGAGTGCTTCAAATTGGCTGCACGGCATGTAGATGCCTTCATCGATCAGCCCCCAAAAGTAATTGGCAAAGGCTTGACGGTCGCTGCGATCAGCCGCGGCCCAGTCCAGCACCGGTTGGTCGTTGAAAAAGAGTGTCATCATGCTGCCAACACGTTGAACTTGATGCGCGATCCCGGCGTCGGCGGCGGCTGCGTTCAAGCCCGCTTCCAGCCGTGCGCCCAGGGTCTCGAGATAGTCATACGGTGGATCATCTTTTAACAGCCGCAGTGTTGCGCTGCCCGCCGCGACCGCAACGGGATTGCCGCTCAAGGTGCCAGCTTGAAACACTTTGCCTGCCGGCAGCACGTGATCCATGATATCGGCACGACCTCCGTAGGCACCCAGTGGCATGCCGCCACCGACAATCTTGCCCAACGTTGTCATGTCGGGAGTGACACCAAAACGTTCTTGTGCCCCACCCATGGCGAGACGAAAGCCGGTCATGACCTCGTCAAAAATCAGAATCGCGCCGTCATCCGCGGTCGCCTGTCGAACGCAACTCATGAACTCCGTCGTCGGGATCACACAGCCCATGTTCCCGACCACCGGTTCCATGATCACCGCCGCGATCTGACCGGCATGCTGAGCAAAAGCTTGCGTGACTCCTTCGCAGTCGTTGTAAGCAAGCACGATCGTGTCAGCACCAGCGCCGGCCGTCACACCGGGTGAATCCGGAACTCCTAAGGTTGCCGCACTGCTGCCGGCGGCAACCAGCAGGCTATCGACATGGCCGTGGTAATTGCCGGCAAATTTGACCACTTTATCTCGTCCGGTCGCACCGCGCGCGACGCGAATCGCGCTCATCGTCGCTTCGGTACCGCTATTGACCAAGCGCACTTTCTGCACGCTCGGCACCGCTTCGATGATTTGCTCGGCAAGCTGTGATTCCGCTTCGGTCGGCGCACCGTAGCTGGTGCCACGCTGAACCGCGCTGTTGATTGCGTCGATCACCGCCGGATGAGCGTGTCCGACAATCATCGGTCCCCAAGAACCGATGTAGTCGATCAGCCGCCGGCCATCGATGTCGTATAAGTAAGGACCCTCGGCGCGATCGATAAACAGCGGCGTCCCGCCAACGGCACCGAATGCTCGCGCCGGGCTATTCACACCGCCCGGCATTAGCTTGCGTGCACGATCAAAAGCCTCAGCACTGCGCGGGCCGACGGAGCGAGTCCGAATAGTTGACATAATGAGTCCCGTGGTCAGAATCCAATCATAAGCTGCGGTTAATCGGTGACATTATTAGTCAACAACCCAATCCGTGACAGCAGGGTATTTTTGCGGGAGCGGCAATGCGACGATCGGCAAGCCCGGATGGCGGCTGCTTGCCCGGTGGATCGCCAAATCGGTCAACAGCGAAATCGGCTGTTGTCCCGCCGGTCAGCTGCTATGATTGTCCGCACCGATTCGTGGTGCGTTGTCAAACTATCATCAAGCGACCAAATCAATGAAAAGCCGACTCACAATCTTGCTCACGCTCGTCACTTTATTCTCGATTCCCAACCTGGCCCGTGCTGAAGACGGCACGAACAAGGCGGCTCCGCTAAAAGTGCTGCTCGTCGCCGGCGGCTGCTGCCATGACTATGCCACGCAAACGAAACTGCTGAAGGAAGGAATCGAAAAACGCATCAATGCCATCGTGACCGTCGTCTATAACCCCAGCAAGGGAACGGATGCCACGTTCGAGATTTACGAGTCAGATGACTGGGCCGCCGAGTACGACGTCGTTGTGCATGACGAATGCTCCGCATCGGTGACAGACCGGCCGTACGTCCAGCGCATTCTCGCCGCGCACAAAAGCGGCGTGCCGGCGGTGAATCTGCACTGCGCCATGCACAGCTATCGTTGGGGAGACTTTCGTCAACCGGTCGAGCGGGGCGCAGAAAATGCCGGCTGGTACGACATGATTGGCGTTCAATCCACAGGTCATGGCCCGCAGGCACCGATCAAGGTCACCTATGCTGACGGTGATCATCCAATCACCAACGGGTTGCAAGGTTGGACCACGATCAACGAAGAACTTTACAACAACGTCCGCGTGTTTGGCGGTACCACGGTACTGGCCAGCGGCCAGCAAGAACAAAAGCCTCGCAAAGCTCAGCTGAAGCAGAATCCGAACGCTCAATCTCGCACAGCCAATGCGGTTGTCGCTTGGACCAATGAGTACGGTCCGAATAAGACCAAGATCTTCAGCACCAGCTTGGGGCACAATAACGACACCGTTGCCGACCCGCGATATCTGGACCTGGTGACTCGCGGACTGCTGTGGACTACTGGCAACCTGACGGCCGACGGCAAAGCAACTCCAGCATACGCCAAGTGATGCCTTCGGCCCGCGAGGTGCTTTGTCCAGATTCTCTTCTTAGGGTGGTGGTCGTAGCCGATGTCGCCAGACTTCGGGGTATCTTGGAACGAACCGAATTCTTGCGAATCCGGCTACCCTAAAGTCAAAAGTTGACAGAGTCTAATTCGTCTCTGCAGCGCTGGTATTTGCCGAAGATTCGACTTTTCGTGGCACGCGTCGTATAACTAAAGGCTCAGGTGGCGGCATCTCGCTGCCAAACCTTTCGCTTATACGGACGCAGTGCCATGCTTCGTTACATTCTATCGCTCAGCTTTTTAATCGTCCTCTGCATCAGCCCAAGTCCGCTGCGGGCTGAAGTCATCCAGTTGCGAAACGGCGACGTGATTCAAGCCGACCTGCTTGAGGTTACAGAAAAGACGCTGCGAATTCGGCACGAACTGTTTGGAGAAGTCGATATCCCGCGATCGAAAGTTCTGGCCATCGTGATGGGTGATCCAAAATCTCCTGAGGCAAAAAGAGTCAATCCGGACGGTAGCGAAGCGGAACAGGAAACACCCAAAGAAATCATTGATCGGCTGGTCAACAAAGACTTCGGCCCCAACGCGATCAAGGAATTAGAGAAAGGTAAGAAGCGTCAACCAACACCGGAAGATGCGGTCGAGCAGCTGAAGCGAGAAGGCATCCCGAACGATCTGCAACGCAGTTTGCACCTGATGCTGCCAGGGTTTGGCGCTCCCGAGGTGCAAGGCTACTTTAATGATCGCGTCGACGGATTGATGAGTGGTTCGATTACGATTCAGGACATTCGTAAAGACGCGATCGGGGCCCGCGATCAACTTCGTGAGATCATGGATGACTTGGGTCAGGATGGTGCGGCGCTGCAGGGTTACTACAGCATCCTTGATAACTTCATCGAAAAGACGAAGCCGCAAACACCGCAACAGAAGCAGTCTCCTCCGCCGCGCCAAAACCGGCAACCACGCGATTCAGGTCGCTGATGGATGGAGATTGCATTCACCAGATGTCTGCGAATTGAAATCGTTCGATCGTTTTCAAATACTCGACCTCGTCCGGATTCTCTTGTGACCATCGTTTCAATCCTGTGCTAACCAGGTCCGCCACGCGTCGGCGAAGTTCCGGATTGCCAATCCGAGCTTTGATGCAGCCTTCAAACGTGACCTGAGGGTATTCGATCGCCAGTACGGCCAGGATGCCAACGGATGAACTTGCTTGTCCGTGTTCCAATTGGCCGATTGCATCCAACATACCTGCCTCGTGAGTGCCGCCGTCGGGCACGCGGCCTTTGTTCGCAAACGACCAGATTTGATTTTCCGACCAGCTTTGAAAGACAAATGCCGCTTCAACGAAAAATGCGCAAACAAGGTAGTTAACGAACCCAAAAAACTCGGTGCTGCCCAGATACATCGCTGTCCGCTTGCGGATCTTGTCGACAAGGCGTTCCTCAAGCTGTTCGTGTCCCGTTTGTTTTTCGGCCATGTCCCGCCCGTAATCTGCCGCCTAATTGTGGTTGGCGTATCGTCGGTCATCGTTCCGTGATGATGAAAATCGCGAAAGAGTTTATTTCAGCTGATAGCACATCAACTTGTCTTGCTCGCGCAAATAAAGTTTTCCATTGGCGATGACGGGATGAGCCCAGGTCTTGCCTTGTTGGTACACCGGCTTGAAACTGCCAACAACGTTCATCGACTCTGTGTCGTCGGTGGTCAAGATCACGGTGCCGTCTTCGCGTCGCCAAATGATATGGCCAGCGGCGGCGATCAGGCTGGTTTCTCCTTTCCCGGTCGCGCGTTCCGGGCCCCACGCGATCTTGCCGGACTTCATATTCACGCAGATGGGCATGCCATTACCGTTACCATGGCCGCAAAAGATATGACCGTCAATCAGCGTCATGCCACCGTGTTTGTTTTGCAATGTCTTGCTGTCCAGCCAGTAGACTTCTTCCGCTTTGACGCCGTCCCCGTCGCCGACCAACTTTAGCAGTGCTGCGCCGGTCCCATACGCGGTACTCGTAAAGACGTAGTCGCCGTCGACGATGGCCGTAGGAATGTTGGCAGTTCCGTTAGCGACTTGATCATATCGCCACAGGAATTTTCCGTCGGATGCACGCACGCCGATCAATCCGCGTCCGACCAGCTGAATGTACTGTTTAACGCCGGCGGCTGCGGAGATCACGATCGATGCGTAGCCTGCTCCGTCTTTCAGTGATTTGCCGTTCAGACCTTGTTCATCATTGAATCTTGGCAACTCGCAGGCCCAGACCTGATCACCGGTCATCTTGTCAAGTGCGACGACCATTCCTTTGTGGCCGCCGGGGGTGCAGACGACGACATCGCCATCCACCAGGGGAGATTCGCTGTAGCCCCACCCGCTCATCATTTTGCCGTCCCAATCATTGAAGCTGCGGCTCCAAACCTTCGAACCGTCTTTGCTGCGCAAACAAACGATGTTGCCGTCGCTGCTAACCATGTACAGTCGATCGCCGTCGATGGTGGGCGTGGTGCGGCTGCCGTTGTAGCCGTGTTTGGGTGGTTTGTCGGTAATGGCTTGGGTCCAAACGATCGTGCCATCGGTGGTGTCAATGGCAACAACCGACTGACTGTGATCGAAGTTGCCGGTTGTGTAGGCGCGGTTTCCGGCGACCGAAACGCTGGCGTATCCTGATCCGGTGCCTTCGGCTACCCACGCGAGTTTGGGGCCATCGTCGGCCCAAGCTCCAAAAAGCCCCTCTTCCGCTGAATGGTTTGCTCGATTGGCACCCCGCCATCCCAGCCAATCATCGGCGGTGGCGGCTGGCAAAGCCACAGCGGAAATGACGCTGAAAATCGATGCGAATATGGCAAAACAGCGAAATGGCATTCACAATTCTCCTTGAATGAGACTGACGGATCTGAGAAAATTTAGTCGTAACGGTGGGGCGATGCGCGTGCCATCGGGTAGTTGCCGAAAAACTTCTTTCTGATTTAGCTCAACGTTCGGTTTTTCGCTGATTGACATACGCAGCGTTCTCTCAATCTCCAACATCCCGCCGGGGAGTTCCTGATGGACCAAGTACCCAGCGGCGGCAAGCAGTCGAGACTGTCCAGGAGAAAGAATTTGGCAAGCATGATCACGTCTTCGCGCCGTGAACATCGTAGTCGACCTGTCAGGCGGAATCAGCGTCGTCGTTTGCTGACTCAGGAACGGCTCGAGCCCAGAGTTTTGCTGGCGGCCCTGGAAGGTGATACTTTTGCGCTTCCCCGGCAGATCATCGATCCGGTGGGCTTGGTGGGGACCCTTTCCGCGAGCGTTCGTTGGGGCGATGGAACGGAAGCGGCTGTACCCGTCAGTACCCCGAGTGTGCCCAACAAGATCCAGCTCCGATTTGACTACTCGCTGGATACCAGCAATTTTTTCACCAGTAGCCGCCGGACCGCTTTGGAACAGACCGGCCGATCGGTAGTCCAGCATTTTACGGATCAACTAAGTGCGATCATTCCATCGGGCCCAAACACCTGGTCGGCGAACGTCTGTCATCCCTCACAGGGCCCTGCAAATCTGCTGTGCGGCGTATTGGTTGATGTTAGCAATCGCGTGCCCAGGGTGGCGGCCAACGAAGTCGTTATCTTTCCCGGTGCCAGAGACATCATCGGCAACGTCCGCGGCACGGGAGGCATTGGGGCCTTTGGCGCGAGTGGAACAAAGGCATGGCAAGATACCGTGGCAGGTCGCGGTCAAGCCGGCGCGTTGACGAATCCTCAAACCGACGTTGCTCCATGGGGCGGATCGATCTCGTTTGACAACAAAGGAACCGACTGGTACTTCGGTGCCGATGTTGACGGCATCGGCCCCGAGCAAATCGATTTTCGAACCGTTGCTGCCCATGAGTTACTGCATGTGCTTGGATTCGGCCTGCAGCTGCCTGACAAAACATCCGCCTGGGAGCGACTGACGCCGGGTTGGACATTTAACGGCGAGCGAGCAAGAAACACTTACGTCGGATCCGGGTTCCCTCCGCTGG
>JBFJVZ010000128.1:0-16982 GCA_041623895.1 Pirellulaceae bacterium | reverse complement strand
TGGGCCGCGGGCATGCCGCGCTTCCCGCTGCCGGTGATCGTGCGACTAAACGGCTCCGCAAGCTATTTTGCAAAGGAATTGGGACGGCCTTTAAATCGGACCACATTCTATTTTGAACGAGCGGGGTTGCGGCGTGCAGATTTTTGGTCATCGGTCAGTAAATACACGGCGGAACGCACCAAGGAAGTTTTTGAATTGTCCTCCGGACCACACGGCATCCTCTATAACTCTGTTGAAGTCCCGCGGGAAGAGTCAAGCAGTCCGCGTTCAGACAACCAAATCGTCTACACGGGAACCTTGAGCGAAAAGAAAGGGATCCTCTCGCTAATCTGTGCCTGGCCTCGCGTTTGTAGTGCGGTCGAGAATGCGGAACTTCACGTCTATGGAAAAGATGGACGGACGGACGATGGGGAGTCGATGCAAGGATATTTGCAGCGGCAAGTGGAAGAAAGCGGCGGCAATGTTCACTTCCACGGGCATGTTTCACGACAGACGCTATTTGGCAGGCTGCACATTGCCCGCGCCGCTGTCTTTCCATCCTACGCGGAGGCTTTTGCACTGGCTCCGCTTGAGGCAATGGTCCGCGGCTGCCCCACCGTTTACAGCACGCGCGGTAGTGGAACCGAATTGATCAATCACGGTCAGGATGGATTGCTAGTCGACCCTGATCAACCGGATGAGATCGCCGAGGCACTTATCACATTGCTGACGGATCAGCAGCTTGCCGATCAACTTGGCAAAGCCGGCCAGCAACGTGTGCTGCGGCAGTTCACGGTTGACACGATGCGGAGACAAAACGAAGCCTTCTACCGTGAGTGTATCGAAAGCTTTGCAGGTCAATCGGATTACCGAGCGAACGATCGTGCCGGTCACCCCATTACGCCATGATTCGGCCGCGGGCCGCAAGTTGCAAGCTGGCGTCAAGGATGGCGTCGGCGAAACAATGATGCGCATCTCCATTTTGATTTGCACCTACAAGCGGGCCGAAGACCTGCGTGTTTTGCTCGGCTGTCTTGCCCGGCAGACTTACCGGAATTTCGAGGTCGTCGTGTTGGACGGCAGCGGCGATGACGCCACGGTCCGCGACGCGATCGAGGAGTTCCGCGATGCATTTCCTGAACCGGTAGAGTTGCGTGTTATTGCCGCAGAGACCGGCCTGACACCGCGGCGCAACATCGGGCTCCGCAGCGCGACGGGAGATCTACTGTGCTTCCTGGACGACGACGTCTTCTTTGACGAGTCGTTTCTGGCGCCGATTGCTGATCTGTTCAGCCAGCCGGGAATGGAAGACGTCGGAGGCATTTGCGGTTATGACGTACTGCACTACGGTTGCGGCGTCTCCTGGCGTTGGAAATTGCGTCGATTTCTTGGCGCCGTCCACAGTTTGGAGCCGGGCTCGGTCGATCGTCTTGGCCGCAACGTTCCGATCAGTTTTGCCAAGCCGTTCAGCGGCTGCAAGCCAATTGGCTGGTTCAACGGGTTCTGCATGATCTTTCGGCGAGAAGCTGTTGCCGACGAATCATTTGACGAGGAACTGCCGTCGTACGGTGGCGATGATCGCGACCTTTCCATGCGCATAGGCCGCAAGTGGCGTTTGTTGTTTTGTGGAGACCTTCGCCTGGAGCACCGATCCGCTCCGTCGAATCGTTCTACCGGCGCACGACGTGTTTATGAGTCGGCGTACGGAACCGGCCGAGGTTTCGCGAAACACGCGCGGGGGATTCGAGATCGATTCAGCGTCATGCATTACATCGTTGTCGAATTGATCGTTGATCTGCTCGCGCTCGTTCGTCGTCCATCGATGTTACTGCTACGTTCAGCGCTTGCGCGTCCCCGCGGGGTGATTGCCGGCTATTTGTCATATCCCGGGAAGCAACGGGAAGGCACGGGCAACTGATGGCAAAGGAGAGCGTCGTCACGGTTTTTTATGACTACGACACTCAGTGGGGTGCCGATCGTTCCAGAAGCCCGGGCGGTCCAAAGGATTGGGGGCATCTAGATTTTGTCAACACGGAAGGGCTGCTGGAATTGCATGCACAATATGAAGTGCCGGCCTGCTTTGCCGTCGTGGGGGCCGCCGCGGAAAGTGGCGAGCGTCCTTATCACGACCCCGAACAAATTCGACGTATTCATGCCGCCGGACACGAGATTGCAAGCCATAGTTTTCATCATGATTGGCTTCCAGGACTGAACCAGCAGCAGTTGACCGAAACGTTACGGAAAAGCAAAGATGTGCTGGAGCAGTGTATCGGCGCCGAGGTCCGGTCGTTTGTGCCACCATTCAATCAGCCGTTTGATTATCTTGCCGGCGGCTCGATTAGTCTGGCGGAAAGACGTGCGGCCGGTCCCGACCGCACGGACTTGCAACGGTTGTGCGAGACACTGAACCAAGTCGGCTACCAATTTTGTCGCGTGGCTTATCGCGGGATGTTACGCAAGCTGGCTAAGCGAATTATGGGAAAAAAGTTCTTGCGACCGGCAAAGCTGCACACCATCGGCGGCATTCACTGTTTGCGATTGAATGCTTTTGGATTTGACCGCCCCTCGCTTGAACTGTTGGACCGCTGCATCCGGCATGGCGGGGTCCTGGTAGCCTATGGTCACCCGCATGCTTGCAGTGAACCTGGTTCGCCGCAGCGATTTGAGGCCTTGGAGAATTTTCTGCAAATTGTACGGCGGCACGTCCTTGATCAAAAAATCCGCTGTGCCCTTCCCGACGACTTCGTCCAAGCGGCAAGCCATGGCTGAAATTTCACACGCCTCGGTAAAGTCATACTTTGAGATGGAGTTGCGGAGTGGCCGACGTCTGCTGCCTGATCCCGAATCGCTGCGCGACCTCGGATCATATTTAAAGTATTCACAGGCCACCAAGTTGATGTCTGATCCGTCCATCCAGCGGGTCTTGGACGTCGGTTGCAATCACGGGTCTGTGGAGGCAATGTTTCAGCAGCAGTATCCCGATCAAGTTAAGTCAACTCAAATTGATGGCATCGATATCGCAAGCGAGGCCATTGAGCAGGCAAGACAGCTACAGCTACCAAACTGTAACTATCAAAGTTACGACGGCTGTACGATTCCGTTTGACGACAACAGTTTTGACTTGGTGGTGTTGATTGAAGTGATAGAGCACGTGGTTGACAAGCAAGCTCTTTTCAGAGAAATCAGCCGGGTGTTAAAACCATTTGGGAAGCTGTTCCTGACCACACCCAATCCGCAGTGCTGGCCGTTGCGAATCGAATCGGTGATGTTTCGCACGATTCGCCGCGCGTTCAGGAAAGAGCCACTCGGAAAAGATGAATTCGTTTACCACGATGATTTGATGAGGATCCTGGAATCCGCCGGTTTCGAGTCCGTCCGCGATGTTTCGATGTATGCGCATCCCCGCTTGTATTTACAGCTGCTGGGTTGGTGCTTGTTGCCGCCCATGCCGTCGAGTTGGCAGTTCCGCTGGCACAGGTACAGCTTGACGAAAATCAACAACTGGAAATTGCCGCGATTCATCGAAAAGCGATTCAACTGGTCGCTGATTGGCGAGATGCAGAAGGTTGCAGGGCGGCTGTAATCAGGTAATTGATTTCGTGCAGCCAGCATTTCAAACTTGGGCAAGGCAATTTACCGAGCTTTGCGCTGGCAAGTCGGGCTCGAAACTGCAGCCCGGTAAGCGGCGACGGTGAATGTGACTATCGTAATACCTGAACGCTCTTTTCCTGCCGCAATCAAGCCGTCGCGCTCAGCGATGATCCAGGGCTTGTTATTTTCGGTCGCGATTGTCGTCATTTGGGTGTCCGGATTTGCATTGGGCTACCGGCAGGCGGTGACGATGCTTTCGACGCTTGGAGTGGTCGCGACCGTAATCGGCATTGCAAAACCACAGATTGGGATGTTCGGTATCGGGATTCTTTGCACATTGGATGCAGTCACACGGGTTTTCGTGCTCACCGGCGGATTGTTGCGGTGGAACACGTTCAACTACATCTTGTTGATTGCGTGCGGATTGAGCTTTCCACTGCTTGTTCGCTGCAAAGACCTTCCCAAACGGATGCTGACGCTATTGCTGGTCTTCCTGGGATGTAATCTGCTGTTTGTGCCACAGGTGGCTGGTGGCGTGCAACACATGTTGGGAGCCGTCGCCTACTACGGTTTGTTAGTCTACTTCATGCGGGGGACCAAAGATCAATCGCTCTGGGAATGGGTTGCGATTGTTTGCTTGATCGTGGGAGCGCTTGGCGGCTTTCTGTATTTCCTGCAGCAAGACAGACTTCCGTATATCAACAAGAATGCCTGGGCGTTCCTCCCGCTAACAGCAATCTTTTCGGCGTGCTTGGCGCGCACTCATCAGTCACAACGCAAGTCGGTTGCGATCCTGCTGTGGACGATGGTGATCGCCAATGTTGTGTGGGTCGTGTTGAGCGGCAGTCGGGGGGGCATGACGATCGCAGCCTCGTGTCTGTTATATCTGCTGAGCGGGATTCCGGGGGTCTCCGGTCGCGCGATCATATTGGCGGGCGGTGTGTTCTTGGGGGGCATCCTGGCGAGCGATTTCGCGGAGCAGAGGGAGTACGCAATTCAGAGGTTTGACAAGTCGGTCAATTCGGAGATCTCCATCAGCAGCCGTACGAGCGGACGAAGTGACTTGGCAATCGGAGGTTGGCGAATGTTCTTGCAACATCCGATCATTGGTGTGGGTACGGGCGGATATTCAAAGGCGTGGTTAAATCTGGAGAACCGTGAAGCGATGGGAAACTACGCTGCTGACCGCGCTTCGCAAGCACACTCCGCCTGGGTCAAGACGCTCGCCGAGGGCGGGATTCCCGGAATCGCGCTGTTGATAGCGTTCGTCTTTTCCTTCACCAGGCTCGGCTTTCGGTCGGGCGATCGACCGCTGTTATACCTGGGGCTACTTGTTTCGGTCACCTTCTCCGTTGCCTTCATTTCCACGGAATTTCAAGGAAAGGGGCTTTGGTTCTTTGCCGCTGGTTCAACGGTGGTGCTTTCCCGCGAGCTTCAACGGCTGCGTGAGGCCAGTCGACTGAAGCAGCAGCGTCGCCCGGAGCGCTCAGCCCCAGCTGCGGCATGGTAGATACCCGCAATCGTTTACGCGTCGCTTTCGTGGCTGGAACGTTGGCCAAGGGCGGTGCGGAAACGCAATTGCTGATGATCATCAAAGCGTTGCTCAAGGCGGATATCGAGGTGCAAGTTTATTGTGCGACGCGTGGCGAGTTTTACGAACAGGAATTGTGCGATCTGGGATGCGAACCGATCTGGTACGGTCAGCGGAAGAATCCGGTGTCGCGGATGCTTATGCTCACACGGGAGCTACGACGATTTCGACCGCACATCATTCAATCGACACACTTCTATACCAATCTGTACGTGGCAATTGCCGGCCGCACTCTGCGTGTCCTCGCTTTTGGTTGTCTACGTAGCGATGCCATCTATGAAGTCGAAGGAAACGGGCGCTGGGGACGATGGCTGTTAAAGCTGCCGAAAGCTATTATCGCGAATTCGGAATCTGCACGAGAAAATGTCAGCCAGTATGGAGTAGAGCGGGAAAGAATCTCGGTGTTGCCCAACGTCATTGATTTGGGTCGGTTTGACGAAACCTCAAAGCAGAGGGGCGGAGAACCGCAGCTTGGCGATGTTCCGACCGCAATCATCGTTTGCCGCATGGTTGCCACAAAGCGTTTGGATCGCTTTCTGGAAGCGTTGCAGATTGCCTGTCAACAAGTTCCGTTACTGGGAGTATTCGTTGGCGACGGGCCAGAGAGAATTAAAATAGAATCGAAAGCAAGAGACTTAAACTTGTTGCCCGATCAGGTGCGTTTTTTGGGTTGGCGAGACGACGTTGCGAATTTGTTACGTCAGGCGGACATGATGGTGATCTGTTCCGACCATGAAGGTTTTCCGAATGTGTTGTTGGAAGCGATGGCAGCCGGGCTCCCTGCCGTGGGCACGCCGGCTGGGGATATTGCCCGCGTGATCGACGACACGGTGACGGGTTTCATCGTTCCATTCGATGATGTGAATGCGCTGGCTGATCGAATGGTGCAGCTTGCCAACGACGTAGAGCTGAGGCAAAGAATGGGTGCCGCCGCGCGCAACCGGGTCGAGAAGGAATACAGTTGTAGTTCGCTGGCATCAAGGCTGATGAAAATCTATCACGACTCCGTTATGGCACAAGGACGAACAGCGATCGAACCACTGCTTTCGATCCCCTGACTGATGTCCGTTGTTATGCAAATCCGCCAAAGCGATTCATGCTCGGCGCCGGACATGCGTCGCGTCTTGATGGTCAGCAACTTCCTGTCCTCGAGAGGAACAAGTCGCGGCGTCTGCGAAGAATTGGCGGCGCATCTTTCGCAATCAGGGAACGCTGTGATCACGACGTCAAGTAAATCCAACAAGGTTGCTCGCTTGGCTGACATGATCGCCACGACATGGCGATTCCGGCATCAATACGATGTTGCTCAAATAGATATTTACAGCGGCTCCGCCTTCCTCTGGGCAGAGGCCGTTTGTGCTGTTCTGAAGATGCTCGGCAAGCCGTTTGTGCTTTCGTTGCATGGGGGAGCGCTCCCCGAATTTGCTGAGCGTTGGCCGCGGCGGGTGAAGCGTTTGTTGGCGGCTGCGTCAACAGTGACCACTCCGTCAGGTTTTTTACGTGAAAAGATGTCGGCCTACAGAAGCGATTTAACGCTGATTCCAAACTCGTTGTCCATTGAGAAATATGCCTACCGTCAACGCAAACAACCCAAGCCAAATCTGATTTGGCTGCGATCGATTCATCAGATCTACAATCCGGTTCAGGCCGTGGATGTCCTGGCTGGAATCCTTCCCGATTTTCCGGATGCGCATTTGACGATGGTCGGCCCGGACAAAGGGGACGGAAGCCGGCAACAGGTCGAACGCCGCGCGACGGACCTTCGCGTCCGCGAACACTTAACTCTCACAGGCGTTGTGCCAAAGTCGCAAGTTCCGTCATATCTGCAAGCGCCCGACATCTTTCTAAACACCACAAATGTTGACAACACGCCGATCAGTGTGATCGAAGCGATGGCTTGCGGACTGTGCATCGTTAGCACCAACGTAGGTGGCTTGCCGTACCTGCTCCGTGATGGCGAAGAGGCACTGCTTGTGCCGCCGCAAGACCCCCAGGCAATGATTGCCGCGGTGCGACGCATCTTGTCGAATCCCCCTGTTGCGGCTTTGCTGTCCGAAAACGCTCGAAAAAAAACAGAGCAGTTTGACTGGTCGAACACACTGCCCGCCTGGCAAGAAGTTCTATGCATGGCCAACGCTGACAACCGTGAAAGCAGAGATTTTTCCCGAGGTCGAAAATGACGCAGCTTGTGTTCTCCATCAATTCAGGTCGATCAGGTTCGGATTATCTCTATCGTCTACTTGCAACTGCTGAAAACGCTGCCGCTTTTCATGAAGCGCGGCCGTCAATGGCCGGTAGCCGCATGAGCAAAGTGCCGGCCACACATCCGACTCTCCTGGATCGTGCCTTCTATGCCGGGATGTATGTCAAGAAGTTTCAAAAGGTGAAAGCCATTCGCCAGACTATTAAGACCATGCAGCCGGATCACATTTATGTGGAAACCAACCACATGTTTATCTTGACATTCTATGACGTCATTATGAATCATTTTTCCGACGTCCATGTGGTTCTGTTGCGCAGGTATCTTCCTTGGGTGGTCAAAAGCTTTCTCGATCTGAACATGTTTGTCAACGGTGACAGCACGACCAAGTACTGGACTTCATCACCCAACAGTCCCAGTGCCGCCGTCAAGACATTTGCCGCGGATGATCAGCTTGATCAAATCGATCGCTGCATCGCATACGTTATCGACATCGAAGCTCGGGCGCAACGATTCAAGCAGACATACCCCAATACGCCCGTGGTCGAAAAACGATTGCCCGATCTGAATGATCACCAACACGCGCAGGATTTGTTCGACCGTTTGCATTTGAGATCTACGGAGGCGACTTGGCAAGTGTGTGGGCAGGTTTACAACAACAAACGCAGAATTAAGAAAAGCGATCACTCCGAACAGCATATCCGTGACCGCATTTTGCAGTACCTGCAAAAATGTCAGGACGTGGGCATCGAGTTGCCGGAACTGCCACATTTGGATGAGCAATACAAAGCACACCAGGTGCCCGAAGCCTTTGGCGTTTAATGCTTGGTCCGATTCACCTTAAACGTACCATCAAACGCACGGCCGGCTGTTTGTCAGTTGCCAGCCTTCCGTTTGTCAAAGCCAGCAGCGGCGCGGCAGCATGCATTCTGGTATATCATCGTGTCGCTGATTTCGACTTCATCGATCCACGCCGCGATGACTGGAATGTGACGCCGGGAAAGTTTGAAAGCCAAATACGTGCGCTCGCCGACTTCGGATCGATCGTCCCGCTGATGGATCTTCCGGAACTATTGCAAACGGGACAAATTTCGCAGCGGCCTTGGGTTTGCCTGACCTTTGACGACGGGTTTGCGAATTTCTATCGTCTGGCACTTCCTATCCTGCAGCGGTATCAGGCTCCGGCAACGTTTTTTGTGCCTACGGAAGTGATAGGATCAAACGAACCGATGCCCTTTGACCGCTGGGCCGGCGATAACCGACACCGCGTTTCGGAGGATGCGTGGCGGGCCGTGGGTTGGCAGGAGCTGGAGGAATGTCTGGAAAATGGCTTGGTTACGATCGGATCCCATTCGCATCAGCACCTCAATGGCAGTCGTTGCCAGGCTCAGCAATTCGAGAACGAGGCCGGGCGTTCGCGTGAGATTCTTGCCGCGCGGTTCGGTGCCGAGAATACTCAGGCATACGCGTATCCCTACGGCAGCCGACGTTTGGGCCAGGTGCCGGCCGCCTACATTGATGCGGTACGCGCCGCCGGTTATTCGTTGGCTGTCACGACGGACCTGGGGCTGGCAACTGCTGGTTCCGATTTGCTGGCTCTGCCACGCGTCGAAGCGCACCAAGTGGACGGGCCGGCGGCAATTCGAGCCAAGGCCAGCGGTTCACTGAGTCCGTATTTCTTCACCGATCGCTTGAGAAAAAGCCACCGGCGATGATTTCGGCCCCGGAAAAACTCAGGTGTTTCGCCTCGCCATCGCCTCGCCCCGCAAAGCTGCGCGAGGCCTTGCTCTTGCGCCGATTGATCAAGAAATATCGTCTCGATTGTATGGTCGGAGCCTTTGCCGCGAAAACCCTGATGCTCTATGGCGGTCGGTGGGTGGGTGTTCCGAAACGCGTCGAGTCGATCACCGCATGAACGACAAAGTAGAGTTGCAAGAGTCTGCTCAGCAGCAGCCGCTTGTCTCCGTTATCATGCCCATCCGCAACGAAGCGGGCTTCATCCATCAAAGTCTCGGAGCTGTCCTCGGGCAGGATTATCCCGCCGACCGAATCGAAGTGATTGTTTGCGACGGAATGTCGACCGATCAAACTCGTGAGATTGTCCGCGAAATTCAGCGAAAGCATGATCACGTTCGTCTGGTCGATAACCCGGGGATGACCGCACCCAAGGCGCTGAACGCGGCGAAAGAACATTGCCACGGCGAAATCATTGCGCGCGTGGATGGGCACTGCGTGATTGCTGAAGACTACATTCGCCGCAGTGTCGATCACCTCCGAGGCGGGCAGGTGGACGGCGTTGGCGGTCCCATCGAGACAATTGGCCAAACGCCGACCGCCAGTGTGATTGCGTCCGTGATGAGTTCCAAATACGGCGTTGGGGGATCGGCCTTTCGTGTTGGCAACACAGCAAGCAAAGTCGTCGATACGATCGCCTTTCCCGTTTATACCAAAGCGATCATTGATCAAGCTGGGCCGTATGATGAGCAGTTGGTGCGCAATCAGGACGACGAATACAACTATCGGCTACGCAAGCTGGGAGCAAAATTGCTGCTCGCTCCCGACATGCGATCGAAGTATTACAGCCGCAGTTCGATCAACCGACTCGCAAAACAGTATTTTCAGTACGGCTACTGGAAAGTTCGTGTGCTGCAAAAACATCCGTTGCAAATGCGCATGAGACAGTTTGCTCCGCTGGTTCTTGTCTGCTCTTTTCTTACCCTCTCTCTGGCCTCCATATTCTACGCTCCCGCAGGTTCTGCCTTGGTGGCATTGGTTGCCGTTTATGTGGCCGTCTTAATGCTGGCGACGATTTCGTCTGTGCGTTCCAGGCACGGTTGGCGGGCAATTCTGTTGCCCGTTGCATTCGCCACGCTGCATCTTTCGTACGGCTTGGGGTTCCTGATCGGTCTTTTCCGTTTCGGCCAGTATTGGTTCAGCGGCGACCACACGCGTAAAGGCCACAAAACTTCTCCAGTCGCTACGGGATCCAGATAAAAAGTCCCATGCTTGAGGGAAAGGGCGAGATGAACGGTCGCATTGCGGCGATCCTGGTCTCCGATTTCAACATCGGCCCGTTGGCGGGTTTCCTCAGTAATGCACAAGAAGCTCAAATTGATTCTTTCGTGGCGCCTTTTGGACAGGTTTACCAAACACTGATTGATAGGAGCCATGAGTGTTGGCAACGGAATGTTGATGCGGCAATTGTCTGGACCCGGCCTGAAGCCGTAGTCGGTGAATTCCGTAAGGTCCTGCAGTTCGAGGCCGCGGATGCGGAGCAAGCCATTGCCGAGGTTGATCGCTTCACTCAGGCAATTCAGTCATTAACTGATCGCGTCGCGACCATTCTGGTGCCTAACTGGGTCGTACCGGCCGAGTTGGTAGGCTACGGAATGCTTGACATGAGAATTGGATTGGGGATCCGGGGGTTGCTGTCGAAGATCAATCTTCGCTTGATGGAAAACCTGCAGAGCACGCCGGGCGTTTACGTACTGGACACAAATCGTTGGCTGCACGAAAGCAAGCAAGCCTTTAACGCCAAGATGTGGTATTTGGCGAAAGTCGCCTTCGACAACTCTGTCTTTAAGAATGCGGCTCGCGATATTGGAGCAACGTTCGCATCGATTCAGCGCGGTGCCAAGAAGATCATCGTTGTTGATCTTGATGATACGCTATGGGGTGGTATTGTCGGCGATGTGGGATGGCGGGATCTGTGCCTTGGTGGACATGATCCCATCGGCGAAGCTTTCGTCGACTTCCAGCGGGCGCTCAAGTCGTTTACCAACCGTGGCATACTGCTGGGCATCGTCAGCAAGAATGATGAACAGCTTGCGCTGCAAGCGATCGAGAAACACCCGGAGATGATTCTACGGCCAGATGACTTCGCTGGCTGGCGGATCAATTGGGATGATAAAGCCCAAAATTTGAGCGATCTTATGACCGAATTGAATCTGGGATTAGATTCGGCCGTGTTTTTGGACGACAATCCGGTCGAAAGGCAACGCGTGCGCGATGCATTACCGGATGTGTTGGTACCGGAAATGCCCAATGAGAAGATGCTTTACCCGCAGACAATTATGGGGCTTACGTGTTTCAGTTCGCCAACGGTAACAAAGGAAGACCTTTCTCGAACCGAGATGTATCGGGTTCAGCGAGCGCGAGAGAGTTCAAAAAAATCTGTCGGGTCCATTGACCAGTGGCTGGTAACGCTGGAAACCAAGGTCGTCGTTCAACCCATGAATGACGCTAACTGTGAGCGAGCCAGTCAATTGTTGGCAAAGACAAATCAGATGAATCTGACCACCCGCCGCCTGTCCGAAAGTGAATTGTCCCAGTGGGTGTCGCAGCAGGGTCACGAGTTTTGGACTTTTCGCGTTTCCGACAGGTTTGGCGACTCTGGACTAACCGGAATCGCGAGCCTGGAGGTAGACGGCAACACGGCGCGGATCGTCGACTTCATTCTCAGTTGTCGGGTCATGGGGCGAAAGATTGAAGAAGTCATGGTGCATGTTCTGGTCGAACATGCGCGCTCACTGGGACTGAGCGAAATCATAGCAACGTATATTCCCACCGATAGAAATAAACCTTGCCTTGAATTTTGGAAGAAATCCAAGTTCGATTGTCGTGAACCGGACACAACCTTTTCTTGGTCGCTCCGCAACCCCTATCCGGCACCGGAGTGCATTGACGTCACGTATGAGTAGTGCGCCTTCCATCCGCATGGGAGAACTTTTGGCTGCAAGTTCGGCACGGTTATTCGGTCTAAGAGACTGATGGATCTGTTACGTTTGTACTATCGCTTGCCTGCGCCGGCGCGTTCATGGGCGGCCACGATGCGCGGTTACTATCTTCGTTCCTGGAGGTACAGCAGCGAAACAGAACGGATAGCCAACGAGGCGATCGCGCGTGAGCACTGGACCGTTGATCAATGGCGAGATTATCAACAACAGAATCTTGGAAAGTTGCTCCGTCGAGCAGCGCTGCAGGTTCCCTTTTATCGGGAACAGTGGGCTGAGCGGCGACGTAGAGGCGATCAAGCAGACTGGGAAAACCTGCAGAACTGGCCGATTCTCGATAAAGAAGATGTACGTCGCAATCCGCGAGCGTTTCTCGCTGACGATTGTAATGAGAAAAGAATGTTCCGTGTTCGCACCAGTGGCACAACAGGCAAACCGATTGACCTCTGGTTTAGCCGTGGTACGCATACAAATTTTTACGGAGTAGCGGAAGCTCGCGGACGTTATTGGTATGGCGTATCACGCCGCGATCGCTGGGCGATTCAGGGGGCACACTTGGTTGTACCCAGCAGCGCCACGCGGCCACCGTTTTGGGTATGGAACGGTGCATTTAAACAGCTGTATCTGTCAGCGTTTCATCTCACCCAACAGTGGATCCCGGCTTTCCTTGACGCGCTGATCAAGTACAAGATCGTGTATCTGCATGGCTACCCACAGTACTTGTATATTATCGCCAACGAGATTCTTCGCTTGAAAAGGCGCGACATCAAAATGAAGGTCGTTATCGCCAATGCGGAACCGTTGTTTGATTACCAGCGCGAAGTCATTGAAGCAGCGTTTGGCTGTCCTGTGCGCGAGACTTGGGGCATGAGTGAGATTGTCGGCTCGGCTGGTGAATGCGAGCACGGACGACTGCATTTGTGGCCCGAGGTAGGGGTCGTCGAGGTCATGGAGAGCGGACAGTCGGTGCCCGAGAACGCGACCGGAGAGTTCATCTGTACCGGACTGATGAATCACGATATGCCATTGATTCGTTATCGGGTGGGTGATCGCGGGGCCTTTGCCAAGGAAAACTCGTGTCCCTGTGGCCGGACTCTGCCGATTTTGAAAGCCTTGGAAGGCCGAGTGACAGATATGATATATTTGCCCGACGGCAAAATGATCAACCGCTTGGAGCCGGTGTTTGTGTCTGAGTTGCCTTTGGTCGAGGCTCAGGTGATACAGGATTCGTTGACGCGAATCCGCATCCTTTACGTTCCCGGCCCTGACTTTGCCAAAGAGCATGAGCAGCTGATGTTGGCAAGAATGCGCGAGCGGATGGGTAATCCCGACATGGAAATCGTTGCCGAAGCTACGGATGCGATTCCGCGTACCAAAGCAGGCAAATTCCAAACGAATGTTTGTAATCTGTCGCCTCAAGAGCGAGCCATGGTGGAACGAGGGGAGATTCGTCATTCATCCTTCCGATGAACAGTCTGAGTCGGGAGTTCCGGCGATGAGCACAGCGGAGAGTTTGCGGGTGCCTTATTTTCGGCCTTGCATCTCCGATGACGAGATTTCAGAGGTCGTTGCCTGTCTGAAGTCGGGCTGGTTGACGACGGGACCACGAGTCGAGAGGTTTGAGAGCGAATTCTGTCAGGCAGTCCGCGGCAAATACGGGATCGCGGTCAATTCATGCACAGCGGCGCTGCATCTGGCCGTGGAAGCTTTGGGTTTACAGCCAGGCCAAGCCGTATTGGTCCCGACAATGACCTTCGCGTCCACTGCCGAAGTGGTGCGTTACCAGGGCGCGATCCCGATCCTGGTCGATTGTGATCCGCTCACTTTTCACATTGATCTAAAGGATGCCGAATCAAAGCTGTCAAGATTGCGTGCCGGGACTCTGCCTTTTACGGACAAAGTTGACCCAGTTGGCATCATTCCCGTGCATGTTGGCGGGGCCATGATTGACATGGAACAAGTACAATCGTTTGCGGATGACCACGGGCTGTGGGTGGTCGAAGATGCAGCGCACGCATTTCCCGCCGCGATAAAGAGCAAGGGGTCGGACGGCTGGCGGTATTGTGGTGAGAACACAGCTGCCGTGACGTGCTTTTCGTTTTACACGAACAAGACGATCACGACTGCTGAAGGGGGGATGGCCGTGACCCGGGACCAAGCACTTGCTGATCGCATCAGACAAATGTCGTTGCACGGGTTATCTCATGATGCCTGGAACCGTTATCGAGGCGGTGCTGCTTGGGATTACCGTATCGTGGCACCTGGGTATAAATACAATATGACCGACGTGGCTGCGTCACTCGGAATTATTCAGTTGCAACGTGCCGAGGAGTTGCGTTGTCAGCGAGAAACAATTGCCGCGTCTTATTCCGAGCAATTAAGGAATGTTGATGAAATTGAACTGCCGGAATCTTTCGAGGATCGCATTCATGCCTGGCATCTGTTTCCGATTCGTCTCTGCCTGGATCGTCTCTCGGTGGATCGCAACGTGTTCATTCAGCGGATGAAAGAACTGGGCGTTGGTTGCTCTGTGCATTGGCGACCTTTGCATTTGCACCCCTACTATGAAAGTCTTGGCTGGGAGGCGAATGATTTACCGATCGCCACACGAGAGTGGCAGCGGCTCATCAGTTTGCCGATCTACCCCGGCATGCGTGAGCAGGAAACCAGGCATGTCGTCGATGTTGTTCGGGGATTGTGCGGCAACTTCTCCCTGCGGCCAACACCGGAACGTCGATAAGGCCGCCATAGCCATGCTGAAACGATCGATGGATTTGGTAGTCTCTGCTTGCGGACTGTTGCTGCTTTCGCCGTTGTTGATCCTGGTCGCGTTCCTGGTCAAGGTTAGTTCTCCGGGACCGGCGCTTTTCAGACAGCTTCGCGTTGGCAGAAACTTCGTGCCCTTTGAAATCCTGAAGTTCCGCACGATGGTTCACAATGCTCCGCAGTTGGGTCGATCAATCACCGTCGGCGACGATGTCCGAATTACCCGTGTCGGCCGATTCCTGCGCAACACCAAGTTGGATGAATTACCACAACTGATCAATGTGCTGAAAGGTGAGATGAGTCTCGTTGGTCCGCGGCCCGAGGTACCAAAATACGTTGAAATGTTTCGCACTGACTACGCGGAGATATTAACCGTACGGCCCGGCATCACAGACTTGGCCTCGTTGCGGTTTCGCCACGAATCAGAAATGCTGGCCAACGCGGAGGACCCGGAAACAGAATACTGTGAGCAAGTTCTGCCGGAGAAGCTACGGTTGGCAAAAGATTACATCGAGCAGTCGTCGGCGGTTTTTGATTTGAAGGTGATCTTCCAATCTGTCATCGCCATGTTCTTCACGCGATTCAGATATGACTCGAAACGCTAGCCGATCTTATCCTACTCGGTAACGCGGCATTCATGTCAGTTCGAATCACCGAGCTTACAGACAATCACTGCCCGGCCGTCAAGTCGTTCAACGATCGATTGCGCGCCGGGGGCATGAAGATGCAATTCCCTGTGCAAGAAACGCCTAGCTGGCTGCCAGCGTCGAACAGTTCCCGTCTTTTTGAGGAACAGTATGTTGCCCTCGATCAGCAACAAGAGGTTCGGGGCGGCTACATTCTTAAACACCAGGAATTCAAAATCGGTGACGAGATTGTGCCGATCGGCAATCTGCGATTACCAATCTCCGAAGGCGTGGTAGACCGCCGCTATGCGAGTCTGGCGTCGGAATTACTGTTCGATGCGATGGGCAGACAGCGGCTGCTCTTTGGGTTGGGACTTGGTGGGTACGAGGAAGCGGTGACCAAGTTGTTCCAGGCAGCTCGTTGGCAAGTATTCACCGTTCCGTTCTTCTTTACAGTTCAGCACCCGTTTCGCTTTTGTCGTTCGATTCGATTCCTGCGGCGTTCACTGCTTCGCCGGTTCGCGCTGGATGTGGCGGCGTATTCTGGAGCCGCTGCGGCGGGATTCAAGTTCCTGCAGTCGGCAAAATCCAAATCGCAGGTTCGTCCCGATCTTCGCGTCGAAATCGTCAGCGAATTTGACAAATGGAGTGATGAGGTGTGGTCTCGATGTCAAAGCCAATACGGCATGATTGCAGTCCGTGATTCGCACGTTTTGCGACTTCTGTATCCGCGTGCTGATTCCCGTTTTCTACGCTTGAAAGTGTTTGATGGGAAACAGCTGCTGGGCTGGGCCGTGATGTTGGACACGCAGATGACCGGGCATCGGCAGTTCGGTAGCTTACGACTTGGCTCGTTCGTTGACGGATTGGCTGCTATCGATGACGCCGCCGTCGTTGTCGGCGCTGCGGCCGACCATCTTGCAAAGCGCGGCGTCGATCTGATCGTCGCAAATCATTCCCATGCGAGATGGGGGGATGCCTTCCGCCGATCAGGCTTTCTCAGCGGTCCCTCGAATTTCATCTTCGCCGGTTCACGTGCGTTAGATAAATTGCTCAGCCAACTCGATATTGAGAAAGACGCAATTTTTCTCACCCGAGGTGATGGCGATGGGCCAATTAACCTTTGAGCAAGTAACCGGCCAGGCATTGTCTTGGAATCATTGGAGAATTACATGAAAACGGCCGAGTTCCTGAACGAGCTTTGCGAGGTGCTGGGAAGAAATCCCGGCTCGCTAACACGCGAAGACACTCCGTCGACGGTAACGGAGTGGGATTCGATGGGACACGTGACCATGATCGCTGCGATTGGAGACGTTTTAGGTGTTTCGGTGCAAGACGAAGAGTTACGCAACTTCCAATCCATTGGCGAATTGGTAGATCGCCTGCATGAACGCAACGTTCTTGATGACAAAGCCTAGTGCTTTGTCCAGATTCAATCTTAGGGTGGTGGTCGTAGCCGATGTCGCCAGACTTCGGGGAATCTTGGAACGAACCGA